>DASREY010000001.1:0-9116 GCA_035651775.1 Terriglobales bacterium
GCGAGTTTGCCGGTTCACTCTATGTGCGCGCGGTCAAGTGAAGAGAGCCCCCGCATTGCAAAATACAGAAACGACGGATCGCGAGGCCACGTTGCGCAATCGCAGTCGCCTTGCCGGCCACCGAAATCTGCTTTTCTGGTATCGCCAGCTCTACAGGGATCAGTTCAGGGACTTCCCCAATCCGCAGGGCCTTTCCATCCTGGAGATAGGAAGCGGCACCTCGCCGCTTAAGGAATTTCTTCCAAATGTCATCACCAGCGATGTGCTTGATCTTGACTACCTCGATCTGGTCTTTGACTGTCACGAGATTGACAAGCTGGATGCGCTTCGCGATGAAAGCATCGACATCATTACGCTGACCAACGTGCTGCACCACCTGAAAAGCCCTATTGCCTTCCTGAACCGCGCTGCCGGCAAATTGAAACCAAACGGCAAGGTGATTGCGACCGAGCCTTTTTTCTCCGTGTTATCGACCCCCATCTTTAAGTATCTGCACCACGAGCGCGTCGATTTTGGCATCTCCGAGCCAGGGTTGAGCGAAATTAAGGGACCGCTGGCTTCAGCTAACATCGCTTTGCCATGGCTCATATTTTGTCGGCGGCGGGATTGGCTGGAACAGTTGAGTCAGAGATATGATCTGTCGCGCTGCACCATCCGTCCTTTTAGCGCCGTTTCCTACATGGCTACTGGCGGCATATCCCGCAAGCTGCCTCTTCCCCACTTTCTCTATCGCGGCTTATTCAGACTCGATCTCGCTCTCAGTCGCCGGTTCCCGTCGGTGTGTGCAGCTTTTTTTACGGTAGTTCTGACACGTCTTTGATGTGGCACCTTGACGAAACACGGTTTTTCGGCGACGCCTGTGCTAACTCCAGTGCAAACACATGCCTGCCGGGGATGTCGGGAAAAAAATCGTGAGGCAACAAAAGGAGCCATCGCCAACCGCTGCTGTGTCGTTGTCTCGTTGCGGGATCATGGTTTTCCGCCGCCCGATGTGAAGCCAATGTCCGCTACTCCGCTTTTTCGCAGCGCCGCTAACATTGTGTATCGGCATGGGTTTCCGGTCTATCGAGCCCTGTATGGGGCCTACAAGGCTTACAGCGATCGAATGGAGCGAGCGTTTCTGAGAAAAGTGTTGTTCCAAGGCGCGGTCATCGCAGATGTGGGAGCCAACATCGGCATTTACTCAAGTTTCCTCGCCCGGTGCGCGGGTGCTAGCGGTGTCGTTCATGCCTTTGAACCGTCGCCCGATAACTTTCGGCATTTGCTGTCTGTTACACGCAGGTTTCCAAATGTTCGCGCGGTTCAAGCCGCAGTCGGCGAGAGAACGGGCGCGTGTCAGCTTTATATTTCCGAAACGCTAAATGTTGATCACAGGACATATAGGCCTGAAGGAGATTCGCGCCGCGCCATTGAGACGAAAATCGTGGCGCTCGACGATTACTTCAAGCCTGGCCAGCGTGTTGACCTGATAAAAATGGATATTCAAGGTTACGAGCTGCATGCCTTGCGCGGGGCCCGGCGGGTCGTAGCGGATAATCCTGCGATTGCGATGCTACTTGAATTTTGGCCCTACGGATTAAGCCAGGCTGGCGTGTCCTGGTCCGATCTGGTTTCCGTTCTGAGGCAAAACAATCTCTCTGTATGGCGTTTGTTAAGCAACGGTTTGACGCTGTTCCAGCCACCGAGCGTGCCTGACGAGGACGTGGACTGGTACATAAGTCTGTTCGCATTTGGGCCGGCGGCGTCTCCTTTGATGGCAAACCATGCAACAGGCGAGCAGCAATTAGAGACCCGAAATGTTTAACCCTTTGCTAAAGTACACTGCTGGTAAAACAAGCCGGCCTGTTTGCGATGGCCTTGGCGTGAACGTGCGCGCCTGAGCGTCCCGGCTGTCGAGCACTAACAGGATCCAGTAGGGTAACACGACTACTTCCGATCCGGGTGGCACCTGCTTAAATGCGGGTCGCAGGGCAAAGTATCTTTCGCCCGGGGCATGCTCGTCGAAGTCCTTCTTCGAGATGACGGGCAGCCAGGTGCGCTGATTTTCATCAGCCACATGCAAATGATAGCCTCGTTGCAGCAAACGCAGGTCGAAAACGCTGGGAGCGCCAGTCGGCTGCGCGAGTTTTTCAACCAATAGCCTCGCCGGATGTCTGCGATTTTCAGGAACCGATCTGATCCGCAGCAAGAATTCCGGAGCTAAAGCAACCGCAAGCGAAAGAACTCCCGCTACGAGAACCGGCGGGCCAGCGCTGACCGGTGACTGCTTCTCTTGCTCAATCCGGTGACGCCGGGTCGTAAGCAGCAGATACAGCCCACCCGCTCCTGTTGCCGGCAGAAGGAAAAGCAACGGCAAGGTCGCCGCATAGATGCGAGTCTCGCCAGCCGATGGCGGTGCGAAAGGAAGAGACATTAGCAGACCGAATAACGCCGCCATGTTCAGCCAACTAATTCTGGAGTAAAGAGTCAATTTCGCCGGTAGCTGTTGTGCCTTAAGCAAAAAGAACAGCGAAAGCAGAGCGCCGAGGATGGTGCACCAGCGCGCAGATTCCGTAAACCATGCCGCAGGCATTTCCGCCGAATCGGCCCGAAACAAGGTATTCTTGAACCAAAGAAATGCCAGTCCCCGTCGCCAGCTTTTGATGAGCTTTGCAGGGTGACGCTTGATCTCGGACAAGCATTCATTTCTCAAATCCCGCATCACCAGTTGCTCAATCCTGATTGACTTTTCCCAGTCGGGGGTGGATCCGCCGGTTCGCTCTTTAAACAGTTGCATCGCCCGCTTTACGCCGTCGGTCCAGGTGGCACCTTTGAGCTCGCCGTAGATGCAATACCAGGCGTTCGACGGGACTCTAACGGTCACAACTTCACGATATGTCACGACGTGCAGAACCAGCGATGCGATCACAGCCAATGAGCTAAGAATGAACATTCTGCCCCGCGGCACCCCGCTGTTATAACACAGAGGCCAGGACGCAAGAACGAGAAACGGTAATGTCAGGTACGCCGCCGGTCTTGCGTTCAGCGCCTGAGTCAGGAAAAACAGGCCGCCACAGTACAGCCACGCTTTTGCCTTCCCCTGCCTGGCTGTGCTTTCAATCAAAAGCGCTGTGGCGCACAGTCCATAGAGGAAGCCCAGCTGCTCGCTGACAAACAGACCGGCGCAGTGGCTGCGAATGTACATCGTGACGCAGGCGAGAAATGCGATTGCAGCAACGCCGCCCAGGCGCAGGCGGACCGCCTCAAAAGCCGACCAGGTGGCGAAGGTCATGAGCAAGGTCAAAATCAGTGTGACCAGTCGAAAGTCGTAGTCGCAAATCTTGAGAAGAAGGGCAAACAGCACGGGAAACGGGTGTCTGCTCCCAAACATGACCGCTATGCGCTGACCATCAAGCAACTGAGAAGCCGTGGTAAAATATAATTGGGAATCGGTGCTGGGCAGGATGCCCCAAATTTGAAGTTCATTCCCGGCGGGATGAGAACCGGTATTATAACACCATGCCTGAAATACAGCTTGCACGACGGATATGACTGCCAATGACCAGGCGCTCATGCCTTTCTGGCGCCATAGAAGGGGCAAAGCGGCAGCCGCCCCGCATGCTAATAGGACGCTATACGTGTCTTTGCAAAGCGGTCGTAACCATGCTACGGGCATCGGGTGGTTGAGCAGCCACAGCGCGGGTAAAAGCGCGAGTAGCACGCACAACCCCCAAAGCCCTTTGGATAGCCATCGATTTCTCGTTCGCAACCATGGCGACAACCGGTCGGATCCTGGCGCCTCGTCCTTTTGGATGTGACGTTCCTGCGGAGTGAACATTAATCGATTGGCGCGCCGGTTAGCGGCGTCTGCGAAAGCGACCGGTTAATCCTTGTGTGAGAAGCAACTGACAGTTCCCCAGGCCAGGATGGAAGAGCCAAGCGGCATCGGGAACGGCAAAATGGTTTCCAAATTCTTCAGCGCGTGTAAGAGCAGGTTCGCTGTTCGTGTAGGTGGCACAAAACCATGCCGAAGCACAGTTTCCGAGCTGTTGCTTCTGTTTGAAGCCAGAAGCGCTTTGCGTGCAACCAGCAGCGGAACCATCGAGAGCCCCCACTGCCAGATGGCGCCGGGCTGAATTCCGCAAAGGCGGAGCAGATTTGCCATTCGCCTTCGCGAATACCGCCTGAGGTGGCCTGCAATCCGGTCATAATCACTCGCCAGCCGGCGGTGGGCGGGCACATTGATGATGACGAGCCCGCCAGGTCGCAGATGACGCGAGGCAGCTTGAACAAACGCCACATCGTCGGAGACGTGCTCGATAACGTCCAGCAGAAACACGGCGTCGTATTGCCCCAGCAAGGATTGCTCGAGCACGTCGTAAACGAGGAGTCTGCCTCGCCCCGGTCTGGCCATCTCCAAAGCCTTCTGATTCAGGTCGCACCCGTCCACGGCGAAATCGAAATCGCGTTCCAGCAATTCTCGGGCGACGCCGTGGCCGCATCCGATTTCCAGGGCGCGTCGCACGGGCACGCCGGCCTGTTTGATGGCCCGCGTAACCATACAGTGCCGCCACTGCATCCAAAAATGATCCGCCGTGGCCAACTGGAACCACTCATCGGCCATGGAGACGGCTTTTGGATGGGAAAGCACTTCAACGTTGCTCATCGTTGTCTTCCAGGCTGTCGAGATTCACTGTTCGTTGCACGATGTAAGCCGGACGCGCCTTCACTTCCATGAAGATTTGCCCGATGTATTCCCCCAGGATGCCCAGATAAAAAAAGATCAAGCCGTTGGAGAACAGTAAAATGATTACCAGCGTTGAAAAACCGGGCGCAGCCACGTGGGTGTTCGTGAACAGAGCAAGCCCCACGTAAACCAAGGCCGCGATGAGCGCGCCCAGGCAAAGCAGGCTGCCGCATACCAGCCCCAGCCTCAGCGGACGCGTGGAAAAGGAGGTGAGCCCGGAGAACGCCAGCTTTATGAGCTTTCTGAGTGAGTATTGAGGATTGCCCGCAGCGCGAGCGGGGCGAGAAATGGAGTATGCTTTGGCCGGTAACCCGAGCCAGGCTCGCAGCCCGCGCACGAACCGCAGCTTTTCAGGCAGACTGAGCAACAATTCCACAGCGCGCCGGCTCATGACGCAAAAGTCGCCGCTGTCCGCCTGCACGGGGCTGTCTGCCAGGAAACAATAGAGTCTATAAAAAAGATAATAAAAAAGCTGTTTGATCTTTGTTTCCCGCCGGCTGCTTCGCACGGCATAGACGATGTCCACTTTTTCTCGCAACAACAGTTCATACATTTGCAGAAGGACTTCCGGTTCGTCTTGCAAATCTGCGTCCATGATTGCCACACAGTTTCCCGACGCGTACGCGAGACCGGCTGAGACGGCGTTTTGGTGGCCGAAGTTTCGCGCAAGCACAACCAGTTTCACCGAGGGATCGCGTCGCGCCCAGGTTTCAACCAGGTCCAGACTGCCATCCGTCGAGCCGTCACTGACGAAAACCAACTCCCAATTTGGAGGACGATTCGCCAAATTTTGCAGCCGCTCTTGCAAGAGCGGCAGGACCCGTTCCTCATTCAGAAACGGAATCACGATGCTTAAGTCGGGTCGCGTCATTTTTGAAAGTGTGCGGTCACGGCGAGCTATCGATAGGGATAAACAGATTTGAGGAGTTCTGGTTATGCATCTGCTCTTTTCGCGATGAACCGTTCGGCCGGCGGCAATCGGCAACTGCTAATGACATTGCTTAATCGAACCAACTTCATTATGCCGCAACGGCGGGAATTTGCACGCCTATAAATCGCGAACACGTCCCGTTGCGACACCATCCCCGAAGGCTTTCGGAATCAGATAGGAAGGATTTCGCAAAGTCTCCTGCAATGAGACCGTTGACGATGCGCTGATCGAGGTCAAGGCTTCCCGCAAGCCTATGCAACAGTCGCGCGCGATTACAGCTGTCCGTTTTTGGCAACAAGACGGCATCTATATCATTCTGATGCTGGTAATTTTTGGATTGCGTTTTTGGCCGGCCTTCGCGCACGGATGTGTTTACGCTCCGTTCCAGGACAACCTGTGGGTTTACGGCCCAGTCTTTTCGCGGGCGTCGGAAATCGCGCTGACGGGAAGCTTTCCCTACTGGCTGGACACGCTCCTGGGTGGCTTTCCGCTTTATCAAACGCCGCATTTTTCTGCCACTTACCCCTTCTACTTTTTTGGCTTGGTCAACTATGGGAAGGCGATCGAGGTGCTTTACACGTTGAGTCATGTCGCTTGTTTTCAAAGCCTGATTTTGTATCTCAACCTTTATATTCTGCTTCGGGTTGCTGGAGCAAGAGGGCTCGCTGCGCTGTGCGGCGCCACGGTGGGCCTGGTGAGCAGCAATACGGAAGTCTGCGCCAACTGGGTCACCGTTGCTGCTGCCTGGAGTTGGTTTCCGCTGCTCATCGCCGGATTGATTCTGCTGCTGCGCTCACCGTTATCTTATGGAAGTGTCGCCGTATTTGCTTTGGCAGCCGGCCTTATGTGCACGGCCAGTCCCTCGCAGCCGCTCATTGAATCGGCATTTGTTTGCGCGGTGTTTGTGGCTGCAGCGGGAGTCTGGCGCTGGCGACGGGACGCCGCCGCCGCCGCTCGTTTTGTTATCGGCGTCGGAATGAGTGTCATCACAGCTGTTGGACTGGCCGCGGTTGCGTTTGTCCCAATGTGGCTGGCCACGGGCGGGATGATCCGCCATATAGGGGAGCACGCTCAGGTGATGGGGCACGCGTCAATTCCGTGGACAAATTTTTATTTGGACCAACTATCGCCGTCCGCTTTGATTCACCTCTTTTTTGATCCATCCAAGATCGCTCCCTTGGGCGGCCTGTATGTTGGCCCGTTTGCTCTAATGGGAGTTTTGTTGTGTGTTATAGCCTATTCGCAACATGGCAGTCTGATGCGATTTGTTTTGGTGACGTCGGCTGCGATCGCCATCTATTTTTTGCTGTCGGCGTTTGGCACGTATTTTGGGGTGGCTTACCTCAACTTTCACGTTCCACTCCTCAATCGGATTCGGGAGGCAAGCCGATTCCTGACCGTCTTTACGCTGTTCACAGCGCTGTTTGCCGGCCTTGGGTTTCAGGTGATAATGGATGTGGCTTCCGAAAAGCTGAAGCTTAAGGGTGGATGGCGGCTTGTCTTCTGGGTTGCCATGAGCCTGGGCGTTCTGATTTTCGCGCTCGCTCTCGTTTTTGATCGCCACTGGCGAGCCACGGGCTGGCTGGTGCTGGGGGCGCTGCCATTGGGATGGTTCCTTTTGCCGTCTCCTTTGCGGCTGGAAGGCTTTGCTGGCAATGGGCTGTTGTTGCTGGCGTGTCTGGCGTCTGTCCTGTCGCCGCCGGGCACCCAACCGCTCAGCGTCTCCCAGTACCTGCTCGATGACAACCTCGCCTCGCATCGTGTGTTGCGTCGGCTGGCGCAGTTACCTGATATCGGGGATTATCGGGTCGTTATTCTTGGAACTCAAATCGGGCCAACGAACTGGGCAGCGAATGCCAGTTACTATGGAATTCGCAGCTTTTACATGAATTTCACGCCGCAACCCTACGATCAGTTTCGTGAAATGTTCGATGAACAACCCATAGGCCTGCGCAAGCTGCGAGGTGCCAAGTATTTCATTTGTGGCGGCAGCGTCATGCCCGGCGATCCCAGGGCGAAACTTTTATTCACTGAGAGCGGATATCGTGTGTATGAGGTGCCGGACGCCATGGGACCATACGCCCTGCTGCACAAGGCGCTCGCAGTCAAAGATGAGACGGTTTTTGTAAGAGAGATGTCTGGCGGCTTCGATTATCACCACGTCGCGGCGGTGGAAAAATCCAAGCGGCCGGCCATTTCACGATTTCTGGCAGCGCTGAGAAGGAAAGATTCCCCTGCCACAGTAACATCAGACCTGGTTGAACCGATCATTCGCGCGCCCAACTATCGCGCTATCTTCATCAATTCTACGGAGCCGGGGCTTCTGATCTTGAACGAGCGATGGAACGAGGCCTGGCATGCCAGGGTTAATTCTCAGCCGGTAGAGGTGTTGCGCGCAAACTTTGTGCAACCTGCGGTGGCGTTGCCAGCTGGGCGCAATTATGTCGAGTTCGAGTACCGGCCCACGCTTTTCTGGTATCTGTTAATTCTGCAACGAATAACCTTTGCGCTTCTACTGCTTGTGGGAATTTTGCATCTGGCCAGATCGAGATTGTTCGGTCAATCCGGGAGTAGCCAGACGCAGGGGCACTGTGACAACACGGCCATCGCCGGCGATCTGTGAGCCGGCGGCTTCATTTTTGGCATTCCAGGACCACGGTGACATAGGGAATCCGCAACGGTTTGGTATCGATCGATGTTTCTACCTTGTTAAAAATCTGTTTCACGAGCTCGCAGTATCTCTCTTCGGTTCGTACGTTTTGCCCACGATCGTTGGACATGATGTATCTGGAAACCAGCCCTTGAGCCGGAATCCAACAGGCGTCGAGACAAACGAATCGCCCCATCGGTTTCAGTGCCCTGTGCGCGAAACGGACACACTGCACCGCTTCGTCGTCATCCAGATGGTGCAGGATGCCCAACCCGATCACAATATCCGCATCGCGAAACCGCAAATCGTCCCAAAGGGAACTGGTGTCGCCCACCACAAACGTGCCTTTGGCGCCGTGCAACCGTTTGGCTCTGGCGATACACGCATCGTTGATGTCGAACCCAAGATACTCCACTTCTGGTAACCACGGCAGGATCTGGGCTGGGCCGCATCCGATGTCGATAACCTTATCTCCAGCGCGGGCGCGTACGTGGTTTTGAATAAAGCGCCGGCGCAGAGCGTTTCCTCCAATCGCGTCCTGAAACAGGTTATACAAGGCTGGCATTCTTAAGCAGCGCCGTAATCCCGAGTTACGCTCCATGTGCAGGTTTCTGGCAGAGAATTTGGTACTGAGCGCCCAGTGGCACAGCCGCCAGGGCCGGCTCCAGCCATCGCAACCAGCGGAGGAATCTGGGGAAGAAGAACAGGAAATCAGTGCGCAGCACGGCGAATCCACCTTCGCGCAACAACCGCCGCGCAGCGGCGGGCGGCAGAGGCTTAGCGTCCCTGTCAAAGGGGATGCGGCGCAT
>DASREY010000002.1:0-21083 GCA_035651775.1 Terriglobales bacterium
GACCAGGGCAATGGTGAGGACGAGTTCGAACTGTACGTCCTGCACCGAAGCGCGTATGGTCTGGGTGCGGTCGGTGAGAATCGCCACCCTGACAGATGAAGGCAAGGTGGCCTGAAGCTGTGGCAGCAAAGTCTTGATACGGTCTACTACCGTGATAATGTTAGCGCCCGGCTGGCGCTGGATGTTCATGATGACCGCGGGAGAAAGATTCATCCACGCGGCCTGCTTCACGTTTTCCGCGCTGTCAATGACTGCAGCCACGTCAGAGAGCCGCACCGGCGCTCCGTCTTTGTAGGCAACAATCAAGGGCTTGTATTGGTTGCTGGAACTAAGTTGATCGTTGGCCCCAATGGTATAAGCCTGCCGGGGACCGTCCAGTATTCCCTTGGCCTGGTCCACATTGGCCTGGCCCAACGCGGTACGTAAATCTTCCAGGCTCAGGCCATACGACGCCAGCGCGGTTGGGTTGGCTTGAATGCGAACCGCCGGCTTCTGGCCGCCGCTGATGGAGACCAGCCCCACTCCCGACAACTGCGAAATTTTCTGCGCCAATTGGGTATCGGCCAGGTCCTCGACCCGAGAGAGAGGCAGGGTGTCGGAAGTCAGCGCCAAGGTAATAATGGGAGCATCCGCCGGATTTACCTTGCTGTAAACCGGCGGGTTCGGCAAGTCGCGCGGCAGATACGTAGTCGCACTATTGATGGCTGCCTGCACCTCCTGCTCGGCAACATCAATGTTCTGATCAAGATTGAACTGCAGAGTGATGATCGAGCTGCCAAAAGAGCTGGTGGAAGTCATCTGGCTCAGCCCGGGCACCTGCCCAAATTGGCGTTCCAGGGGTGAAGTCACAGAAGAGGTCATGACATCTGGATCAGCCCCAGGGTAGAAAGTCATGACTTGTATAGTTGGGTAATCGACTTCTGGGAGAGCCGAAACCGGTAACTGTTTGTAAGCAACAATTCCTACCAGCAGCAAACCAAGCGTCAACAATGACGTGGCCACCGGCCGCAAAATAAATACCCGCGATGGGCTCATGATGATGGCGCCCCTGAAGACGCTGCTCCGGATGCAGGCGTTCCCGAATCGGGCTTTCCAGATTGTGGTCCCGCACCATTCCTTTGCCCACTGCCGCCGCCTATCTGGTAATCAACCTTGCTGCCGTTCTGCAACTTGTCTTGTCCATCAGTGACAACCAACTCTGCCGGTTGAAGTCCGCTGGCAATTGCGGCAATGTTGCCTTGGGTCAAGCTGACCGTAACCGGCCGGAGCTCCACTGTTTTGTCTTTGTCGGGTTTGACCACATACACAAACGCTCCCTGTGGACCATGCTGAACGGCGGCGTTGGGAACCACGATTGTGTTCTTACGCACCTCTAAAAGCAGATTTACATTGACGAATTGGTTGGGCCACAGCGTGCCTTCTTTGTTATCGAACATGGATTTGAGACGGCCCGTTCCGGTGGATGGATCAATTACGTTATCAATCGTCAATAAAGTTCCGGTCGCCAGCTTGGTCTGGTCGTCACGGCTGTAGGCTTCCACTTGCAGCGGGCCCTGGTGCAGGTGTTGCGCGACCGCGGGAAGATTATCTTCTGGAAGTGTAAACAAAACGGCAATCGGTTCCAGTTGCGTGATGACCAGCAGTCCGTTGGGATCGGAAGCGTGGACCATGTTGCCTGGATCCACCAATCGCAACCCAATGCGCCCGCTGATGGGCGCCCTAATATGACAATACGTCAGTTGCAGTTTGGCATTGTCAATCTGCGCCTGGTCAGAGCGGACTGCGCCCTCGAACTGATCAACCAGCGCGGACTGCGTGTCCACTTGTTGCCGCGCGATGATGCCTGAAGGCAACAGCCCGGTAAAACGTTCGAGATTCAATTTAGCGTCGCGAAGCGATGCCTGGTCTTTAAACTGTTGTGCCTGCGCCTGACTGAGTTGAACTTCAAACGGGCGCGGATCAACCAGCGCTAATAACTCGCCCTTCCTGACTTGCTGCCCTTCCTTGAAGGCCACGTTAATGAGCTGGCCATCGACGCGGCTCTTGACCGTAACGGTGTTGGAGGCCTCTACCGAACCAAGGCCCGTAAGGTAAACCGGCAGATCCTCTTGCCGCACCTTGCTGACCGTAACTGTAGTCGGTCGGCTGGTTGCCGCAGCGGCCTTCTGCGTGGAAGCAGCGCTGCAACCCCAGCAAACCAAGGCAATAAACGCGACAAGGCCGAAAAAAAGAGCTCGAGCTACCGTTGTTACCGATGAGCCGCCATTGTGAGTGTGGCGCGGCTGCGCCTGAGGCTGAACTGCGCTCCTGCAAGTTGTTGTAGGGAGATACGGATTAATGACCTTTTGCATTCTCACTCACAGATCCTGGCATAAGTCTCATGTTCGCTTGCAATCCACGCTGCTCTGATCGGACAAAAAGCCTGATAAAAAATTAAAACCGAGCGCACGCGTCCAGAGCAAATTATGTACAAACAGACAGCATGAGACTTTGATAGAAAGCTTGTCAATAGAAGCGCCATGGCCTTTACAAAAATTTACCCTTGTTGACCATCTCTTTACCCGACAATAGCTTACGCGATGTTTCAATGTCTTGCAGTTCATTGTGATGTCAGCCGTTTTAGAAAGAAAAACGTCCAATTTGAAAGTAAGCTCACGGCTGGCAGGTAAACATGAGCTATGATGAAAACGTTTTCCGAAAACAGCGCATATTATCCGAACACAGTGCATAAATGTAGCTTTCCAATAGACATCTAGATGACAAAACGCCTCTTCCAATCCAAGTCCGCCGGGTTCCCTGCTCTTTCGGCGAAGCCAATGGCGGTTAGCCTGATTGTGTGTGTACTGCTCGCCTGCACCATGGCGGTAGCGCAGACCTCAGCGCCTTCCAATCAAGGCGGCACGATTCGTGGAACCGTGAAGTCGGGCAATATGCCCATCCCCGGGGTTGCCGTGACCGCTGTCAATCCACAGAACCGTCAACGGGTAATTACATGGACAGACGTGGATGGCAGCTATTCGCTTCAGGTCACTGAGGATGGCAGCTACTTTGTGCGCACGCAAATGGCGGCTTTTGCTCCCGCCTTCACCCAGGTAACGATTAATGCCGCCAATCGCACTGCCAAAGCTGATCTGGAGATGGTCCTGGTCTCGCGTGCGCCAGATACTCGCCAACAACTCATGCAGCAGATGGCGCCGCAGGGAGGCCGAGGCTTCCAAAGTCTATCCGTGACCCCAGGCGAGGGTGGAACAGATTTATCCTCTGCTGCAACCGATGACCCGGCGGCATCTGCCAGCATAGCTGCGTTGGGAAATGCAGCCAGTTCGGCCACTGAATCGGTGGCGGTTTCCGGCTCGACAGAAAACTCAAGCCTTGCGGGCATGAGCAGTGAGGAACTTCAGCAAAGAGTGCAGGAATTTCGCGACCAGCAGGGAACGCCGGGTGGAGGTGGATTTCGAAGCGGCGAAGGCGGTGGTTTCTTCGGCGGTGGCGGATTTGGAGGCGGTGGCGGGTTTGGAGGTGGTGGGGGCGGATTTGGGATCGGCCGCGGCCGCTTCAACATCAACCGGCCACATGGCTCAATTTATTACAGCCTGGGCGATTCAATCTTGAATGCTGCTCCCTATTCTCTGACCGGTGAGGTCAATCCCAAACCGAGCTATTTTCAAAATCGCTTCGGTGCAGATGTGGGTGGCCCGCTGAATATCCCCAGGATTTATAAAAGTGGCGATAAGACTTTTTACTTCGTTCATTACAACGGGAACGTAGGCGAGAATCCTTTTGATGTGTTTTCCACTGTGCCTACGCTCGACGAACGAAACGGCAACTTTTCAGCCACAACCGTCGCTGCCGGCCGGAATGCTGGAGCGCCGGTGCAGATCTTTGATCCCGCTACTCAAACGCCTTTCGCCAACAACACGATTCCGGCAAATCGCATTAACTCTGCCGCAGCAGGCTTGCTTGCTTTCATTCCGCTGCCCAACTTGCCGGGCGATACACAGAATTTTCACCGCACCACGTCAACCACCAACAACGGCAATGACTTCAATCTGCGCATCAATCGCACGCTCGGAGCCGCACCGCAAGCGCGCCGCACCCAGGGTGGAAACAGGCCGGGTGGTGACCGGGGCAGAGGCGGCCGTTTTGCCCGCAGCAGTGTCAACTTTGGCTTGCACTATTCCACCCGCAATAACGTGATTGTGAACGCCTTTCCCGCTATCGGTGGACATACATCGGTGCATAGCATTGATGTGCCCGGGGGCTACATTCGCAGCTTTGGCCGGATCAACAATATACTGCGGCTCGATTTCAACCAGAATCGCATCTCAACCCACAACCTCTATGCCTTTAACCAAAACATCGCCGGGAACCTGGGGATTCGCGGGGTCTCCCAGAATCCTTTCGATTGGGGAATACCCGGCATCTCTTTTTCTAACTTCAACGGTATTCAGGATGTGACGCCCTCGCAGCAAAAGAACCAGACGTATTCTCTTTCCGATTTCATGGTTTGGACCCACGGCAAACATACTTTGCGCTGGGGCGGAGACTTTCGCACCGTTGAACTCAACATCCGGACCGATCGCAATGCGCGCGGCACATTTACCTTCAGCGGCTTCAACACAGCGCAATTGATCAATACGCCGAAGGGCCTGGTTCCGGCGCCCAATACCGGCTTCGATTTTGCCGATTTCCTGCTCGGCCTGCCGCAGCAGACATCGGCGCAGTTCGGAACGAACCATTATGACTTCCGTGGAAACTCCTGGGACATGTTCGTACAGGATGAGTGGCGCGCCACCAGCAATCTGAGTCTCAATCTGGGCTTGCGGTATGAATACGTTTCACCCTACACCGAGGCGCACAACCAGATCGCGAACCTCATATTTACCCCGGGACTGGGAACCGTCTTGCCGGTGCTTCCCGGGCAAACAGGCCTTCCCGTCTCTTTGGTGCGCCCTGACCGAAACAATCTTGCTCCACGGGTTGGCATCGCATGGAAAGCAACCCGTAAGACAGTTGTGCGCGCAAGCTACGGTATGAATTACAACACGGGCGCTTACGCCAGCATGATTCAGCAGCTCGCCTTCCAGCCGCCTTTTTCATTCACCCAGACCAACACAGAGTCGCCCACCACTCCCTTGACCTTGCAGAATGGATTTCTGCCTGCCCAAAACGGGTTAGTCACAAATAACTATGCTGTAGACCCGAATTACCGGCTGGGGTATGTCCAGATATGGAACGCCGATGTGCAGGAAGAGATTACGCCCACGGTGATCGTCAACGTTGACTATACCGGAACCAAGGGTACGCGGCTCGATGTGGTGGAAGCTCCCAATCGCACCTCCACCGGCCTTCTCAATCCTAATGTCCAACCTTTCACCTGGGAAACTTCCGTCGCCGATTCGACGGCCCACGCCGCCTCGGTGCGCGCCCGTAAACGCTTGCAGCACGGAATTTCCATTGGCGGCACTTATACTTTCTCCAAGTCCATTGACAACGCTTCGAGCATCGGCGGAGGGGCAACTGTGGTGGCGCAAGATCCGAATAATCTGGCTGCCGAGCGCGGTCTCTCCAGCTTCGACCAGCGGCACCGCTTCACCGCCGATTATCTCTGGGAGTTGCCCTTTGGCCATGACAAACGCTGGCTGACCGACAGCAGTATCTGGCGTGGCATTCTGGGTGATTGGCAATGGAGCGGCGACTGGACCATCGCATCCGGCCTGCCATTTACGCCTCAAGTTCTAAATAATTTCGCCGATATCAGCCGTGGAACCAACGGAACCTTGCGCGCGAACGTGACCGGCCAGCCGGTTGCGCTCCCGAATCCTACCGTGGCGGAGTGGTTCAACACGGCAGCCTTTGCCAGCCCACTCACTGGACAATTTGGGAATGCCCGGCGCAACAGCATCGAAGGCCCAGGCTCGGTCATGTTTGATATGGCGCTGACCAAAATATTTCCCATGAAAGAAGCTCGCGTCATGGAATTGCGCGCCCAGGCTACGAACGTGTTCAACACACCCCAATTCACCTCGATCAGCACAGTCGTGGATTCGCGCACCTATGGCCAGGTAACCAGGGCAGGTTCCATGCGGGCCGTGCAACTTTCAGCACGCTTCCGCTTCTGAGGATTTCAATGGCAACCACATTTATCAAATCTATTAAGAAGTGTCATCCTGAGCCGCAGGCGAAGGACCTCCGATGGAGATGGGAAACCGCCCACGCCTTCAATCGGACCACCTGGGATTTTTCTCTCTCCATGCCTAAATCCAGACAATACTTAGCCCTCCTCCTCTCCGTGGCCTTGCTCAGCCCTCCTCTGCCCTCGCAGCAATCTACGGGATACACATTTCGTTCGGAAACCGACCTGGTGCTGGTGAACGTAACCGTCCGCGATAAAAGCGGCAATCTGGTGCGCGACCTCAAGCAGAGCGACTTTACGATCGTCGAAGATAACAAGCCGCAACAAGTCGTCTCCTTTGATACAGAAAATACGGACGCGCTCCCGCCGGCCAACGTCGAGCAGACCAAATTGCTCAGTTCGCCAAAGACAGCGGCTTCCACGCCACCACCTCAAAATCCCGTTACGGCAACGGCTCTCAAAGACCGCCGCCTCATCATTCTCTTTTTCGACCTCAGTTCCATGCAGCCCGATGAGATTGACCGCGCTGCCACCGCGGCGGAAAACTACGTCGAGAAGCAAATGCAGCCGGCGGATCTGGTCTCGGTAGTCTCGCTCGGCAGTTCCTTGCAGGTAAACCAGGATTTCACCTCCGACCACGGCCTGCTGCAAAAAACCCTGCACGCTTTCAACTTGGGGGCCGGCCAGGGATTCGAAGAAGGCGCCACGGGCACGACCGAAGGCACTCCCGATACCGCCCAGGCCTACACGCCCGACGACACCGAATACAACATCTTTAATACCGACCGCAGGCTTGAAGCGCTGCGCTCCATCGGCGAGCAGCTCGCGCACGTAGACCAGAAGAAATCGCTGATTTATATCTCCAGCGGTATGAATCGCACCGGCATCGAGAACCAGTCGGAGCTGCGCGCTGCTGTGAATGCGGCGGTGCGTGCCAATCTTTCTATTTACACTCTCGACATCCGCGGATTGCAGGCCATGGTGGCCGGCGGCGAGGCGCAATCGGCCAGCTTGCGGGGCACCTCGGCATACTCAGGGCGCGCCAGCCTGAACCAGTATGACTCCAATTTTGCCAGCCAGGAAACCCTGGTCACGCTCGCCGGCGATACCGGAGGCAAGGCCTTCCTCGACTCCAATGATTTCGGCAGAGTTTTCCGCGGCGTTCAGGAAGATACTTCAACTTATTACGTCCTGGGATATCACAGCAGCAATCCCGCCCGCGACGGCCGCTATCGCCGCATTGCTGTGCAGGTGAACCGGCCAGGAGTGAAAATCGAATACCGCCACGGTTACTACGCTCCTGCGGATTTTCAGCACTCCACCCATGAAGACAGGGAGCGTCAACTGGATGAAGAGCTGGCCTCTGAGCTGCCCAGCACCGACCTGCCGGTGTATCTTTCCACCGGATACTTCCGGCTGGCCGATAACAAATTCTTCGTTCCCGTTTCGGTTGTAGTGCCAGGCTCAGCGATTCCCTTCACCCGCAACGGCGATCAGGACAAAGCAACCCTCGACGTTCTTGGCGTTGTGCTCGATGAAACCAAGCAGGCCGTCAGCCAGATTCGCGATACGGTCAAGCTGAACTTGAATGCTTCTGCCGAGGTCCAGCGCAAGAACGTGCAATACGACGCCGGCCTTCTGCTGCCGCCGGGAAAATACCACCTCAAGCTTGTGGTGCGCGAAAACCAGAGCGGGCAGATGGGTTCGTTTGAAACCGACATCGTTATTCCCGATTTGAAAACAAGTCCGCTCAAATTAAAGATGAGCTCGGTCGTGCTCAGCAGCCAGATTCAGCCTTCAGGCCGCAAGGGCGAGAATCCCCTGGTGCGCGATGGATCGGAGCTGATCCCCAACGTGACCCACGTTTTTTCTTCCGGCCAGCACCTCTATTTTTATTATGAAGTCTATGATCCCGCCCACGACAGCGGCAGCAACAGCGTAGCGGAGAATAATGGCGGCGGCAAAGTGGCGGCGAATGTCCCCGCTGGCAAAGACTCAGCCTTCGCAAATAGCAAAGCGGCCAATAAATCTGCGATTCACGTTATGACCAGCGTTGCTTTCTTTAAAGGCAAAGCCAAGGCTTACGAAACTCCTCTGGTCGAGGCGAAAGAAATCAACGCGCCCAATCGCCACGCTACTGTGTTCCAGCTCGATGTCCCGCTGACCGAACTGAAGCCCGGCTTTTATACCTGCCAGGTAAATGTAATTGACGATGCCGCAGGGCACTTCCTCTTCCCGCGCCTGGCTCTGCTGGTAAGACAGTAGCACTTGCCGGTTGGAAGCGACGGTAATAGTTTCGAGCTGTGACTCCTGTTAGATGGCATTACTCCATGCTGGTTTGGCTGAATGCTGAATACTTTTCAGCTTATTGACACCTTTGGCAGCAAAGGTCTATGTTTCTGTGTCTGCGAATTGCCCCCGGGAGGTGTTACCGCCATGAAGCGCATTCCTTTGACCTGCAATCTTTTTTACAATCGTCTTGCATATTTTTTGTTATTGGGTTTCGTCCTGTTGCCCGTTTTTGCTGCTGCTGGTGGCGTACATCCGCTGTTCAATCTGCAGTCGCCCTCGCAATCGCCTTTTCCCAGCGACCGCTTCACTGTTTTAGATTTCGCTCAAAACACTTTGCTGCGCGTCAATTTGCCGCTCCCGAATTGCGCAACCCGGCCTTCTGATTGCATTGATACCGTGCTGTTGAACCAACTCGATGGTTTCAACCCTCAGCCGCGGATCTCCATACCTTTTGACGGTCCGATTGACGTAAACACGGTTAACAGCAACACGGTTTTCCTGGTCAGGATTGGCAGTCTGCGTGATCCGGACGACTCCCGCCTGCGCGCCATCGGCATTAACCAGATTGTCTGGGATCCGGCCACTCTCACCCTGCATGCGCAGTCTGACCAGCATCTTGACCAGGACGCAAATTACCTGCTGATCGTTACCACTGGCATTCATAGCGCCAATGGCGAGCCTATTGAGCCTTCTGAAGATTTCGAACGCCTGCATGGAGACGCAGACGAAGATAGAGATTTGGATGCTCGCCATAACAGCGATTCGCAATCACGGCTGTATCGGCAAACGCTTTCCCGCCTGCTGCAGCATGATGTTCTGAAGCAAATTTCAGCCGGCCTCATGCGAAAACTCTCGCGTAAAGATGTTGCCGTCGCCGCCCTGTTTACCACCGAAAGCGTAACCGCGACGCTGGAGAAGATCCGTAACCGGATCAAGTCCGCGCCTGCGCCCCTGGTCAACTTCAATTTGGGAATTCAGGGTATGCGTACGGTCTTCCCCGTCAGTTCCATTCGGGGAATCCTCCTGCAGCAGCAGGTAACCACCGCGCCGGCATTCCAGACTGTTCCGGTGCCGACTCCGGCATTGCAAGTCGTTCCTGGTTCGGTGGCCACAATTGCATTTGGCAAGTTCACCGCGTTGAACTTCGAAGCCGCAGGCGGATTCATTCCTGCCGTTCCCACCCGCACAGGTGTGCCAGCAGTCCAGGGCACGCAAGACATTTATTTCAATTTATTTCTTCCCGCCGGGCAGCGGCCCGCCAGGGGATGGCCGGTGGCTATCTTCAGCCACGGGTTTGCCGACAACAAAGACGACAGTCCGTATGTCGTGGCTTCAACTATGGCCGCCGCCGGGATTGCCACCATCGCCATCAACACGGTTGGACACGGCTTCGGCCCTCTCAGTGCGCTGACTGTATTCCAGCAAAACGGGAATGTCGTTATCCTGCCTGCCGGAGGACGCGGTGTCGACCAGAACGGCGATCACCAAATCGATGCTACCGAAGGCTTTCTCGCCGCGCCGCCGCACAGCAGCTTTGCCGCGCGTGATGGAGTGCAGCAGACTGTGGCCGACCTGATGCAGCTTGTGCGTGCAATCCAGGGCGGAATCGATGTTGACGGTAACGGCTCTGTGGCCCTCGATGCTTCCCGCATCTATTACTACGGACAGTCGCTTGGCGGTATCTGCGGTACTGTTTTCCTGGGCGCCGAACCCGAGGTTCGTGCCGGTGTAGTCAACGTTCCCGGAGGTTCGTTTGGTGAAATCTCACGCCTGAGTCCAACCTTCCGTCCGCTTGCGGCTTTGCTTCTGGCCGCGCGCGTGCCTTCGCTGATCAATGTTGGCGGACTTTCCTTCAACGAAAACGAGCCCTTGCGCAACCAACCGCCGGTAACGAATAACGTGCCCGGCGCCATGGCGATCCAGGCGTTTTTTGACGATAGCGAGTGGATGGCGCAGGCCGGCGATCCGGTGGCATGGGCGCCCTTTGTCCGCAAATCTCCGTTGCCCGGAGAAAACCCGAAGAGCATCATCGTTCAGTTTGCCCGTGGCGATGAAACCGTGCCCAATCCCACCACTACGGCCATCATTCGCTCCGGCGACCTGGCCGATCGAACCACATTGTTCCGCAACGATCTCGCCTTTGCTTCTGGTCTCGGCTTCCCCAAGAACCCACACACATTTCTCACCAACATTGGCGGTCCGCTCGCGCCGGCGATCGCTGCGGTTGAAGCTCAAAAACAGATAGCAGTGTTTTTCGCTAGCGATGGAAATGTGACTATCGATCCTGACGGCCCTGCTCCTCTTTTTGAGACACCCATTGTGCCGCCTCTGCCGGAAGATCTCGCCTTCATCCCGTGATGAGTCGGAAAGACAATACGCTTTAGTTTTTCCGAATAGAGGTTTCAGGAATTCCGACTTGACTGTGACATGAGGAACGTCTTAATGTAACCACCGAAAAGGCATAGCAGGTTCTCTGCATGAATATCGCCCGTTCAACAATGACGCCGGGCGGCTCAACGAATTGCGTCTAATCGGTATGCAAAAAATAACCACAGTCATCGCTGGTGATCGCGAAAAAGTGACATCCATAACAACCGCCTCTTTCAGCCTCGCGGAAAAACGGGACGCGCTGAAAGAAGTTCTGCAAAGCATAACTTTCATCCGCGCCGAACAGTTGCGAAGTTTTCTGCGCTACATCTGTGAGATGGAATTTGCCGGACGCGGCAAAGAACTTTGTGAATCCCTGATCGGCATTGAAGCATTCGGCCGCCCTGCCGACTACTCTCCGGCAGAAGACGCCAGCGTCCGCCGCCGTGCCGGGGACCTGAGGACGAAGCTGCAGGAAGTGTACAGCACCGAACTGGCAGGCTCCAGCATCCGGATTGAACTGCCCAAGGGTAAATTTGTTCCGCGATTTGTGCGCCACTCCCCTGAAACTGAAGCGGAGGCTGCTCCTGCGCCGGCCAAATATGCCTTGGCAAAGCCACTCGCCATCGAACGGGCTGATAACCATTTTCTCGAGACCGCAATTCCGCTGCGTTCCCCGGCAAGCGTGGCTCCTGCCCATCCTGAAAGAACGAAAGCATGGCTACGTCGGCCGGTGGCCTTTTGGTTTGTCACCGGTTGGGCCGCAGGAGTCCTGTCCGTTCTGCTGTGTCTCCTCGCCTTTTCCCGGCTGCAGTCATCAAGTCCCGAATCGTCGTCTTCGGTTCCGCTAGCAGCTCCGCTTGCTGCGGTTCGCCCTGCGCTGTTCGAAACCGGCACAACCTATGAGGCCGAGGCAGCCGGCAATATGCTGAGTGGAATAGCGCAGCCTTTTCCCTGTGCATGGTGCTCCGGAGGAGCACGGGTACGGCATATTGGAAAGCTGCCACAGAATCAACTGGTTTTTAACAATGTGTTTGCCGCAAAGGCCGGAAACTACGAAATGACGATCTATTACGTGCTCAACCACAACCGGTCTTTTTTCATAAGAGTGAATGACGCCGCGCCGTTTGAACTTCCGCTCACGGGAAAAAGCTGGCTCAAAGTTGATAAGACCTCTATTAATGTGCCGCTTAAGGCAGGTAATAACAGGATCGAATTCTATAATGATCGCGACAATGCCCCGGACCTCGATCGTCTGGTAATTCATTAGAACTTCAGCACTGCAAAGAGGCCAACTCACTCAAAACAATAAGTTTCTGCTAGGCCTTTAACGGTCCGGTAACGTCTTGAGACGTGTATCAACTTGCCAAATCAACGGCAAAGAAGATACAACGTTCGAGCTAACTTTGTGCCTCTTCAAAACATGCGCGGTTGTACTTGCAGGATTCAAGGCTGCAAACCAGGGCTAACAGAGTTTACCCGTGAGATATCTTTTGAACCCGCCACTAAGGAGACGAGTATTATGATCAGGCTGTCGAGGTACCTGCTCTTATCAGGCACGTTCGCAATAGCACTCTGTCTGACTTCCAGCACCATCGCGCAGACCAGCCAATGGGTTTTCCCCGGCTCTAATGGCAAGCTGCAATACAAGACTTTGCCTAATGGCGACCGCATTATGGATTTTTCCACAGCCGGCTATATGGGAGGCGGCGTAGCCCTGCCTAACGTGCCCGTTAAAGTGACCGTGAACCCCTCAGGTGGAGATGACACAAGCGCCATCCAGAACGCAATCAATAACGTAGCAGGAATGCCATTGTCGGGCGGCTTCCGTGGAGCAGTGCTCCTTAATCCAGGCACCTTCCACTGCAACGGAACGCTGACCATCGGTTCCAGCGGTGTGGTTTTGCGTGGTAGCGGCTCCGGAACCGGTGGAACGACGGTAAATCTGACCGGCAGTCCTCATCTGTTCATACAGATTCACGGTTCGGGAACCTGGCAGACCAGCGGCTCGGTGAATATCACCGACTCTTATGTGCCATCGGGAACCAACACCATCCACGTGAGCAGCGCCTCGGGCTTCAGCGTCGGCGATCCGGTTTTGATTACCCGCACCGTGACCTCGGCATGGGTCGCGTTCATGAACATGAACAATCTGGTCCGCAACGGCACTCACGAAACCTGGATCGCCGTCGGCAGCCATATCACGACTGACCGCAACATCGCCGCCATCTCCGGAAATACCATCACGCTCGACGCCTCACTGACAGACTCCTTCGATTCCAAATTTCTCGGAACACCCGTGGGTACGATAGCGCATTACACATTTCCCGGCCGCATCTCGCAGGTTGGATTGGAGCATCTGCGCGTTGTAGGACAGCCACTCGACACTGACATTACGACGCCGCAATATATGCTGGTGAATTTCGATGCGGTCATCAACGGATGGGCGAACGATGTCGTGGCGCAGGATACGATTAACGGCGTCTTCATCGGACATGGCGCCAAGCAGCTCACACTCGACCGTGTCTCTCTGCCCCATACCATTGCACATACCACGGCCGCAGGTCCGGAAGACTTCAACGGCATCGGCACCCAGATATTGTTTAACAAGTGCGTCTCTGACGGTCAGGGATCGTTCCCCTTCAGCACCATGGCGGAAGGAACGGGGCCGATTGTTTATCTCAACTGCACCAGCACGCAGCACGCCGGTGTTTCCCCGCACATGCGCTGGACGACAGGAATTCTTTCTGACGGCTTAAGCATACCGAATGCGCCATCAGGCACCCAGGGCATCTCCTATCGTGACCGCGGCATTCTTGGCTCCGGTCATGGCTGGACTACGGGATGGTCTGTTGCCTGGAACGTGACCACACCATTCTTTCTGGTGCAGGCCCCTCCAGGGACTGAAAACTTCTGCATCGGCTGTATTGGCGCGGTCACCAGTGCCTCCCAGCCGGGTGGGAGTAGCGCAACTGAGCCAAATGGGGTTTATGATTCGCTCGGCACTCTGGTTACCCCCTCCAGCCTTTATCTCGCGCAGCTTTGCGACAGGCTTGGGCCGGCAGCATTGACGAACATCGGTTACAGCAGCAGCGGCTGCACCGCCCAACCCCCAAGCTTCTCCCTGGCCGCATCGCCTGACTCACAAACGATCACAGCAGGAGCAAGCACGACTTACACAGTTACAGTCACGCCCTCAGGAGGATTCAGCGGTAGTGTCGGACTTGGCGTCTCCGGATTGCCGGCGGGCGCGAGTGGAACTTTCGCTCCCACCTCAATAAGCGGATCGGGAAGCTCTACGCTCACCGTCTCCACTTCTTCCACATCTACACCAGCCGGCACTTACACATTAACCATCACCGGCACAAACGGAAGCCTCTCCAGCAGCGCGACTGTGACGTTAATCGTGAACACTCCTGTAACGCCAGACTTCACGCTATCAGCCTCGCCCTCATCGCAGACTGTGACCGCAGGAAACGGCGCCAGCTACACGGTAAGCGTGGGCGCGCTCAACGGCTTCACTGGCAGCGTGGCGCTGACTACCGGCAGCTTGCCTGCCGGAGTGAGTGCCAGCCTCAATCCAACATCGGTTACCGGCTCAGGTAATTCCACGCTGACGGTCTCAACTTCCACCACGGCATCAAGCGGAGCCATCACGATCACGGGAACGAGCGGCAGTCTCAGTCACAATACGACGGTTCAACTCACCGTGAACCCAGTCACGAATCAGTGCACTACCGCGACCGCGACCGGCGCGTGGCTGAACACCGCCTTCCCTTCCCGTACTGGAACGTTCACGGCAACTTTCGACGCTACTCCGTCGGTCTCAGCTCAGGGCTCAACCGTTGGACTCTCCAAAGGTACGCAGACCTCCAACACTGGGTTTGCCAACATCATTGCCTTTTCCTCAACCGGGGTCATCCAGGCGCGCAATGGCGGCAGTTATGTAGACTCGGCAGTCCACTATTCCGGTGGCAACACCTTCCACTTCCGGCTGGCCATCAACGTCACGTCGCATACATATTCCATCTTCGTCACCCCGGCGGGTGGAACGGAGCAGACTGTAGGCTCGAATTTTGCCTTCCGTACTGAACAGAACACGGTAACGAGCCTTGATCATTGGGGCGCCAAGGTCAATGCCACGCCCGGAGGCACACTGAAGGTGTGTAACTTCACCGCACAGTAATCCGTGAATTGTCGGTCTTTAAACAAGGTTGGGCTGGCGGCGTGCGGACCGACAACCCAAACGAGGACGTGGTCTATTCAGCCTCCTGGCTGGTAGACCGCGTTCATCATTCATCAGGTTGGCATCAGGTTGGCAACACCCACCCGTAGAAAGTGTTTATCGTGGAGAACACACCTTTCTTTCTGCCGCCTGGCGCTTGCTCTCTCATGTATAGGTTTGTAGCTTCTATCTGCATTTCGGGTGTATGCTTGGTAGCGCGCAGGATGCATAAAAAATTCTGCTGAGCCCTTTCTTCGGATCAGACTCAGAACTTCACTTGGAGACTATCCTATGAGGGAAACCTTCTCTATCAGTATTGGCGGCGCGGCCGGCCAGGGTGTTGCCACACCCGGCGATATCTTCGCCAAGATCTTCAGCCGCCGCGGGCTGCATCTGAATGCCTACAACGCCTATCAATCCATCATCCGTGGCGGCCACACTTTTCTGACCATCCGCACCGGTCCTGACAAAGTTACCAATATGGGAGACCGCATTGACCTGCTGATCCCCCTCAATCAGGACACCATGGATCGCCACCTGAACCTGCTCACCGCAGGCGCGGCGTGCATTTACAATGCGGACTCGATCAAGCCGGGCGCCGCTGCTTCGGGTGTGCAGCTTTGTCCTCTTCCCGTTTCGAAACTGGCGGATATCACCCGCAACAAAGTTGCGCAAAATACGCTCGCCCTGGGCGCTGCCCTCAGCATGATGGGCATCGGCTTCCAGGCGCTGGAGAGCGTGCTCACCGAACAGTTCAAGAAGAAGGGCGAGGCCGTGGTGAAAGAAAATGTGGATGTGGCGCGCGCCGGCTACGAATACGGCACAGCCAACTTCAAGCCCTTCGCCCACCCGCTTCCCATGACTGAGGCGAAGTACGCTGTGCTCAGCGGAAACACCGCCATGGCTATGGGCGGCGCCGCTGCCGGAGTTAAATTTTATTGCGCTTATCCCATGAGCCCTTCAACCGGTGTTCTGCACTGGATGGCGGCGAACGGGCGCAAGGCCGGCATCATGGTTCGTCAGGTGGAAGACGAGATCGGCGTGGTCAATATGGCCATCGGCGCGGCGCATGCCGGAGTTCGCGCCATGTGCGCAACTTCGGGCGGCGGCTTTGCCCTCATGAGCGAAGGCCTGGGTATGTCTGCCATGATGGAAACGCCCGTGGTGGTCATCAACTGCCAGCGCGCCGGCCCATCTACGGGAGTTCCCACCAAGACGGAGCAGGGTGACCTGTGGCAGATGCTCGGTGCGGCTTTCGGAGATTATCCGCGCGTCATTGCCGCCCCGCTCGACATCGGCGATTGCTTTACCCTGATCCCTGAAATATTCAACATTGCTGACCGCTTCCAGTGTCCTGGCCTCGTGCTTTGCGATCTGCTGCTGTCAGAAGGCAGGCTCAGCGTTGATCCCAAGCAGTTGGATTTCAATCCTAAGATTGATCGCGGCGAACTCATCACTTCCGCCAATGGCAACGGCAATGGAAGTGAAACCGGCGGCGCGTACAAACGATACCTGATTACTGAGAGCGGCGTTTCGCCGCGCGCCATTCCCGGCGTGCCCGGCCATACCCACACCGCCGCTACGGATGAGCATGATGAAGACGGCGTGCTGATCAGCGACGAGTACACCAACCCCATCAAGCGCCGCGCCATGATGGAAAAACGCATGCGCAAGATGGAAGGCATTTCGGCTGCGGTTCCACCGCCTGCACTGCAAGGGCAGCCCAAGGCCGAAGTGACATTGATCGGCTGGGGCTCGACCCAGGGCGTAATCGAAGAAGCCTGCGAACTGCTGCGCCAGCAGGGCGTCTCTGCCAATCACCTGCAAATACGCTGGCTTGTGCCGCTGCATGGCGACGCCATTCTCGACATTCTGCAGGACGCACAGCACACCATCATCGTAGAGAACAACTTCAGCGGACAGTTTGCGCGCTATTTGCGCAGCGAAACCAGCTTCGTTCCCGACGGGAACATCCGCAAGTATGACGGCGAACCCTTCATGCCGCACCACATTGTAGAAGCCGTGAAGGAACAACTGAGCGGAAAGACAAATCTCTCCGTTCCCATGCACGAGATCATGGTGTGACGTAGCACAACAGAAGAAGGAGAAAGAACATGGCAACCATAGCGCCTCCCAAGCCACTCACGATGACCGACCTGAAAGGCAAAGTCGATCCCGACTGGTGTCCGGGATGCGGCGACTTCGGCGTGCTCGCCGCGGTGCAGAAAGCTCTGGTCGAGTTGCAGATTCCGAGCCATGAAGTATGCACCATCAGCGGCATCGGCTGCTCCTCCAACTTTCCCGGCTACATCAATACCTATGGCATGCACACGCTGCACGGCCGCTCGCTCGCAGTGGCCACCGGCGTGAAGCTGGCCAATCACGGGCTGACCGTCCTGGTGACCGGCGGCGATGGGGACGGCTTCGGCATCGGCGGCAACCACTTTGTCCACACCATGCGCCGCAACGTCGACCTCCTTTATATAGTCATGGACAATCAGATCTACGGTCTCACCACCGGCCAGACCTCTCCCACCAGCCGTCTCGGCATGAAAACCAAAAGCGCGCCCTTCGGCAACGTCGAAGGCCCAATCAATCCTATTTCCATGGCTCTGGCCGCCGGAGCAACTTTTATAGCTCGCGGCTTCAGCGGCGAGCAGAAGCACCTCACCGATCTCATTAAGCAAGGCATCGAGCACAAAGGCTTTTCGTTCTTAGATGTCTTCAGCCCCTGCGTTACCTACAATCACGACAACACGTATCAGTGGTTCCGTCCCCGAGTGAAAAAGCTCGAAGATGATGCTGCTTACGATTCCACCGACTGGATGGCGGCCGTGGGTAAATCGCTGCTGTGGGGCGATGAAATCCCCATCGGGAAATTCTTCGAGCGCAACGATGTTCCGACGTTGCACGCTTCCGAGCCGGTAGTCAACGACGGCCCGCTGGTGCACAGGGATCCACACGTCCCACCCGCCGCAGCCAAGGCGTTTATTGAGGAGCTGATGTAGAAGGTCGGAGCAGAGGCAAGAAAGCAAACCATTCTCCAAAACGGGTCTGGCATAACTTTGTCTTCCGACAGAATTTTGTCCTTTGCTCTTAAACCCGTTTGGAAAAATAGTATGCCGATGCAACCGCCGGTCGGGTGGCCCACAAGCAGTTTTCCTCTCTGGGGAGGTGAGTTGCCGGTTAGTTGGGACTTGACCCATGAAGGCTCGGGCCGCGAAGCGTTCGAGCATCCGTTGTAAAAACAACGATCATCGCTGCAACAAAATAGAGAAGCGCGCTGATGAGATGTTGCTGGCCTCCATCCGCAAGTGTTGGTATCAAACTCGCAGCCAGGTTGTGCCCGAAGTGCGCAACCATCGCAATGAGAAGACTGCCGTTAGTGCTGTTGTACATCCAGGCGTAGATCACCGCCGTCGAAGTCAGGCGCATGTAGGTTGCCACCGCGTCAGTTCCACTGACATTCGACAACCCACCCGGCAATATCACATACCACAGGTGCCAGGTGCTCCAGAGAAGTCCGATGAAGACACTCGCTGCAAGCGCACCATAGCGCACTTGCAGCCTCGGTTGCGCAAAGCCACGCCAACCGGGTTCCTCCGCGAGCAGCGAACCGAAGATGATGAAGGGCAGACCGCCGGGGCCGGAAAATGAAGGCACGTCCATCCACTGCGCGGGCAGCACGCCGAGTCGCGCAGCGTTAATTGCCTTTGCCGCCAGCATAAGAAGCACAGGCCCGATCAGCGCTATCGCGTACCAAATTGCTCCCACGCGCCACACGCGTGCCTGCCGGAAAACAGAACGCAATCCTCCAGCGCCTGGATATAGCCAGGTGACGAAAAGCGCTGCCAGAGTGGGAGAGCAGGAAGTCACCAGCATACCCATCAAGACCAGCGGCAAATGCGGTGTGGATTGAGAAATTCTGGTGAGGTTCAGGCCTTGGAACAGCATCGGTAGTGCGCCGATGACAGTAAGTGCAAACAGGAGCGCGATCCAGGCGATGACCTGGCCGACGTTCGAGCCAGACCCGCGGGTAATTTGCGAATTCGCAGCGGCTGTCGTCATGCAAAGGTCCTCGCCGGAGAAAAGTACGCAATGATACTGCCAGCCTAATCGATTCGCAAGCTCTGGGGGGCGGGCTCGGGCCGGGCCATCCGGCCAGTAATTTCATATTCTGTTTATCTTTTCTTCGGTAAAATTGCAGACACTTTCATTAGAATTGCAGGAGGGTGCCTTGGACAAAGCGACTTCATTCGATCGTATCGTAACTATTCTGGGCATCGCCCCGGACCAATATAAGAATTCACTCCCTTTGAAAGAATGGGTTCAGCGGAACAAGGATGAGAAGTATGTTCCGACGGAATTGCTGAAGCATTGGGGCTTTATGGAAGATGAGGCGGCTTGATCGCCGAGTAGAACTGATGTAGCCATGAACCCCTTGAATCAGCATGCGCAAAAGAAAAAGACAAGACGACGGTTTTTGCCGTCGTCTTGTCTTTTTGGCCTGGGTATTCGTTTACAACGTTACTGTGGTTGCAGCAGAGGTTGAGATACGGAATTTTACCCAGACAACTTTGGCGGTGCCGTCAAAGAACCAGCCTTCCGCCCCCGCGTTAAAGGCGGCGAACGATGAGAACTGCGTCATCGTAGCGCCATCGCGGGTTACGGTTCCCGGATTCGACGCCTGCTGATTGATCTTCAGGATGTATGTTCTGGCGGACAACTTGCCGGTGTAACTGCCGCTCGCAGCGCCAATGCTTACAACCTCATGTCCGCTGCTATTGTTGGAGGTAAAGGTTGTAGTCGAAAAGGCGCCGGCGGCATACTGCGTAGTTACGCCGTCATCTTCGTAGAGTGTGTAACTGGTCGAACCTGCCGGATAGATATGCAGCGTCAGCGGATCAGGAGCCACCTGGTCCACAAACTCCATTACCGGCCCCATCGGGATGATCGAGCCCGCGCGGATAAGCATCGGAATATGGTTCTCCGGCGCCGGCACAGTATGCGTCGCGCCGCCCGCGTAGACCGTTCCCGTCCAGAAGTCAATCCAGTTCGCGCCGCCCGGCATGGCGACCGAGGCGCTGGTCGCGTTCGCCGATGTGATGGGCTGCACCAGGATCTGGCTGCTGCCATTACCGTTGATCAGTTGGGTTGAGCCGTTCCAGTGCACCGCATACTGCACCGGCTTAACTTCGTACTGGATCAAGGCATTGGAATAACGGAAAGGCAGCAACTGATAGCGAAGCTGCGAGTATTGCAGCGCGATCTGCTGCGCCTGCGTGCCGAACATCCAGGGGAAGCGCGCTCCGGTGGAAGTCGTCTTGGCGCCGAAGTATTCCTGGCAGGGAGTAAAGGTGGTGTATTCCAGCCAGCGGATATACAGATCATCATTGGGAGTATGGTTATAACCGCCGGTATCGCCGCAATAGAAAGGTCCATGCGAAGGGTTATTCAAGCTGGAAGCAGTCTTCATTTCAGCCTGAAGCCCGCTATACGATGCGGTGGTGTCGCCGGTCCACATGCCAGGATACTGGTCGGCATTGCTGGAACCCTGCGTGTGTGTAAGGACGAAGCCCCGGCCGCCATTCGCAGTTGCGGCTACATCGTACGCGGTCTTGCGATACAAGGTTTTGTAGTCGCCGGAGCCGTCGAGAACCCCGCCTTTAGGAGGCCCCCCTCCTGTGTCGAGTTTAAAGAAACTTAGACCCATGTTGACGAGCGGCTGGTTGAGCTGTCCCCACCAGGCAACGGCGCCCGGATTGGTATAGTCGAACGCGCCCGTGAACTTGTTGCCATGCCATCCGCCGGCATTGGCAACGGCCCCGCTGCTGTTTTCCACGAAGAAATGATTGCTCACGCCGTGGCCGAAATCGCCGCAACCCTGGTCAACCCAGGGCCACTCCCAGACCCCAAACCAGAAATGATTCTGGCGCAAGGTGTGAATCATGGTCGCTGCATCGGGAAACTGCGCAGGGTCAAACTGGTAGCAGATGTATCGGGAAGGCGTTCCGGTATAGCTGCTGCTCAGCCAACTGGAATCAACCCAGTACAAGTCGCCGC
>DASREY010000003.1:0-7588 GCA_035651775.1 Terriglobales bacterium
CTGGAACCCAACCCACAGGCCATGATTGAAGATAAAGTCATGCCCACCCTGCCGCTCTCGGTCATGAATGTCATGGAAGGCCTGCGCGGCACGCAGGACATGGTGGTAACCGGCGAATCGGCGGTCAGCGAGGCTTCTACCCCGCTGGATTACGTGGTCTCAGGTTCGCAGGTCATCAGCGTGGCGATTAAGTAGACTGCGGTAACAGGTTGCGGAAAAACCCACGGTGTGCAGCGCGACCAGGAACCTATGAGCTTTCAGGGTCCATGGATGGCACACCATAAGTCATCGGCGCAATAGAGATTCCTTCACTTCGTGCCGGAATGACAAGAAATTGATTTTTCGCAATCTCTGAAGCCACTCCCCTTCAACCAGTTCTGCGGGGTTTTTCCGCGCGCGGAAATACAAATTCCTTTTTTGGCGTACACTAGAGTGTTGACTTCCAATCTTCTAGACATGAAACTCTATATCCCCTGCTTTCTTCTTCTCTCAACGGTCTGCGGCTTTGCCGAAGGCACGCAAACCTGGGAGCAATCTAAATTCGAGGAATTTGAAAAAGGCACGACCCACGGCGTCGCCATCCGCAGCGAAGGCGATCTCGAGCTGGCGCCGCAATTCAAGGCGCTCTATACCTCGCCTTCCACGTATCTGTGGGCCATTACCACCGACGGGGCCGGCAATGTATATGTAGCCGCCGGATCGCCGGCGCGCGTCTATCGGGTCACGCCCGACGGCAAGTCGCAGGTGATCTTCGAGCCTAAAGAACTCCAGGTGCAGGCCCTGGCCGAGCACAATGGCGTGCTGTACGCCGCCACCTCTCCTGACGGCAAGGTATATAAGATCCAGCTTACCCCTGCAGCCGAGCAGAAAGAAGTAAAGCCGAAAGAGTCGAGGCAGAAAGAAACGCAAAAAGAAACAAAGAAGAATGCTCCAGTTGCCGGAAAAGAATCTGAAGCAAGCGAGAAAGCATCTTCGGAGAACGGCAATGCCCAGGTATTCTTCGACCCGCAAACCAAGTACATTTGGGATTTGGCTGTCGATAAAAGCGGCCAGCTTTATGTCGCCACCGGCGATAATGGCCAGATTTTCCGGGTAAGCCCGGCCGGCGAAGGCTCGGTGTTTTTCAAGAGCGACGAGGCCCACATTCGCGTGCTCGCCTTCGATCGCCAGGGCAACCTGCTGGCCGGCTCCGACGGCAGCGGACTCATCTATCGCATCTCGCCCTCCGGTGAAGCCTTTGTTCTCTATAGCGCCTCCAAAAAAGAAATTACCGCCTTGGCAGTGGACGAAGATAACAACATCTATGCCGCCGGTATTGGAGAAAAGCGCGCTCCGGCGCCGGCTCCCTTGCCTGGAGCCGCGCCTCCTTCCAACCCAGCGTCTGCAACCAGTGGAACCATCATCATCACGCCCGGCGCGTCACCCCCGTCATCCACTGCTTCTTCGGTCCTGGGCACGGCTTCAAGCGCCGGTGGTTCCGAGGTTTACAAGATTGCCGCAGACGGTTCGCCGACCCAGCTATGGAATTCACGCGACGAGCTGGTGTATGCGCTGGCCTTCGAGCGCATCGCTGCAAAACAATATCTGGTGGCAGGCACCGGCAACAAAGGACGCATCTTTGCCATTCGCAGCACTGGCGAATATACCGACCTGGTAAAGGCCAGCGCCAACCAGGTAACAGCCATAACGAACGGGACAGACGGCGTACTCTATGCCGCTACCAGCAATCTGGGAAAGGTCTTTGTCCTGGGCCCATCGCTGGAAGCGGAAGGAAGCTACGAGAGCGACGTTTTCGATGCCCATCTGTTTTCCCAGTGGGGACGCATGGAAGCGCGCGGCCAGGGCAATTTTGAGCTGCAGGCGCGCAGCGGGAATGTAGATAATCCCGACCGCAATTGGAGTCCGTGGGAGAAGGTTAACTTCAGCTCTCCCGAGGGCCCGGTGGTCAAGGCTCCATCTGCCCGCTTTCTGCAATGGAAGGCGGTCTTGCATAGCGGACAGAAAAATCCGCGCATTGAAAGCGTGGTCCTGAACTATCGCTCCAAGAATGCCGCTCCCGTGATCGATGACGTGATCGTGCAGGTGGGCGCGCGCTTTCCGCCCAGCATCAAGTCTTCCGGAGACAACACTCCCATCATTCTTGGCGGCGAAAACAATCAGCAACCGTCAAAGCAGCACTCAGAAAGTTTTGCGACCGCCATGCGCGACAAAGATTCAATCGCCGTACGCTGGTCGGCGCACGACGACAACAACGACGACCTGGTTTATTCCCTCTACTATCGCGGCGATGGCGAGACCCAGTGGAAGCCGCTGACCAGAGAAAAACTGACCGACAAGTTCTACTCCTTTGATACCGACCTGCTGCCCGATGGTGGGTACACCATCAAAGTGGTCGCCTCCGATGCGCCCTCGCACTCGCCCGAAGACGCTCTGACTTCCGAAAAAGAAGGCTCGCGCTTCGAGGTGGATAACACTCCTCCGCGGATCGAAGACCTGAACGCGGCCTTTTCGCCGGATAATGGCGGCGAAATCCATGTTACCTTCCGCGCCAGCGACAGCTTCTCTCCCATCCGCCGTGCGGAATATTCCTTCGACGCCGGCGATTGGCAGTTTGTCGAACCGGTAGGCAAGCTTTCAGATTCCAAGACCGAAAACTACGACTTTAATATCCCGTTGCCGGCCGCCTCGGCTGGAACCGAACATGTGGTTATAGTCCGCACTTACGACCAGTATGACAACGTAGGAAGCTCGAAATCGGTGATCAGGAAGTGAGAAGGACGATTTAAGATTTACGAATTAAGAAGTACGATTTGTGAACTATGATCTAAAAACCGCAATCCTTCTGGTTGCATGGATTGTAGGCATCATTTACTCCACCATTCCCTTCTTCTGGCTCATGGTTCATCCATTTGCAGGTTTCTGGCGACGGCACAGATCGCCGTTTCGCATTCTCCTGCCGTTATGGATCTTGTTGTGGGTGGCTGTCGGAGCGGCCACTTGGCCCTGGCACTCTGTCACGCTCTATGTCACTCCCTGGACGTGGATCGCAGCGGCGCTGTTTTTCCTCGCTGGATTTTCGGTTTACCGGCGTATTCGGTCGAACCTTGGGGTGCATATCGTTCTCGGTTTAGCTGAGCTTCGACCGCAGGAGCATGAACAGAAATTAGTTACAACCGGCATGTACGCCCGCACTCGCCACCCAATTTATCTGGCGCACCTCTGCATGCTGCTGGCCTGGACCGTAGGCAGTGGATTGTTGGTCAACTATTGCCTGCTGCTTTCAGCCCTGATTAGCGGCGGAGTGATGATTGCGCTGGAAGAGCGAGAATTGGCAAAACGCTTTGGTGAACAATTTCTTGAATACAAAAGAAGTACTCGTTTGATTTAAGAAGTTCGATTGAATGAAGTACGATTTGAAAGCTGTTTGAGCAGATACTTGGTTTGTGGTTAAAATTCTTCTCCGAATGGCCATGTCGAACGATCTACGCCAGAGAACCAAGGCTTTCGCGATCCGCATCGTCAAACTCTCGGAATCTATGCCAAAATCCCAGGCTGGGTATGTGATTGGTAAACAAGTGCTTCGATCTGGCACTTCAGTGGCGGCTAACTAAGATAAATTCGTGGCGAAGACTACAATTCCGTTCGCCGGAATGACAATCGACGCTGAAGCCGGCATGTCGTGCATGGGAACAGGATCGGCCCAGACAGAGCCGTGATTGCCCGCGATCATCGGGTTGACCCAGTTGTCGTAAACGTCGCTGTTGAAGACCTCAAGCCACTCGCCTGTGCCGGGAAAGCCAATACGATAATCCCAGAAGGTGGATTCGCGCAGGCTGGCAACAACAATCACGTCGTTGCCGAAATCTTCCTGCCAGCGGTGGAAGGCCAGAACGCGATCCAAATTGTTCACATAGTGCGCGCGCACATTTCCGTCGCAAAAGGCAGGCTGGCGCCAGCGCAGGCGAATCAAGTCTGTAGTAAACCGCAGATGATCGGCCATGGCTTTGTCCGCGCCTTCCAGTCCCGCCCACCAGATCAGGTTTCCCGAATTGGGATCGTCGCTGAATTGCTTGTCTTCCAGAAACTCCTGTCCCATGAAAAGCATGGGAATGCCGGGCGCAGTCAGCAGCAAACCAGTGGCCACGCGGCTTCGGCTGCGGGCATACCAGGAGCGCGAATCGGATGGATCGGCAAGATGCGGAATGCGCTGGCCTTCGCCACGCTTGATAATGTCGTGATTCTCGATGCACTGCACCGATTGCCAGGAGGCGGGTAGAAGCTGTGACTGCAACGCTCCGGCAATGCGGTCCATATTTACAAGAGCGGTCGCGCCACCGCTTGCTTGCGTCACCGCGCTGCGCACGGCTTCGCGCAACCCGTCTTGCCAGGTTGCATCGAATCCCGCGCCGCCTTCGCCGGTGGATTTCACCACCGCAGGGTTCACCGGCCAATACTCGGCAATCTGGATGGCTTCGGGCTTCACGTAGCGGAGCGTTCCAGAGATGGCCTGACAGGTGGACCATCCGCCAAAGCGATCCATCACGCTGACCTCATCGAAGCGAAAGCCATCGATCCTGTACTCTTCGTAGAAAAATCGCGCGTTATCCACCAGAAACTGCTTGACGTTGTTGTTCCAGTAAGCGAAGGCCAATCCGGCCGCCCAGCCCTGGTCGGTGAAGTAAAGGCTGTTGTTGTTGTCGCCGCGCGGCATCTGGTCAAAAAAATAAAGGCTCTGGTCGTCAAATCCACCGCCGGCATGGTTGTAAACCACGTCGAACAGGAGGGCCATTCCATGAATGTGGCACAGGTCAACCAAAGCGCGTAACTGGTGATCGGCGCAGGCGAACGGCTCAGCACTGGCATAAGGCTGGCAACCCTTGGCGGCAAGCAATTGGTTGGCAAGATCGAAATAATTCTTGGTTTTTGCGGGATCACTCTCGGCGTACTCGTTCTCAGGACTGAAATAATCCGTACCGTTGTAACCCAGGCTGAAGTTGGTCGGGAATTCCACAATCGGCATCAACTGCAAACCGTTCACGCCCAGGGCCTGCAGATACGGCAGGCGCTCCATCACGTCAAAGAACTTGCCTTCGGCATTTCCGGCAGCAATGCGGAAGGTGCCGACGTGAAGCTGATACAGGACCAGCTTGTTGAACGCTGGTGTGTGATACCCGGTCTCGTGCCAGGGAAACGCCGTCGGGTCGCGCAAGATACAGCGGGAACCGGGAAATGGCGGCTGAAAGGTGAGCACGCGTGTGTGCGGATCGCGCTTCGGTCCCTCTCCACCGGGGCCGCGAACTTGGAACATGTATGAAGCTCCATCTTTGACTCCGGCCAGGAAGCCCGCCCAGGTCTCATCGCGCAGGGATTGCAGGCGGAAATTCTCATCAACTCCCCATTGATTGAAATCGCCCAGAAGATAGATGGCAGTCGCTCTCGGGGCCCACACTCGGAATGCAGCACCGCCGGTCACAAGTGTACCGCCCATCGGGATGCTCGAAGCTTTTGGAGGAAGCGGCAGCATGACTCATCCTATCGTATGTACCAAACAATTATGCGGGATAGTGGCGGTCGATAGGGAACCGTTGCAACTCGATGATGATTAGGATCGCAGAATCCATACGCGCCTAACGTTGTGAAGGGCGGAGTACTCTAACCTTGCGATCTGTAACGACAACGAAACACCTGCCCACTGTTCCACATTTTCTTTCTGAAAAAGTCCGGTCACTCGGTCAATCAGATCTCGACGGCTGGGTGAATGAAGGCGAACGAGCAGTATGCCGCAATGCGTTCCAGGAATGAACTGTCTTAGGTCAGAAAAATCCAAATCCTGCGTAATCAGGAAGCGCCCTTCTTTTTGCGTGAATTGCCATACTTGATGATCGGCTTTACCTGTAAGCCCCTTTGCTGGGTAGTATGAACATCATGCCCAAGAGATTCGAGACTGACGCACAGGGAAAGTGGAAGGTTTTCATCGAGCTTGATTTTCATCGAATGTGTGGAACTGCCGGCACCGGCAGGTCCTCTTCCGCAGAAGCCGCGGCGAAGGCAATGGCCGCCTGAATATCTTCGTTCTTCAGGCTGCTGAAATCAGCCAGGATTTCGTCGGCAGTATCTCCCTTGGCCAGGCTGGCAAGAACCGTGCGTAGAGTTACCCGCGTACCTTTAAAGACTGGTTCTCCGCCGCAAATTTGCGGATCGCGCACGATTCGCTCTTCGTAGTTCTTTGGAGTTTTGTGTGCGCCACTCATAGCACTCCTCCTACCCATTACGAACCTCATCATATCACTCTAAAAGCTCCTGTTGGATGCTGTGCATGAATGCTCGATCAGCAGCTTGCATCTCAGCAATGTTCTATCATCTGAGGAGGCGATTTCATGCGAGCTCTCGTGCTCAAAGCTCCCGCACTGGTTGACAGCGGCCCGCTGGTCTGCGAAGACATTCCCATTCCGGAACCCGGCCCAGACGAAATCCTTATCCAGGTGCTGGCCTGTGGAATCTGCAGAACCGACCTGCATGTGGTGGAAGGCGAGCTTCCGCCGAAGCTGCCCAGCATTATTCCAGGCCATCAGGTCGTAGGACGAGTGGTTCGCGGCGGGGCCAACGCCAGGAAATACGGACCGGGTGCGCGAGTTGGCGTACCCTGGCTGCATCGTACTGACGGCACGTGCGAGTATTGCACGCGCGGGCATGAGAACCTTTGCGTGAACGCTTTGTTCACCGGCTACACCGCGCAGGGTGGATACGCGGAATACATTGTTGCGCCCGAGCAGTTCGTTTATCCCATTCCTGCCGGCTTCGAAGATCTTCAGGCCGCTCCCCTGCTCTGCGCTGGGATCATCGGCTTCCGCGCACTGCGGCTGGCCAATCTGCAGGCGGGCGACACCCTGGCCATCTACGGATTCGGAGCCGCTGGACACGTCGCGATCCAGGTCGCGCACTATTGGAAGGTCAAGGTCGTGGTTTGCACCCGCGAAGAAAAGCACCGCAAGCTGGCGCGCGAGTTGGGAGCCGAGTGGGTAGGGGGAGCCTACGACACCCCACCAGTCGGTTTGAACGCCGCCATCATCTTCGCTCCCGCAGGAGAGCTGGTTCCGGCGGCACTGAAGGCGCTGAAAAAGGCAGGCTCGCTGGTCCTGGGCGGAATCCACATGAGCCCGATTCCCTCTTTTCCATATGAATTGATTTACCACGAGCGGATAGTCCGCAGCGTGGCCAACAACACACGCCAGGATGGCATGGATTTTCTCAAAGTGGCCGCCGAGATTCCCATACGAACACAGGTCCAGGTGTTTCCACTGGAGCAGGCCAATCAGGCGTTGCAGGCGCTCAAGCACGATGCAATCCGTGGGGCGGGGGCGTTGACGGTGGCCGGGCGGTAAGCCGGCCGGGCGCAACCGCATTTGTGACGTTCGTCACGTCCTAAGCCGGGTCATTGTTCTAAGATCTTCTTGCCTAAAAAACCTTTGTATGTCAGAAATACGCAGTCAAAGCTAAACTGTTATAGGGGCAAAACTGAGCATTTTAATCAGGAGACCTCGGTGAAAACTGTATTCGTAGTGGGTGCGGGCCCGGCAGGGATGTTCGC
>DASREY010000004.1:0-4807 GCA_035651775.1 Terriglobales bacterium
CCATGCCGGGGAGGCCCCCACGCCTCAGGAGCAATCGCTTTTTGCCTCGTTCATGATGATCTTCTTCGGGCATCTCGATGCGGAAAAAGGATGGACCAAGCAACTTCACCTGGGAGCTCACCGCAATGCCAACACCCGCATGTTGAAAGGGCCTGACGTCGGCCTCGATTCCATCGGCGATTGGCCCCAGGGCGAGCTGCTCGGAATTTTCCTCGACCGGCTCGACCGGGAGAACGCTCTTCCCCGGACGATCTTGTACAACCTGAACCCCGCCGACAATTACCTGTTTGCAACCATGGCAGGTAACTTCCAGGATGGCACGGTCCCAGGCAAGATCCAGTTTGGCACCGCCTGGTGGTTCCTGGATCAAAAAGAAGGTATGGAGTGGCAGCTCAACGCGCTCTCCAATATTGGCTTGCTTTCGCGCTTCGTGGGCATGGTGACGGATTCGCGTTCATTCATGTCGTATCCGCGACATGAATACTTCCGCCGCATTTTGTGCAACCTGCTGGGGAACGACATGGATGCGGGCATCATCCCAGACCAGGAAGACCTGGTCGGAAAGATGATTGAGAACATTTGTTATTTCAACGCCAGCCAGTATTTCGGCTTTGAGCTTCCCGCCCGTGAAAGCCTGCGCGAAGAGGCAGTTTCCAAGGGAGCGTAAGGCAGCTTCCAGCCACTAGCTTCCAGCTGTATTTGGGTATGAAAGCTGCCTGCATTATTCAGTCCCAAAAAACGGCTCTGCGTCGGTGCGACTAACCCTGCCGAATTCTCGTGGTGTGCCTACGCCGGGAGGTCGCCACCATCTGGGCCGTAGAAGATGCGCCACAGGGCGACGTCGCCCGTGAAATCCTCAAAGTGGTGCTCAGTGCCCGCAGCCACGAAAAGAATGTCGCCGGCATCAAACGGCTCCCGCTTGCCATCATGAAAAAGCACTCCTCGCCCACGGATAATGACGTAAATCTCGTCCTGTGTGTGCGGTAACTGTTCGCTCGGGGTCACAGGGAGTGAACAGGCAACATCAAGGGTGCCACGCTGCCAAACACGGACTGCACGCTCACCGGCGGAACCGGGGATGCCCGCTTGAGCATCCGCGAAACGGATTACCCGACTACGATCTGGCTTGCTCATGCTTCACTCCTGCTGACCAGACATCGAAATGCCGTACGCCTTACCAAGTCAAACTGAGATACTATCTTAAGCTCGCTTTCTTCTATTTCCGGTTCGATTCTCTTTTTGCAGCCTTTTTGTGATTGCTCGAACCGTTCTGCCTTAGCGCGGCGGCAATCGCCTTTTCCGCCAGCGGCCCCATAATTTGGTATCCGGCATCATTCGGATGCAGCCCATCACGGGTCAGCTCCTGCTTGAACATCTTCTTGTCATCGAGCATAGCCGAGTAATAATCCAGATAAACTAATCCATTTTTGGTGGCGTAGTCTTTCATCCAGTCGTTGAGTGCAATGATTTGCTCCGGAGGCCGCCGCGCCGTCTGCGGCTTGATGTAATCGCATACCGGCAGCAGCGAGGCCAGCACCACGTGAATCCCATTCACCTTGGCCAGCTCCGCCATTGAGGTCAGGTTATCCTCGATCGCCTCCAGCGTGCTGGGGCCAGTGTTGCCGGCAATGTCATTGGTCCCGGCGAGGATCACAACCACTTTGGGCTTCAGTGCGATTACATCTGGCCGGAAGCGGATGAGCATTTGCGGTGTTGTCTGGCCGCTGATACCGCGATTGATATACGGCTTGCCGGGAAAAAACCTGTTGTCATTGTGTCCCCAGCCATCGGTGATCGAGTCGCCCATGAAGACCACCCGATTCTCGCCGGCGGCTGGCGGCTGGATTTGGGCATTGGCGTCACGATAGCGGCCCAGGTTCGGCCAGTCTTTCAGCTTATCCTGCGCCATCTTTAAGTCAGAGCGCAGCTTCGCTGAATCATCTTGCGGCGCGGAGGTGCTCTGCGGCGCCGCTTGTGCCGCGGGCTGCGCCGGAGCCTGGGCCTGGGCCAAAACCAGCCTCTCGAGACTGCTGGAATCCTGTGCGGACGCCTGGGTTAAAAGCAACAGAACCAACGTGCCTGAAACCAAACCGAGCTGACGAAACCATTTCATCCTCTCTTCTCCTCCGTCCCGCTTCGCGGGAAGCCTTTCCAGGTAGGTACGAATTGTGCGGCGTACATGTTGACACGCTTGTTGCATCCGTGACAATCTCTCATCGCACAACATAAAAGCAATATTTTAGTATGTAAAATTAATGGTATGCCCCGTCCTATCGTTCCCGGCAGCGGCTGCATTATCATCGGAATATGACGATAAGTTTGCCGAAGGTGCCGGCGGATAGGGAGAGACTCTCATAGCCAAGACAACCCAACTCGTTCGTGACGTCATGCCCGCTGCCAACGCGGCGCAGGCCAAAGTGTTGAAGATCCATCCTAAGGATAATGTCCTGGTGGCGCTCACAGATTTGCGAAAGGGCGAGACCATTCATACGCCCGAGAAAGAATTTACCCTGCAGTCCGATGTTTCTGCCAAGCACAAATTTGCCACCCAGGAACTTAAAGTAGGCGACGCTGTCATCATGTATGGCGTGCGTGTGGGCCGCGCGGCTGAACCCATCCGCGAAGCCGAGGCGATTACCACCCGCAACACGCGTCATGATGCTGCCGCGGTCGAAGGCAAGACGGCAAGTTATCACTGGACCGCCCCCGATGTTTCTCACTGGAAACAGCAGACCTTCATGGGCTATCGCCGCTCTGACGGCCAGGTGGGTACGCGCAACCACTGGCTGGTTGTTCCCCTGGTGTTCTGCGAGAACAGGAACGTCGCGTTTATCAAAGAGGCATTTGTAAAGGAATTAGGATTTGCCGCTCCTCAGCCCTACCGCAACCAGGTTGCGGACATGGTCAAGCTCTATCAAGCGGGCAAAATCAAAGACATTGAAGCATTCCGTGGCGAGCCCACTCCTGAAGCAGCCCGCAGTCGCAGAGTATTCCCCAACGTCGATGGAATTAAATTTTTAACTCACGAAGGTGGATGCGGCGGCACGCGCGAAGATTCCCAAGCTCTTTGCGGCCTGCTGGCCGGATATATTCACCATCCTAATGTCGCCGGGGCGACGATCCTGAGCCTGGGCTGCCAGCATGCCCAAGTGCCGATCTTGCAGGAAGAGCTGAAGAAACGCGATCCTAATTTCAGTAAGCCATTGCTGATCTTTGAGCAGCAGCAAAGTGGAACAGAATTTGAGATGCTGTCGCAGGCCATCCGCCAGACTTTTTTGGGTTTGGTTGAAGCCAATAAGACTGAACGCACCCCCGCTCCACTCTCGGCTTTATCGGTCGGCCTGAAGTGCGGTGGATCCGATGGATTCTCCGGCATCTCCGCCAACCCTGCCATTGGCCATGTGGCTGACATTATGGCGGCGCTGGGTGGCAAAGGAATCCTGGCGGAATTTCCCGAACTGTGCGGCGTCGAGCAGGAGCTGGTAAACCGCAGCACGCGCGATGAAGTGGGCAAGCGTTTTCTGCAGTTGATGCGCGCCTACGAAGCGCGGGCCGAGGCCGTACATTCCGGATTCGATATGAATCCTTCTCCCGGCAACATTCGCGATGGCCTTATCACCGACGCGATGAAATCGGCCGGAGCGGCCAAGAAAGGCGGCACGTCACCGGTGGCTGCGGTCCTTGATTATCCCGAATACGCGACCGAACCCGGATTGAACCTGCTGTGCACTCCCGGCAACGATGTTGAGGCTGTCACCGGCAAGGTTGGCTCAGGCGCCAGTATTGTGCTCTTTACTACCGGGTTGGGAACGCCGACCGGCAATCCCATAGCGCCCGTGGTCAAGGTTTCCACCAACACCAGGCTGGCGCAGCGCATGCCAGACATTATTGATATCGATACCGGCCCTGTCATCTCCGGGCAAAAAACCGTCGAGCAGATGGGCGAAGCCATTATGGAACTCGTGGTTAAAGTTGCCAGCGGCGAGATACTGACCAAAGCCGAACAACTCGGACAAGACGACTTTATTCCCTGGAAGAGAGGAGTTTCCCTCTGAAAGAGCACGCGCACACTAACGGGACATTCAGGCTGGAAGGCAGAGTAGCTGCCATCACCGGCGGCGCCAGCGGCATTGGCCGCGCCATTGCTGAGACTTTTGCCTCGCACGGCGCGCGCGTCTATATTGTCGACCTGGATGAAACCCTGGCCAAGACAGTCGCTGTCGAGATCACCAAGACCGGCGGCATAGCCACCGCTTATAGCTGCGATGTCACCCGGCGGGAGAGCGTCAAGAACACCTTCGACAAGATTCAGCAGGAAGCGCCCATTGAAATCCTGGTGAATAGCGCCGGCATTGCCCATATCGGCAAGCTGGAAAACACCACCGAAGAAGATTTTGACCGCATCTTCCGTGTGAACGTGAAAGGCGTTTACAACTGCATGTTCACCTGCATCGAGAAAATGAAAGAAGCGCGCAATGGGGTGATTTTGAACCTGGCCTCCATCGCGGGTACGGCCGGGCTTTCCGATCGTTTCGCTTACTCGATGAGCAAAGGCGCGGTGCTCTCCATGACGCTCTCTGTGGCCAAAGATTACGTGGGCTACAACATTCGCTGCAATTGCATTTCACCGGCGCGCGTCTTCACACCGTTTGTGGACCAGTTTGTGAAAAAGAATTATCCCGGGCACGAGAAGGAGATGCTGGAACAACTCTCCCGCTCCCAACCCATCGGCAGAATGGCCCAGCCCCAGGAAGTAGCCTCGCTGGCGTTGTTCCTGTGTTCGAACGAGGCTTCATTTATTACCGGA
>DASREY010000005.1:0-33945 GCA_035651775.1 Terriglobales bacterium
GTTCCGCTTTGGGAACCAGGGCGGCCACCGAATCCACGACCAGGACATCAATGGCGCGCGAGCTGACCAGGGTCTCGGCAATTTCCAGCGCCTGCTCGCCATAGTCAGGCTGGGCAATCAGGAGATTGTCTACATCCACCCCGAGTTTTTTGGCGTAGATGGGATCAAGCGCGTGCTCGGCGTCAATGAAAGCCGCCATGCCGCCGGCCTTTTGCGCCTCAGCCACCACCTGCAGGGCGACAGTGGTTTTGCCGGAAGATTCCGGTCCAAAGATTTCTACCACGCGTCCGCGGGGAAAGCCGCCCACTCCCAGGGCAGCATCGAAAGATATGGCTCCCGTGGGAATCACCGAGATAGGCAGAACCTCTCTCGACCCCAGGCGCATAATCGAGCCTTTGCCGAATTGTTTTTCAATCTGAGAGAGTGCCAGATCGATTGCTTTGCCGCGTTCGTCGGTGGTTGCCATGGGAGAGCTCCTTCATTCGTTAATTCGATTGCCGCATTATACACGTTCGGGGCAAAAGAAAGCGAATAAAAAGCGAATTTATGGATAATTAAGTTTAGCGAATGTGGCTGCTGATTTGCGCAGTTCCAGAAGCACAGGCCAGCTAGCGGCGCCGGCGCGCAAACGGCGCAGGTGCCGGCTTCTTGCTGGCGTCGTAATCTTTGGGATAGACCACTACGCTGCGTCCCGGGCCTTCCCCCGCGCTTTCTGTCCTGAGGTCGCTCTGGTCCCGCAATGCCAGGTGGACAATGCGGCGCTCGCGCGAACTCATAGGCCCAAACTGGTAGGGCATGCCGGTCTTACGGACTCGCTCGGCCGCCACCTCGGCAGCTGTGCGCAGCTCTTGCATACGTGCCGCCCGGTAACCGCGGCAATCGAAGCTGATCTTGGTGTGCTCATCCGGCCCAAGGCGCAGGCTTTCATAGGCCAGGGTCTCGAACGAGCGTAGCAGTTCGGCCCCACGGTCAAGCATGTATCCGCTGTCAGGGCCGGCGAATTCCACCAGGATCTCAGGGACGTCTTCGAAGGCGGCCTCCAGTTGTGGATCGACGGTGATGCGGTATTTAAGCTTGAACCCGCCGGTGGCGATCAATCCTTTGAGCAGGTCGTTGATCTTGTGGGCAGCGGCTACTTTGTCAGCAATGGGCATGCCGTTCGATTTTACTATGGGCCGCGTTTTCTGCCTCAGATGTTCGGGCCGTGCCAGACCTGATTAACCATGAGGCACAGATACTTATCTACGTTCTTGTCCCATACGCTGGGTTGGTGAGCACAATGCCGATGCCGGCCACTTGCAGCACCAGTTTGGTAGCCGCCAGCAAGCCGCCCATCCCTCCAGGACCTAACATCAAATCTGCCAAATGCGGTATCCACGATATCCCCACCACGGTAAGTACCTCAAGAATCGTGAACAGCAGATACACAATGCGCGCCCAGGTGCGGCCCGCCACCACTTCGGCGGTAATGAACCACCAGATCACGAAACCAACTACTGACAAGATGGGAAGACGGGCCAGGGCAAAGCCGGGAGAGACGCGGTGCCACGCGAGCACAGTGGCCACGCCATCGAGGATTAACGCCAGCCAAAGAAGATTAACGCCGATTGCCGCGCGATTAGACCGGGCCATTGTTGGTACTTTGCCTCATGTAGAAAGCATTCTACACATTCATCAGCCAGAATCATTCGCGTTTAGCGTGAGCCGCTCTTTACTATTTGTTTTTCTTGCGAAGGCGTTTGAGTTGCAGTTCCTTAATCTCTCGGCCCAGGGGGGTCTGGTTCATGGCCCACTGTTGCACCAGTGAGATAAGGTTGCTGGTTGCCCAATAGAGCGCCAGGCCGGCGGCCACGGCCCAGGTCATAAAGCCGAACATCAGGGGCATCATGATGTTCATCATGCGGCGCTGGGCGGCGTCTATACCCGGCTGCGGCGTTGCGCGCTGCACGATGACCATGGAGATGATGGTAAGCACGGGCAAAAGATGCAAGGGATCGGGCGCGCTCATGTCGTGAATCCACAGCCAGCTCGCCTGGCGCAACTCGACCGTATTGGCCAGCACGGCATAAAACGCGTACAGAATGGGAAGCTGCAACAGCAGCGGCAAGCAGCCGCTATACATATTCACGCCTTCGGTCTTATACAGCGCCATGAGCTCTTGCTGCTTCTGCTGTTGCTTCTCCTGGTCGCGCAGTCCGTACTTCTCATATTTCTTGTTGATGGTCTGCACCAGGGGCTGAATCTTCTGCATCTTGAGCGAAGTCTTCATCTGGGTAAGGCGCAAGGGCAGGAAAACCAGATTGATGATGAAAGTCAGCACGACAATGGCCCATCCCCAATTGGGAATTAGGTGGTCATGCGTCCAGTTGAGCGCGCGGAAGAGCAACTTGGCAAACCAGCCGAAGGTTCCAAAATCAATGACTCCTTCGAGGTTGGATCCCGAGCCCGGTTCGCCATCCAAGCCATAGGACCGTACCGAGTCCAGCACATCCACGGCCTTGGGACCGACGAAAAGTTCCGCCTGGGTAGTTCCGCTGGGATTCGCTATGCCCAAGCCTAACGCGTGCACGACCTCTTTCTCGGTCGATTTCGGATTGCCTGGATCTTTAGGGATCTCGATCGGCTGGTGCAGCGTCACCATCATGCATGACTGCGGATTCGCCGGCATGAAAACCGCGGCGAAGTATTGGTCGGTGACCCCCGTCCAATAGGACGGACCAGGAATGGTATTGCCGTCTGACACCCAGGAGTTCGCTTTGAAAAAATGCTTCTCGAATGCCGCTTGCCGCTGGATGCCCTCTGGTGTTTGCCAAACCATGCGTCCAGTGGCGTAGCCGGCCGGTGTCTGCTGATCTCCCAGTGAAGAAGGCCACACAGGATATGCCAGCACAGTCTGGCCGTTGCGCGTGACCGAAGTCTCAATCTTCACCACATAGGAGTGGTCAAAGCTGAAGTGCTTGTGAACAACCACATCCTGGTCGGCATAGTCGAAGGTAAGACTATGGGGTGCATCCAGGTGAAGTATAGGAGCGCTGTCTTTCTTCACGTCCAGACTTTGCGTGCCACGGCCGCTCTCTTTCTCGGCGCTTCCAGCAATATAGAGCGCCTCATTCAGCCTCTTACGCAATTCAGCATCATAGGTCCAGAGCGAAAGCGGTAATCCCATCTTTGCCGCGGCAGTGGCGTTAATCAGCTCGAGAGGATTGCCTTTATCGTCCTTGTACTTCTTCAGCATCCACGACTTTACCTGCGCGCCGCGATTCGTGAAGGTAATCTTGTACAAGCCATTTTCTACCACTGTCTCTGTCTCAGACTGTGCCTGCTTGATAGCCACAGGAGATTGAGATGGACCCTTGGCCGTGGGAGCGGCGTTTGTTGGTTGAGGCTGACTTTGGGTTGCAGGCTGCGTGGGCTGCTGCTGTGGTGGCGGCTGATTTTTTGTGAGTAGCGAACTCAGCGCCATCACAAGCACGAATGCCAACACCATGTACAACAGGAAGTTTTTGTCGCCCATAGCGCCCTGATCGGGCCGGTGTTGGTATTCAGCCATAAGAAGCAGCTCTCAGTTCCCAGTTCTGGGTTGCCAGTAGTCAATGTTTAGCTTGGGATCGCACGATGGATGCAGAATTGAGTCGCATTTCTGGCGATGGTCCACCACCCGTGGCACAGGATCATAACCGCCGCGCGCAAAGGGCTGGCAGCGCACCAGACGCCATAAGGCCAGTACGCTCCCACGAAACGCGCCATGGTGTTCCACCGCTTCAGCGGCATACTCCGAGCACGTAGGAACAAAACGGCAGGCGCCGGGCAGCATGGGCGAGATGATTCGCTTGTAAAAACGCAATCCGAATTGAAGAAGTTTCTTCATTTGTCAAACTGTCAACTTTCGTTCTGCGTGCCTGTGCTCGCTTCAACTTTTACAAACGCCCGCTGCACTTCATCGGCAAGCTGCGTGAAAGCGGCGTCGAAGGCCGTTTTCTTGGGATTAATCACCACATCCACGGGCGCTGTCAGGCGGAACAGATGCTGGCGTACCGCCTCGCGCACCCTTCGCCGAATGCGATTGCGCACTGCTGCCGGTCCCAGGGCGCGCCCCACAGTGAAGCCCACTCTCGCGGGACCCTCCGGCCCGGCGGAAGCCTGCGCGCGCCGCAGGAAAAATACCGTCATGTTGCCGGAAAAATGTCTCCGCCCGGTCTTGTACACTTTTTCAAAATCGGCGTGCTTGAGAAGGCGTGCCGTTTTGGGAAACCCTTGGATTGGCGCTTGCTTCGCGCTCACCTGGCTACTCGCGAAAACCGGGCTTCACCGTGACTCGCTTGCGGCCTTTGGCGCGGCGGCGCGAAAGCACGGCCTGTCCGCTCTTGGTCTTCATCCGGCTGCGAAAACCGTGTTTTTTCGACCGCCGGCGGCGGCGAGGCTGGAATGTGCGCTTCGGCATGGAACGTCCTGACTCCTACTCTGAAAATTTCACAATGGACAAACTATGAGTATAAAGGAAGCGCGCCACATGCGGCAATTCAAAGGCAGTTTTGGTTTCCGTTGTCGGTTTCCCGGACCGCTCTGCGATGCAAATGAATGCTGAAAAAACTTTCGCACGAGCGTGCGGAAAACGTGCGCTCCGGTTTCGGCCGGTTGCACCATTCTTCGGCATTGACGAATGCGCTGCTTCCTTGCAGAATCTTTCATCGTGTTTTAACAATGGTTTTTCCGCTCCGGTTGCTCGCAATTCTCACGCACGAAAATTTTTTTCGTGCTAGGATGCAACTAAAGCGGTAAGAACTGTATTCACCTTCTTTCAATTTCCCCAGCCCCGCGCCAACCAGCGCGGCACAAGTTAAGAGTCACGCGTGAACCGGAGGCCGTTGGATTCGTCGCCTTTGCGCCCCCGGAGGGTATGGCATTGTTTGAATAAGGTTTTAATTGGCCACGCGGAAGGTTCACTGCGTGTAAAAGTCTCCTTGGAAACTGGAATCGTCATGTCTCTTTCGTCGGCAGCAGCAACCGCCAGCGTCAATCCGTGGATCGAAATCCTGGGCGCGCTGGAAAAAAAGATTAACCGGCACTCCTACGACACCTGGTTGAAGCCTACGCGTTACAGCCACGCGGAACAAAAAAGGCTTTTCGTGCGTGTGCCCACGCCCGAGTTCCGCCACATCGGTGAAAAATATGCCGATCTCATTCAAGAGGCCATCGAGGCCCTCGGTCTGGCATTCGATGACGTGGAGTTCATCACGCAAGAAGAGCAAGGTCCTCATGCCCTGGTAGGCGAAAGCGCGCGCTTGCACAGCACAACCGTGCGTGCCGACGGCGGATTCGCTCCTGCTTCAGCGCACGCGCATTCGGCCCCGGGCCGCGCCACACAGGTGCGCTTCGACTGGGATTCAGCCGCGCAACTAAATCCGCGTTATACCTTTGAGGCCTTCGTAATCGGCGGCGGCAATCAGTTCGCCCATGCCGCGGCCCGGGCCGTGGCTGAGCGTCCTTCCAAGGCTTATAACCCGCTGTTTCTGTACGGCGGCGTCGGAATGGGCAAGACTCACCTCATGCAAGCCATTGGACACGAGGTCAAGCGCCGCCAGCCCGAGGCTTCCATCTGCTACCTGTCGAGCGAAAAGTTTACCAATGAGATGATCAACTCGTTGCGCTACGACAAGATGATCAGCTTCCGCGATAAGTTCCGCAATGTGGACGTGTTGCTGGTGGATGACATCCAGTTCCTGGCGCAGAAAGAGCGCACGCAGGAAGAGTTTTTCCACACCTTCAATGCGCTGCACGAATCCATGAAGCAGATCGTTATTGCCAGCGATCGGCCCCCCAAAGAGCTGGCCGAGATCGAAGACCGGCTGCGCAACCGCTTTGAATGGGGATTGATCGCCGATATCCAGCCCCCGGACCTCGAAACCAAGGTCGCCATTCTGCAGAAGAAAGCCGAATCGGAGCGGGTAAGCCTGCCCATTGACGTTGCCCTGTTCATTGCCAGCAACATTCGCAGCAACGTGCGCGAGTTGGAAGGCGCCCTGATTCGCCTCATCGCCTACTGCTCGCTCACCGCGGTTGAAATCACCACCCAAACCGCCCAGCAGGTGCTCAAGAATTTCATCGAAGCGCAAACCAAGAAAATCACCATCGAATCCATCCAGAAGGCGGTGGCCGAGCAGTTTGGACTGCGTGTGACCGAGATCAAGGCCAAGAACAACTCGCGCGCCATCGTGTATCCGCGCCAGATTGCCATGTATCTCACCAAGCATCTCACTGAGGCATCGCTTCCCGAAATCGGGCGGCAATTCGGCGGCAAACACCACACCACCGTCATGCATTCGGTTGAAAAAATTGAGGAACAACGCCAATCGGACAAAGACCTGAACCGGCTGCTCAATAAAATCACCGAGACATTGAACGGATAACGGGTCCTGTAACAGGATGTTCGCTGCCTGAAGCGAAAAATTGTCCAACAGACAGTTTTTGCGAATCCCTTCCGCGGTCGCGCCAGCCCGTTGAAGGCGAACTGGGATTGGTGTCTCTCGGTCGTTGACAGGTTAGTAGCCCGCTTCTATTCGGAGCATCTGTAACCGGCTCTCCCGTCACACAATCTATTTACACAGGGTTGCCGTCTGAAATGCGGTAATATTGAACGCTTGATTAGCGCGCTTTTCCAGGTTTTCCACTTTTCTGCGGGTTCTTCCTCAAACACCTCTGTGGAGGCATTGTGGAAGTTGTGCAGAAAACGGGAAAATTAGAAATAAATGGTCGCGTTATCCTCGCACAGCACCGATGAGCGGCCCGGATTTAGACAGTGTGAAATAGTGGAAAGCAGCGCAGAATGCGGTAGTGAGCAGGTTTTGCACATTTCCCCAGGGCCTACTATTACTGCTGTTTTAAGATATTATTTTTGATATAAGTTAGAAAGAAGAAGTAGCTCAAATTCTTCAGGGAGCCCAGGGTATGGCCACCACCGGCGCGGGAGCAGAAGCACAGGGAGCTATGGAAATTATCGTCAGCAAAAGCGATCTGCAAAAAGAACTGACAGCCACTCAGGGCGTGGTCGAGCGCAAGACCACAATTCCCATCCTCTCCAATTTTCTGTTTGAGGCGGCGGGAGACAAGCTTTCTATTACCGCCACAGACCTCGACCTGAGCTTGCGTACTTCCTGTCCAGCCAAGGTGAAGAAAGAAGGCTCGTGTACGGTGCCGGCGCGCAAACTCTACGATTATGTGAAGCTGCTGCCCGATGGTGAGATTGCAATCAAGATGCTGGAAAATCATTGGGTGGCAATTCGTTCAGGGCGCTCCAATACCAAAATGGTTGGCATGGCGCGCGCCAACTTCCCGGCCCTGCCGCACTTCCCTGGAGCGGATATCGTAAAAATACCAGCCCCGATTCTTCGCACTTTGATTGCGAAAACCATATTCGCCATCAGCAATGAGGAATCACGTTATACCCTCAACGGCGCGCTCATGGTGCTCAAGCCCGACTCCATTACCATGGTCGCTACCGATGGACATCGGCTGGCTCATATTGAAAACAGTAAAGCCAAATTTAAAGTCTCCGGCGAGATGAAGACCTTGGTGCCGAAAAAAGCCATGGCCGAGTTGAATACTCTGCTGCAGCTTGGGGAGGCGGATGAGGTCGAATTTGCCCGCGACGAATCCACGTTATTCTTCCGTGTAGGCTCGCGCCTGCTGACCTCGCGCCAGCTCACCGGACAATTTCCCAATTACGAGGCGGTTTTGCCGCGCGAGAACAACAAGATTGTTACCGTCAAATCGGAAGACCTGGCCGGCGCCATCCAGCGTGTTGCTCAGTTCGCCGATGAGCGCTCGGGCGCCATCCGCATGCGGTTGGATAAAAATGAGATCAAGATTTCATCTTCATCCACTGAGACCGGCGAATCCGAAGATACCATCGAGACCGCCTATAACGCCGATGCTGTGACTATTGGTTTCAACTCCCAGTATCTGCTCGATTTCCTGAAAGTCTCGAGCGGCGGCGAGGTGCGCATGGAACTGAAAGATTCACAGTCGGCCGGCCAGCTTCGTCCTGACATCAAGGAAGAGGATTACCAATACCGCTACATTGTCATGCCCATGCGAATCTGAAAAGCGATTTTCAGTTCCCCCGGTTGTAAATTTCAGGCAAGAGGAAACTCCCTTATGACAGAACCAAGTTATGAAGAGCTAAAGGCCCGCCTTGCGGAGTTGGAGAAGCAAACCACAAGCCGCCGCACCGGATCGCTCGAATTCCGGGTCAGCGAAAAGGGCGGCGTGAGCGTCTACGGTTTGGGAAGATTTCCGGTCACGTTGTACTACGAACAGTGGGTTCGGCTGCTTGAACAGGCCGAGAAGCTGGGTTCTTTCCTGGAAGAAAATAAATCAAAACTCAAGATGAAAGAAAAATCCTAAAAAAACAGCAGCCAGTTTTGTGTTCTCCATTGCAGATTTTTTCAGCAAACCTGATTTAAGCCGGCAGGGTTGAGCGGAAAAGGCAGGCTCTTGTAGCTGGCTGATTCTAAAAGCGCATCGCAGTAGTTACTAAAAGATAAATAAGGGATTATCTTAACCTCCTGCATCTGGCTGCATTTCGCCATTTGAAAACCCGCTTTTTCGGCTGTATAGTGGATACTTCCGTCGGCCATCTCTAGCTTAAAAGAAGTCCTCGCAGCTTCACTTCCTATACTTCTTTTTCCAACGCAGGCGGAATTCGAACAAGAGCACGTCGTTCAGGAGGGCAACGTGAAACGGCTCGGGCTATTACCCGTTTTTGTCGGATTGGTGTTTGCCGCCATACCCTTGCTGGCGCAGGATTCCGAATTCCGGCCCGACTATGGCGCTCTCAACGGAAGGCGTTATATGAACGGCTATTTCGGTTTTTCCTATCGTTTTCCAGAAGGCTGGACGGGCACTGCCTTACGCTACCCCGCCATTGGAGAGAGCAAGATGTATCCGCTCTTCTCCTCCAATCCCCAGGCAGCCGGTACGACAGACGTACGCTATGTCAGCATCAATGCCGATTATTTACCGCCGACTACCGCCATCAAGACTCCCAAGGATTTTCTGGATGTCGCCGTCAACGCGCAGTCCGGCTCCTTTGACTCGCTCCATACCGACAAGCGTTACGTTTTTGGAGGGAAACAGTTTTACCGGGTAGACATGGTTGCCAAGCCGGAACCCGGCAGCCCGGTCTTTTATCAAACGCAAATTTCCACCCTGCTGAAAAGCTACGCCGTCACGTTTTCTTTCATGGCTGCTAACAGCGATGACATGGAAGAGTTGGTGCGCACCATGGAATCGCTCAACTTCTTCGAGCCGGGCGTGCTTGCCAATATGCCGATCCAGCCCAATCCTCAGGCTACGCCTGTGGCGGCCAGCATTGCGCCAGCTCCGTCGCCCATGACTACCACCGTAGCTCAAGCCCCGAGTGCAGTCCTGTCGGCAACAAGCACCGCCACCCGGCCAATTGACACCCCCACGCCAGCGGCTTCTACAAGTTCGGCTACAGAGCAGGTTGTGCAGACCCCCAGAGAAGCGCCTGTACCGCCTCCTTCTCCTGCGCCGGTGAAAGCTGCCGTGCGCCGGCCTGCGGCAACCGTTTCCAGTTCGGCCTCTCAGGTTCCTACAGCCGAAGTCCCGCTCAATACAGTTGTGGCGGCCTTGCCCGATAGAATTCAGGAAGCCCCGGTCACGGTTGCAGAGTCATCCGTTACTGCTGCGCCGGCTCCGTCGAGTAGTGCGATGTTGGCGACTCCCGCACAGATGACATCCAATACGGTGGCATCGAGTGCGGCCGCATCCGCACCTGCGCCACAAAGGTCTTCGAGTCCTGCAACCACTGAGCCTGGCGCCCATGCTGCGCCTTCAGCCCTGATCCAGACCACCTACACACCGCGTAAGGCTTCCGAGACGTCCACAGCACAGGTCCCTGCATCGTTGAGTCCTTCGCCCCCCGTTAATCAGCCAGCCGTGCAGTCCAAACCGGCTCCAGCGTCGGCACCCATATCTGCGCCGGTAACCACGGCTGCGCTTGTGCCCCCAACGCGTTCGCCGAACGTCACCCAGCCCACCGCCGAACAGACCATAAATACTCCAAGAGCTGAATTAAAGCCGGCTCCGGCTGTGACTGCCATGAATGCTGCTCCCGCTTCCATCAGCCCCCCCGCGGGGAGTGCGCCCATGCGGCTGCATGTTTCGGCGGCCACTCTCGATGATTACATCACTCGCAAAGTCGCGCCCGTGTATCCACTCATTGCCAAAACGGCAGGGGTTGAAGGGATAGTTGTGCTGGATATTGTTATCAACACAAAGGGTGAGCTGGCAGACATGAAAGTAATAAACGGTCCGGCAATGCTGGCCCGCGGAGCCCAAGATGCCGTGCGCCAGTGGCGCTTTAAGCCTTACGTCGTGGATGGCACTCCAGTGGAAATCGAAAGCCAGGTCGCGATGAGTTTCCGTCTGGCAAGATAAACCGTAAAAGACTCACCGCGGATTACACGGATTTTCGCGGATTGTATTTTTATAAATCTTGCTTTCTTCGTGTCCTTATCATCTGCCCTTCGTGTCCTTTGTGGTTATGGTTTGCTTTGCGCTGGGTCTGCCGTTTGACCGCGTTTTCCCTGACATTTATTCTGAATAATTCACTTGTGTGAGGCACAGCCGGCTGTGCCTTGCCTTTTATCTCCTTATGCCGCACGAACTGGCGAAAGCCTACAATCCGGGCGCCATCGAGACGCGCTGGGCCGAATACTGGGTCCAAGAGAAGCTGTTCTCGGTGAGCGGGCCGCCCCAGCCGGGTCAGCCCGTCTTCACGCTACTGCTGCCGCCACCCAATGTCACCGGGCACTTGCACATGGGACACATGTTCGAGCATACCGAGACCGACATCATCATCCGCTGGCGGCGCATGTCGGGTTATTGCACCTTGTGGCTGCCGGGAACCGATCATGCCGGCATTGCCACCCAGTTGATGGTGGAGCGCCAGCTCACCAGCGAGGGCGTCAAGCGGCGCGATCTGGGACGCGAGAAGTTTGTCGAGCGCGTATGGCAGTGGCGCGAGCACTACGGCGGAGCGATCCTCGGGCAGATGAAGCGCCTGGGCGACTCGGTAGATTGGTCGCGCGAATACTTCACCATGGAGGAGCGGCTCAACGTTGCCGTTCGTGAAGTCTTTGTGCGCCTCTATGAAGAGGGCCTGATCTATCGTGGCAAGTACATCGTGAACTGGTGCCCGCGCTGCATGACCGCGATCTCTGACCTGGAAGTGAAGCACGAGGAGACCACGGGAAAGATCTACGAGATTCGTTATCCAGTAGTGGGAAGCAAGGAATTTATCACCGTAGCCACGACCCGTCCCGAGACCATGCTGGGCGATACCGCTGTCGCCGTCAATGCCAGGGATGAGCGCTACAAGCATCTGCACGGCAAAAAAGCGCTGCTGCCGCTGATGGATCGCGAGATTCCGATCATCCTCGACGATCTGGCCAACCCTGAGTTTGGCACCGGCGCGGTCAAGGTAACGCCGGCACACGATCCTAACGACTTCCAGGCCGGTCTGCGCCACGATCTGCCCCAGATCGATGTAATGGATGAGACCGCGCACATGAATGCCAATGCTGGGCCCTACGCTGGTCTTGATCGCTTTGAGGCACGCGAAAAAGTATTGGCAGATTTAGAGCGGCGCAGCTTTTTGGTAGCCGTGAAAGACCACGCACTGGCGCTGGGCAGATGCGACCGCTGCAAGACGGTCGTCGAACCTCGGCTTTCTACGCAGTGGTTTGTAGCGGTGCATAAACAGCCCAAAAGCGGAGGCGTAAGCCTGGCGCAAGGCGCGACAGATCCCGTGCTGCGCGGTGACATCCGCTTCACGCCCGAAAACTACAAGCAGATTTATCTCAACTGGATGGAGAACATCTACGACTGGTGCATCTCACGGCAACTATGGTGGGGCCACCGTATTCCTGCCTGGCACTGCCCCGATTGCAAAGAGATCACCGTCGCTCGCGAAGCCCCAGCGCAGTGTCCCAAATGCGGCAGCAAGCGCCTTGAACAAGATACCGATGTGCTCGATACCTGGTTCTCTTCCGCGCTACTGCCCTTTACGGCTTTTGGCTGGCCCTCACAGGACGAAAAAACAAAACAGGAACTGGCAGTGTTTTATCCCACATCGCTGCTGATCACTGGCTTCGATATTCTGTTCTTCTGGGTGGAGCGCATGATTATGATGGGCTGCCACTTCATGAAAGACCACCCGCAGGGCAACGTGCCCTTCCGCGAAGTTTACATTCACGCCCTGGTGCGTGACGCCGAGCGCCAGAAGATGTCCAAGACCAAGGGTAATGTGGTCGATCCTATCGAGATCACAGAAAAGTATGGCACAGACGCAGTACGCTTCACACTGGCAGCCATGGCCTCCCCGGGAACAGACATCGCCTTCAACGAGGCCCGCACCGAGGGTTACCGCGCCTTTGCCAACAAGATCTGGAATGCGGCGCGATTTATCTTTATGAACGTGGAGCGCGCCGAGGCCGCCGGGGTGTGGCGGCTCAGCGACTTTCAGAACCGTTCTGCGCGCGGACTTGCCACCCCACAGCCCGGCAAGCTGAACACTCTGGAAGACCGCTGGATTGTTTCTCGCCTGAGCCGGGTGGCGCAGAACCTGAACGCCGCACTCGAGAGCTATCGTTTTCACGACGCCGCCAATGAAATTTATCAGTTCTTCTGGGGCGAGTTCTGCGACTGGTATATCGAAATTGCCAAGCTCCGTCTGACCGCCGGCAAAGATTCCAGCGACGCCGAAAAAGCCCAGACGGCCACGGCTTTTGAGAACCTGCTGGCGGTCTTTGAGACCTCGTTGCGGCTGCTCTCGCCCTTCATGCCATTTCTTACTGAGGAGCTGTGGTACGCGGTTTATGATGGCAAGACTCCTAAGAAATCCATTGCCTTGGCGGCCTATCCGAAGCCCGAGGCCAATTTGCTCAACGATGCTGCCGAGACCGAGATGGCCATCCTGCAGGATTTGATTGTGAACATCCGCAATATCCGCGCCGAGCTGAAGGTCGAACCGAAGCAGCGCGTTCCCGTTCGGATCTTTGCAGCTTCTGAAGTGCAAAAAAGCTTCGAGCAAAACCGTACTGTGATCGAGAAGCTGGCCAATGTGGAATCCATTGAATTTGCCGGTGAATCCCTCGCCAAGCTTCCTTCCGCGCGCAGTACCTCTCGCTTTGACTTGGCCGTGGTATACGAAAAGAAAGTTGATGCTGCCGCCGAGCGTGAGCGGTTGAGTAAAGAGCTGGCGCGCCAGGAGACGGAGCACGCCAATGCCGAGCGGCAGCTCGGCAACGAAGGTTTTCTGCGCAAAGCGCCGTCCAACGTAGTGGAAGGACTACAGAAACGCAAGGCGGAGCTGGCCATATTAATTAAAAAAACACAGCAGGCGCTCGACGAGCTGAAGTGACAAGCAGCAGAACAAAGCGCTGCCCGGTTAGAGACGCCCCCCGCCCGTTCGCTGTGTCCATTACGCCATTGGCCGCCCGCGTCTAGGACGCGGTAGCACTCTTGTGGTATTTTTCACCAATAACACTTTAGCGACATCCAGATCTTTTTTTGTTGATCGATTTGGAAGTCAGACTCGAGACATGTATCAGGGCACCAGTTTACTCGTGCCGTAAATTGTCAGAATGTGATGGGCTTTTAGGCTCCTGCGAGCCTGGTGCGCGTCCAAAGTGGATATAAAACAGCTATAGTGTTTACAAGCAACAGCTAATCATGGATTTTCACAGCCGTAGAATCACCGCGATCCTGGAGAACGCGTTGCGCGAAGACAGCGCCATACGCGACGCGACCACCTACGCCTGCGTCGATGCCGATCAGCGCGCCGCGGGCACGATTCTTGCCAAGCAGGATTGCATCCTCTCCGGACTGGGCGCCGTGGCCCGCATCTTCGATGTGTTTGCTCAGCTTGACGGTACGGTAGTTTCATACGCCGAGGTCACCAGCCATCCTGAGATCTTCGACGGTGTGCGCCTGCATCGCGGACAGCAGGTGGCCGTGGTGCGGCACAACGCGCGTATCATTCTCTCCTGTGAGCGCGTGATCCTGAACGTGTTGCAGCGTATGAGCGGCATCGCCACTCTCACTAAAAAATTTGTCGAGGCCATCGCCGGCACCCACGCGCGCATTCTGGATACGCGCAAGACCGTCCCCGGCCTGCGCGTGCTCGATAAATATGCGGTGCGCTGCGGCGGTGGCCTGAACCACCGGCTCGATCTTTCCGGCGGCGTACTGGTCAAAAATAATCACATCGCGGTGGCGGGTGGAATCGCGCCCGCGCTCGAACGGGCGCACAAGAACCGTCGTGGAGCGCAGCCCATCGAAGTGGAAGTCCAAAGCTTGCAGCAACTGGAAGAAGCCCTGCAGCATGGGGCTGAGGCCGTTCTGCTCGATAACATGACGCCGGAAACCGTGGCCCAGTGCGTCGAGCGCGTGCAGAGCCACTCGCGCCGCATTCCGCTGGAGTGTTCTGGCGGCATCAACCTGGAAAACGTCCGCAGCTATGCCGAGACCGGCGTGGACTATATCTCGATAGGGTTGCTCACCCATTCGCCCCAGGCGGTGGATATGAGCCTGCGTGTCACCCCCGTCTAACCAAAACCCCCGGTCGAGCCTGGGTCATTTCTGAAAATTTTATGAAGATTTTCATAAATTTTTTCCGGCGCTTTCCTTAACAAATTTTTGCAATTCCCCCCGTCCCGAAGAGTACAATTCTCCACAGTAAGTAACTGCTTACTTACTTGAAGACAAGTAACCGGTAGAGGCGTAGCTTGCTGCGTCTCAGTGTGAGGGTGAAGCAGCCAGGGGAAGCGAAGCGTTGCCGAACCCGTAATTTAAAGACCCTTGTACCCGCAGGAAGGAGTCTTCTCATGCAACGTTGGATGAACCTGGCGTTGTTTCTCATTGTGGCCGCATTGGTTTTCTTTTCTTTGTTGCGCTCGGTTTGCGGAGTCTCTCTGCGAGCGAAAGCCCCGGAGGCCAAGCCGCTATCCTCTGCCGATTCGAAGATAAGAGACCTGCAGCGGGCGCTGGAGTTGAATACTCCAGTCCAGACCACGCTGGTGTTCAAGACCCGCGTCGCGCCGCCTTCTCCGCAAACCCAGAACAAGGTTGCCGTGCAATATGCCATCGACGCGCAAAAATTGGATTTCCAGCACGGAGAAGATGGCCGCGAGCATGCCAGCGTTGAGTGCGTTGCCCAGGCTTTCACGGAAAAGGGCGAAGCCGTCAAGGCCAGCGCAAGCACCTATGAAGCCGCTTTGAAGCCCGAATCCTTCAAGCTGGTTTCTGAAAAAGGTTTCCCTTGCACCCAGAACCTTGATTTGCCGGTCGGGAATTACCTGTTGAAGTTCGCCGTCCGTGACAACCACACCGGGCTGATCGGAACTCTCTATGCCAGGGTGACTGTGCCCCACGCGCCGGGCGCAGCCCCGGCGCCGGCGAAACGAAAGGTAAAAAGGCCGCAGGATGAAAAGTCGCGAAGCCGCAGGTTCAGACCACAAGACGAGTCAGATTCAACCTTGGTGGCGTAACAAATGAGCGTAACAATACGGTAACGATTGGTTTATAGAATTAGAGTTGGTTTAAGGAGTCCCCCATGCGCAAGTTTAACCGTGCAGTACTCCTGGTTGTAGTTGCTGTTGGTTTGTTCTCTTTGGTGCGTCCGGTTTCCGGGGGTGAGCCTCGAAAGGCTCCCGAGTTGAAGCGCCGGTCGGCGGAGCAGGCGCCGCAGCTTCCTGAGCGCAACTGGATACCCACGACGGTCAAGGTCAATACCCGTATGGTGGTACTTGATGTGGTCGCCACCGACAAAGAAGGCAAGCCCATCACAGATTTTAAGGCGGCCGATTTTACCCTGTTCGAAGACGGTAAGGAACAGAAGATCAATGTCTTCCAGTTGCAGCAGCCCACGCCGCCATCGAATATCAAGGTGCAGCCCTCGCAACTTGCGGCGAACATCTTCACCAATGTTGTCCAGCTTCAACCCGCGGGACCGCGCAACGTCATTGTGCTGGATGCGTGGCGAAGCGCGCCGGCGAACCAGGCTTTTGCCCGCTCGCAGATCGTCAAGTTTGTAAAACAAATGCCGGTGAATGAACCCACGGCAATTTTCGAATTCGGCAACCAGGGAATTCGCATGCTGCAGGATTTCACCACCGACCGCTCCCTGCTGCTGGCGGCTGCAAAAAATATCAAAACAGAAGTCTCTGTGGTGCAAGTTGGTACGCCGCAATGGGGCATAAACGGGCACTCGTATTTTTCTTCAGCGCAGTATCGGGCAAACATAGGGGCAGTAGACGAGCGGCAGGCGCTGCAGGATTTTGCCACAACCCTGTCCGCATATCCCGGCCGCAAGAACCTGATCTGGATCTCCGACGCGCTGATGACGACCTCTTATCCCGACGGATCTCTGGGAATGAGCCCATTTCTCGGCGGCTCGCTGGTGCTGAGCGATTTTGACTTCACCGAAAGCCAGAATGGGGCTGAGACCAACAAGACAGTCCAGGCAATGGTTGATTCGCAGGTTGCGGTCTATCCCATAGATCCAAGAGGTGTCGCCGGTGTGCCATGGTCCTTCACCGCCGAATCGGGCGAATCTCCTTTTTCCGCAAGTAGAGGTTCGTTTGGAAGTTTTGGAGGATTCGGAGGCTTTGGTGGCCGCCGTGGATCGAATTTTAATGCTCTTAGTGGTGACCCGTTTAATGCCCTGGACGCCGGTTACCAGCTCAGGGGGCCGGCCCTGTTTCGCGACGAACCCTATCTTCAGGCGCTCTATCATCAAATGGATGACCTCGCCGCGCGCACCGGCGGCAAGGCCTATTACAGCCGCAATGACCTGGCAAAAGCCATCAGCGACGGCGTCACCGATGGCTCGACGTATTACGTGCTCGGCTACTATCCTGACAACAAATATTGGAACGGTGCTTTCCGGCGCATTGAAGTGAAGGTCAACCGTCCGGACGTGAAATTGCGTCACCGGCCCGGTTACGTTGCGCTCGATCCTGAGGCTTATACCGCTAAGCCCGCTAAGATGCAGGATGCCGACCTGCACCGGGCGCTGAACCTGAGCACTCCGGTGGAAACCATGCTGGCCATCTATGCCCAGGTTTCGCCGCCTTCATCGCAAACGCAAAACAAAGTCGCAGTGCAGTATGCCATTAACGCGCAAGGCATCGACTTCCAGCACGGGGACAATGGCCTGGAGCACGCCAGCATTGATTGCGTTTTGCAGGCTTTTACCGAAAAGGGCGAAGTCGTATCAGCCAGCGCAAATACCTATGTTGCTTCTTTGAAGCCGGAATCGTTCAAGCGAGTTTCCGACAATGGGTTTCCTTGTATGCAGAAACTTGACCTGCCGCCGGGGAAATATCTGTTGAAGCTGGCGGCACGCGACAACCATACCGGAGCCATCGGCACCGTCAATGCCAGGGTCGCGGTGCCCAAGCTGCCGGCGAAGGCGCCGGACGTTAAACCATGACCTGGAGACGCAGCTTACTGCGTCGGCGCCGAAGGGTGCATGAATGATCTGACGCGAGAGGAATTTGCGAAGTTGCTTGCGGCGCTGGATTCGGACCGAAACCAGGCGGCAAAGAAATATGAGATCCTTCGCCGCAAGCTGGTGAAGCTTTTCGAGCGCCGGCAATGCATTCAGACCGAAGAACTCGCTGATGAAACTCTTGACCGGCTGGCGAAGAGGTTGGCAGCGGAACCGATCCAACACGTTAGTTTGTTTGCCTGCGGAATTGCGCGAAAGATATGTTTTGAGGTTCGTCGGGCCCCCGGCAACCTTGTTGTGGAGCAGTTGGAAGGGTTGGGGCAGGCAGCTAGAAAAGTGCGAATAGTAAGCCATGGGCAAACAAGCTAAGAGAGGAAATTATGTCGAGAATTGCAAACCTGCAAACATTGTGTTTTGTCTCTGCGATGGCATTGCTATCCATGTCAGCCTTGCGGGCGGCAGCGCAGGAAGGCACAACTTTAAAGCCGCCGCCGCCATCGGCCATTGTAGCCAGCCAGGCTCCGCTGCCGGTACAAATCCAGGCCGCAAAAAAGGTATTCATTTCAAACGCTGGGGGAGAGCTGAGAGATTGGTTTACCGGAGGGCCGAATCGCCATTATGACCAGTTTTATGCCGCCATGAAAAATTGGGGGCGCTATGAACTCGTCACCACCCCCGCCGATGCAGACCTGATTTTTGAGATACGCGCCACTGGTTTGTACCTGAGCGAAGCAGAGGAAATCCCGAAGTTTGAGCTTGCGATTTACGAACCCAAAACCCATGTGGTGTTGTGGGCGCTCGCCGAGCGGCTCGACTTGGCGCTGCTGAAAGGGCATCGTGATGAAAATTTCAACCGGGCAATGGATAGGCTTATGCAACGTGTAAAGCAACTGGTGGAACAGGGTCACGATCAGGCCACGCCCTCGTCCTCCTAACAGCAAGATTTAAAAGCTCTCCCCTAAGCTCCCCGCGGGCAATGGATGTAAGCCAGCGGGGAGCATTTTTGTGAATAACTCCAATCTCGCATTCGCGCAAAAAAATCCCCTGCCGTTACCGGCAGGGGAAACAATCATCTGACTTCTTTTAGCGTGGATTTTTTTCAGGCGACGGCTTTTTTCCTGCTCTGCTGATCCCCTGTTTCGCTGCCCTCGAGGGTTCTGGTGATTTCTATATAGCAGGCTTTGCCGCGCTCGACCAGCGTGCTCAAGTGCTCAATCACGCCGCGTCCGCTGGCAGCCTTGTCCACGAACCGCTCCAGGTCCTTGCCGAATTCACGGCAGGCGTTTGCCGGCCCGCCAACCTCCAGGCGAGTTTTGCCCGGCAGCTCTCCCGCGATGAATATGCCCTTGCTGGCTAACAACCCAAACGCGTAGAACAGATGTGCCGTGGCCGCATAGAGGGCCTTGCGGTGTGCCTCCGAATCCCTCGGCTGCGTCTGGCCCGAGGTTGGCCACACGCCTTCTAACTGCTCGGCTACGTCTTGCAGTCCACGAGCGGAGCGGCTCAGCTCTGTGATGAAAATAGGATCCACCAAGCCCGAAGCCAGGGTACGCTGCTGTGAGGATTGTCCACCCAATGCGCCTGCAAAGTGCTCAGGCGAGAGGTAGGGGGTTTGCTGTCCTGCAAATTCCTGCTGGAATGCGCCGCCCGAGCTCTGGAAAGCGCTCTGGTAGGGTGAAGTTTGCGATCCCTGGAAGGGGAATGCGCTCTGCCCGCCCTGGAACGGTGTTGCCGGGAATGGCGAAACATTCTGTGCGAATCCGTAGCGTTGCTGGATATTTTGCGGGTAGTTCTGGCCGTAGCCGCCCCCCTGCATACCAACGCTGGTAAACGGATTGGACGAAGACTGTGGATTGATGCTGGAATACGACTGTGGATTGATATTTGAATAGGGCGACATTTCGTATTGATACATATTGTTCCTCCTATTTTTCTTGTTTGCGCTTCGTTATCGAAACTGAATGGAACTAAACGGATGGACTACTAGATATCAATCTCAGCCACACATTCGCCTCGCAAATCGTAGCTCAATGTGCGCCCAAGCTCAGGATGCAGGCTGCGCTTGACGATTCCGTCTAGCAGGACCGGGAGAACCGCATGCAACAGGTACTGATGGACCTCTTGCGGGTTGCGTCCAATCAACCTGTGCACGGGCAGTTTGATGTTCAGCTCAGCCGAGCGCGTAGTCACGACAGGAGCTGTTGCCTGTGGCTGCACGCCATAGCCGGCATAAGGTGCTTGCGCGTAGGGGATTGGCGCAAACTGGGTCTGCCAGGGAGACTGATAGGCCAGAGCCGGATGGAGGAATGGCTGAAAGCCTTGTGCTCCCTGAAATGGTTGTGTCCATCCATGAGTGAACGTTTGCTGGAAGGACGGTTGCTGGAAAAATGGTTGCTGGAAGAATGGCTGCTGTTGCGAGAATGGCTGCTGTGACTGTGCCCACGGAACCTGTTGCCATGCCTGCTGCTGTCCCGTGAACGGTATTTGTGAAACATGTTGTTGCAGCGGATTCTGTTGCGGCTGATTAGCAGCGCCGCCGAATCCCTGCAGTCCTGGATGCATGCTCATCAGGTCATAAGCGCTGCCGTTAGCGCCACGTGGGTTGTAGGTGCCGGCTGTCTCGAAACTAGTCATGAATTTCCTCCATAAGTTCTTTTTGGTTGGGTACTCAAGTTAGTATTGAGCCTCAGCTGCCGACGGCTCGGAATATATGTGATCGTTCCAACCTACGCATGATCCAGTGCTGATTCAACCCTGGATTGAACACTTTTTTCCGAATTGTCCTCATGCGTGAGAGAAATCTGAGAGAGCGGCGCAGTTTTGTGAATTTTTTGTGAAATTTAAAAAGAAAATGCAAATTGTCTCTCGAATCCATAGAGCTGCCGCTAAAGCGGGTTCCACAATTAATTACTTAATTACTGCATCCACCACAATGGAAGAGCGCGGCTTTTAAGGTTATGGAAAAACCTGTGTAAAGACTTGTATCAGAGCACGAGTTTACATATACAAAAGTTTGCGACGCCAGCAGCTCTGGAACGTCTAGAATGTTTACCTGGCTGATCTCAACAAGAGGATAACCCCATGAACATTCGGAAATTCACGCTGGTTTTGCCCGTTGCCCTGCTGCTGTTGCTGTCCACCTTGGCTCTTGCTGCCGATGAATACAAAATTGATAAAGTCCACAGCACGGTCGGCTTTTCGGTGAAGCACATGGTCATTAGCTCTGTGCCGGGACGGTTTACCGATTTCGACGGCACCGTTGCCTACGACGAGCAGGATGTCACCAAGTCTTCCGTCAAGGTCGTCATTCAGGCCGGCAGCATCAATACCGATAATGCCAAGCGCGATGAAGACCTGCGCGGCCCCAACTTCCTCGATACTGCCAAGTATCCCACCATCACCTTTGAGAGCAAGCAGGTGAAAAAAACACCCAATGGCATGGTTGCCGTAGGCACGCTGACCATCAAAGACGTTTCCAGAGAAATCGAACTGCCTTTTACCGTTAACGGAAAAGTTCGCCTCGGTAGTTCAGAACACCTCGGGGCCGAAGCCCAGACTAAAATCAACCGACAGGATTATCACCTCACGTTTAACAAGATGATCGAAGCCGGTCCCATGGTCGGTGACGATGTGAACATAAATCTCACGGTAGAAGCTGTGCGGCCGTTGGCCAAGACAGCACAAAAACAGGAACAACCAAAAAATCAAGACACCCCGGTTCGACAGTAGTCTTGGTTTTGCTGCTCTCCGTGTCTCAGTGCATCCGTGGTGAATTTCATTTTGAGTGCGGCTACCCCGGCTATGCCACAATTCCCACTTCGTTTATGCTGGTCGGGTGGCTGCCCTGTATCGCGAATGCGCCGTGATTGATGCAGCTCTGGGAAAGCTGCTCAAAGGCACAATTTTTGCCGGTCGCGTTTATCGCTTCGCTTCCATTGATTCCACCAATTCCGCGCTGTTGCAAGATGCCGCGCTAAAGGACGCGGCCGGCGTTGGGCTGCCGGAAGGCGCCATCTACATTGCCGATCAACAAACCGCCGGACGCGGGCGTGGCAAACACGCATGGCACTCTCCTCCCGGAGTTGGACTTTATCTTTCCGCGCTGCTGCGGCCCCATCTGCCGGCAAACGATGTACTGGGGATCACCTTGGCGGCGGGAGTTGCCGCTGCCGAAGCCATAACCCAGGTAGCAGGAATCGAATGCGATGTGCGCTGGCCTAATGATCTGCTGGTCCAGGGTAAGAAAACCGGCGGCATTCTGACTGAGATGAACTCCAGCAATGGCGGCGCGGTCGTGGTTGGATTTGGAATCAACGTAAACCACGCCAGCCTGCCGCCGGAGCTGCAGGAAACAGCAACCTCGCTTTTTCTGGCCAGGGGCCTGCTCTCTGACGGCGTTCCACTTAAAGCAGCGCGGATTGATGCCACGGCGCTCACCACAGCTCTGCTACAATTTTTTGATCGCGAATATCGCCGGTTAGCGCAAGAGGGATTGCCGGCGCTGCTGGCCCGTTTCGAGCAGCGCTCCTCCTATGTGCGTGGAAAGCGCGTGATTGTGGGCGAAGAAGGCGGTTACGAAGGCATTACCGATGGCTTGGATGAGCGCGGTTTCCTGCGGGTGAAAACCGCAGATGGCACGCGCATCGTGCTCTCGGGTGCTGTAAGGGCGTTGAAACAGGAGAGCGAAGAAATAGGCACGTAAAGACGTAACCTGCTACGTTTCTGGATCCAGGAAGACCGAAATGCATTGAACGGATCATGATGATTGAATTGTCATTCCGAGGAGCGCAGCGACGAACTCATGAAAGCGGATGGGCCTCGCAAGATTGGTGTCAGAGGTCGCATCCCTGCATTCAAAAGTCTCACTGCTGATGATGGCATAAACCTTATGCTGCTTGTTCTCGATGTAGGTAACACCAACACGGTTCTGGGCGTGTACGAACGCAGCGCCACGGGCGGCAAGCACGATGTTTTGCGCGCGCATTGGCGCGTCACCACGGCGCGTAACCAAACCGTGGACGAATATGGTGTGCTCTTCCGCAACCTGTTTTCCATGGAAGCCCTTGAGGTAGCGGCCGTGCACGGCATCATCATCTCTTCCGTAGTGCCACCGCTCGATTCCACCCTGCGCCAGGTTTGCGAAAAATATTTTAAGACCACGCCGCTTTTTGTCGAGCCTGGCGTCAAGACGGGGATGCCGGTACGCTACGAGAATCCCGCCGAGGTCGGTGCAGACCGCATTGTGAACGGCGTGGCCGCCTTTGAAAAATATGGCGGGCCCTGTGTAGTCGTGGATTTCGGCACCGCCACAACCTTCGACGTGGTTTCGGGCAAAGGCGAATATCTGGGTGGAGTCATCACCCCCGGCATCGGCATCTCTGCCGAAGCCCTCTTCCAGCGCACCGCGCGGCTGCAGCGCGTCGATATCCGCAAGCCCGATCAGGTCATCGGCACCACCACCGTCGGCAGCATGCAGTCGGGCTTGTTCTACGGATATCTCGGCCTGGTCGATGGCATCCTGGAGCGCCTGGTCGCCGAGCTGGGCTCGCGCACCAAGATCGTAGCCACAGGAGGTCTGGCTGCGCTGATCGGCGCCAGTTCAAAATACATCAGCGCCGTAGATGAGCTGCTCACCCTGGATGGTCTACGCATCATCTATGAGCGCAACGTTCAACCGCAGGTTAAATCGCGGAAAAGTTCTACGTAGCACGGCTTCAATCGTGCCGCACATCGTGGAAAACTACTTCAACTACTTCACTGAGATCGAAGAACACTTCCAGCGCCGCCGGGGCAGCATCCTGCTGCTTTCCACGCTTGATTGGGCGCTCATCGAAACCTGGAAGGAGGCAGGCGTGCCCCTCGAGGCCGTGTTGCGCGGCATTGATGAGGCTTTTGATCGCTACGACAAACGTCCTACAAAAACCCGCAAGGTAAACAGCCTGGCTTACTGTGCCCAGGCTGTGCTCTCGAACGCAGAAGAGATGAAAGAAGCTGCGGTAGGCGCATCGCCAGCCGCAAAAAAACAGGACGACAAATTTACCCCCGCCGAAATTGCCGAGTTTCTGAATCGTAATGCCGGCATTTTGCGCGAACGCGTGTCCTGTCTTCCACCATTGGCGCAGCCTGCGGCGATAGAAGCAGTAGGTTCATTAGAAGAGCTGGTCGCGGCCTTGAAAAACAGGGACGTAGCAACTACCCATCCTTCTTTACGCTTGGAAGAATTGGAGCAAAGACTGACTGTCCTGGAAGAAAAAATCTTCGCCGCTCTCACCGCCGCCCAGTCGGAACAAGACCTGTTGAAGGTGCGGATGGAAGTTGACCGCGAAATGGCCCCATACCGCGGCAAGATGAGTGCCAGCCAGATGGATCAGTTGCGCAAGCAGTACATCCACAAGCGCCTGCTCGAGCGCTACGACCTCCCTCGCCTAAGCCTGTTTTACATGCATTGAAAAAGCAGTTCTCAGTTCTCGGTTCTCAGAAAGAAAGTGTTTCTCAAAAATACTTTGTTGAGAACCCCCCACAACCAGAACAGTCTGGTTCGTAGAACATGAATGAATTCTCTTTGCGTGCAAATGATGTGGACTTTTCAAACAGAAAAACTGAGAACTGAGAACCGAGAACCGAGAACTAAGAACCGAGAACTAAGAACCGAGAACTGCTTTTCAATGTCGGAAGTGCCGCACGCCCGTAAACACCATGGCCAGCCCGAGGCGGTCGGCGGCGGCAATAACCTCCTGGTCGCGGACTGAGCCGCCCGGCTGGATGATGGCGGTTGCGCCGGCAGCGGCAATTTCTTCCACCCCATCGGGAAAGGGGAAGAAAGCATCGGAGGCGGCCACGGTTCCGGCCAGCGGAAGCACGGCTTTCATGGCGCCGAGTTTACAGGAGTCGACCCGGCTCATTTGGCCCGCGCCCACGCCTACGGTCTGCCCCTCATTCGCGTACACAATGGCATTAGACTTCACGTGTTTGCACACCTTCCATGCAAACAGCATGGCGCGCACTTCTTTTTCGCTGGGAGGCCGCTTGCTTACAACTTTCAAATCCGTCGCGTTGATGGGATGATGGTCTACATCCTGCACCAGCATTCCGCCAGAAACGTGTTTCATCGCGCAGTGCATCTCCTTCGGGGTAATCTCCACCAGGCGCAGGTTCTTTTTGGCGGCAAAGCACTCGCGCGCGTCTTCATTGAAAGAAGGGGCGGCGATGACCTCCACGAATAATTTGCAGATTTCTTCCGCGGCTTCTTTATCTACGGGACGGTTCAGGCCAATGACGCCACCGAAAGCCGAGACCGGATCGGCCTCCAGCGCTTTCTTGTATGCCGTCACCAGGTCCGTGCCCGTCGCCGTTCCGCAAGGATTCGTGTGCTTGATGATGGCGCAGGCCGGAGCGCTGAACTCGTAGGCCAGGTCCCAGGCAGCCTGCATGTCTACGATGTTGTTGTAAGAGAGCTCTTTGCCCTGGAGCTGGCGGCCGCCGGCTATGCCCTTGCCCGAGCCATCGGAATACATGGCGGCATGCTGGTGCGGGTTCTCGCCGTAGCGCAGGTCAAAGACTTTTTGCAGAATAATCCGCAATGTTTGAGGGAAGTCTTCGTTGGGCTGCATTGACTCCGGCGAAATGCGCTCCAGGGTGCTGGCAATGGCGGAGTCATAGGCGGCCGTAGTGGCAAAAGCCTTTTGCGCCAGCCGCCAGCGGGTGGCGGAAGAGAGTTGTCCGCCAGATTTTTTCATCTCTTCGGCAATGCCGGCGTAATCGGTGGGCGAAGTCACCACCGCAACGTGCTCAAAATTTTTGGCTGCCGAGCGGATCATCGATGGCCCGCCAATATCAATGTTCTCGATCAGCTCCTCAAAATTCACCCCCGACTTGGCCGCGGTCTGCTCAAAGGCATAAAGGTTCACCACCACCATATCGATGCAGGGAATCCCATGTTCGGCCACGGTGGCGCAATGGTCAGGATTATCGCGCCGGTGAAGGATGCCGCCGTGCACCTTGGGATGCAGGGTCTTCACTCTTCCACCCAGAATTTCGGGAAAGCCGGTGAGCTCAGAGATATCCTTCACCGCAATGCCGGCCTCGCGCAGCAGCTTGGAGGTGCCGCCGGTGGAAACCAGCTCTACTTTGAGAGCGGCGAGTTCGCGGGCAAACTCCACCAGTCCGGTCTTATCGGTAACACTGAGGATGGCGCGTTGGATTTTCAAGTCTGGGCTCCAGGTTCCCGCGGGTGAGATGAAAGCAGCCCCGTGGAAGGTATCGGTTAGGACACCGAACTAGGAATTATAAAGCCACGGCAGCCCCGAGCTCCAAGTTGCAGACCGTGTCGCATCATTTTGTCTCAGGGCGCGGCTCTAGAGGTTGTGGAAAAACTCAATTTCTGGTCATTCCGATCCCGCAAAGCGGGAGAGGAATCCCTATGGTGTCGAGACCTTATGGTGTGCCACCCATAAACTCTGAAAGCCTCATACGGATTACAAAAAAATTTCACCCAAGCCCAATTTCCGAGCGTCTGATAGCCTAACGGAAAGCTATGGATCTGCAGATTCTACAAGCCACAACGCCCGCTCACATACAGGTAGCGCGCACTCTTTTCAAAGAGTACGCGGCGTCGCTCAACTTCAACTTGTGCTTTCAGAACTTTGAAAAAGAGCTGGTTTCACTTCCTGGCGATTATGCTCCGCCTGAAGGCAGGTTGCTTCTGGCCTTCTGGCAGCGCGAGCCCGCCGGCTGCGGTGCTCTGCACAAATTTCTTCCCGATAAGACCCCGCAACATGCAAATGACCGCACTGTCTGCGAGATGAAACGCCTCTATGTAAAACCCGGGCAGCGCGGCCATCGTATTGGTTTGGCCCTGGCTGAGCGCCTCATTCGCGAAGCGCGAGAGACGGGTTACCGCCGCATGCTCCTGGATACCGTTCCCGAGTCGATGGCCACAGCCGTTAAAATGTATCGCGGTCTGGGATTTCGCGAGATTGCCTCCTATCGCCTGAACCCCGTCCCAGGCGCTATTTTCATGGAGCTGGACCTGCAGAGATGAGTTGCGGTGCATGGCTTCAGTGGTCAACCGCCTTGATGTGATACGCCAGTACACTAAGTTAATGGGACGACATCGTAGGGCTCTTGGGCAGGCAAGACCGGGGCATTACACTTAAGTGATCTCTACCGTGCCCGCTAATTGCGTCTATAGGTGTTCCAAAATGAGACTGAGGACCGAACCAGAACCACCGCGGGGTAGTGCGCCATGCAGCTAAACTGCAGTAACCGTTGACTTTCCTCGCAGCTTGTAACCTGAGACTTATAACCCTTTCTGCGCATACCTTCCATAAAATTTTTGTTCTTGCCAGAATGCCTACTTATGGTTACTATTCACGCACTCCCCTATTGACGCTCTAGTACCTTTATGAACATCGGCGAGACCATCCGAAACTTCCGGCTAGAAAAAGGCATGTCCCAAGGCGACATTGAAAAGCGCACCGGCCTGCTGCGCTGCTACCTCTCCCGGGTGGAAAACGGCCATACCATACCCTCGCTCGATACCCTGGCTAAGATTGCCACCGCCATGGATGTGCCCCTGGCGCAGTTTTTCGTGGCCCCCGTCGAAGAAAACGGCGCCGCAAAAACCGTTCCGCAACTGGGAGAAGAAGAAGTCCGCTTCCTGACCCAAATCCGCCGTTATTCTCCCAATTTGAACGAAAGCGACCGCAAAATCGTCCTAACCATGGTAAAAAAGCTCGCCGCCTCAGCGGGAAAATAGCAAGCAGCTACAAGCTCCAAGTTACAAGCTACAAGGAAGGCATGATTTTTGCAGAACCACGCGGAGGACTCTGCGGCAGGGATTTGTTTTGAAAGAGTCCTTACCCAAAAGCTGGTAGTCTTAAGCTCCCATGCAGCAATGAGGAGTTTATGCCTGAGTTCCTACAAAGACTTAATTGCGTGGCAAAAGGCAATGACTTTTGTCAGGGAAATTTATCGCGCAACGGCTAATTTCCCCAGAGAAGAGGTATTTGGGCTGACTTCTCAACTGCGCCGGGCAGCCGTGTCAATTCCATCGAATATAGCTGAAGGCAAAGGAAGGTATTCTCCACGCGACTTTCAACATTTCCTAAAACAAGCGCGAGGGTCTGTCAATGAAGTCGAGACCCAACTACTGCTCGCACGAGACCTTGATTACTTGCAAAAGGATCAAACGGCTGTTCTTCTGAAGCAATGCGAAGAGATCGGAAGAATCCTTAATGGTCTGATCTCCAGCTTGCGCAAGGCCGAAGGACCTACGACATAATCCTTGTAGCTTGTAGCTTGCAACTTGTAGCTCATCGACAGAGATTGGAACTACCTTAAGCTGCTAGAGTGCCCAATTCCGACAATGCAAACACCGCCAGTTCCAGCCGGTCGCGGGCGCCGGTCTTATTGAAAATGCTTTGCATGTGACGCTTCACCGTATTTTCGCTGATGGTGAGCTGCTGGGCGATGTCGCGGTTTTTCAAGCCTCGGGCTACCAGGGCGGCGATTTGCCGTTCACGCTCGCTGAGCCGGTGAAACGAGCCTTGCGTATGTCGGGTTTCAACCGCCATGCTGTTGAGCACTTGGTGGGCTATATCTTCTTTGAAGGCCAGCTCGCCATTGGCGACGCTGCGGATGGCAGAAAATAGGATCTCGGGGCTATCACCCTTTAACACCAGCCCACGCGCCCCCAGGCGAACCACCTGCACATAATCCAGTTGGTTTTCCGAGCCGGTCAAGACCACCGAGGCCACCCGGGCCCCCGAGCGGTCAAGCGTGCGCAACACGTCAAAGCCATCACCTTCCGGCATAAACAGATCAAGCACCAGAACGTCGGGGTGGCACTCTTGAACGATCCGTAGTGCCTCCGTGCCATTGGCAGCCGCCCCGCAGACTTCAAGGTCACGCTGGTTTTCCAGCAGCGCTGCCAGGGACTCACGCAGTACGGAATGATCGTCGGCTATTGCAACCCGTATCTTCTTCGCCATCTCTCAGCTTAGATGCAAACAATTGAATAAGGGAAAACCATTACATGCGACTATTCCTGGGGTGGCATGCAGCTGTATGCAGTTGGTCTAAGCTGCTACGCCTGGCCGCCGGTGTGGCTGGTAAGTCTGCTTCACTGCCAAGTATTTTATTTTCAGCATAATACTTGGCATGCCACAAGTGAGGACTGGGGGCTGTTTTTTGTGATATATATATTTCGCCCTCTCAGAAAATCTGCCTATTCCTGTGGATTGCCGGCCAGGAGAGTGATTTGTGACCGTTGACGAAGAATTGAATTTGCTGGAAGACAATATGCGCCGGCTCAAGGTCGAGTATGACGTGTTTTTTGGGGGTGGCTCCAAAAAACCTCCTACCGATACTGAATGGCGCGTACAGTCGATGATCAAGAAGTACTCCGACGGCGGCCGAATGAACTTCTCCCAGCGCTTTCGTTATAACAGCATCGCCCAGAAATACGCGGTATTCAGCGATCTGTGGCGTAAGAAACTGAAGATCAAAGAGGAAGGCTACAGCCGCCCGCAAGACGCTATGATGGGCATCCAGGGAATCCGCACCGCTGAAGAGCATGCTGCCGAGGCCGCCTTGCAACTGGCCGCTAACAAGGCCTTCAGCGTCGTCTGCTACGATCTCGAAGCCGACAACAAGAATGTCGAGGCCCTGTTTAACGCGATGATGGAAGCCAAGAAAAAAACCGGCGAGCAAAGTTCCGCAAATTTTGATTCTTTCAAGACCTTCCTGAAAAAGAAAACCGAACAGATCCGGAAAGATTACGGCTGCACAGGCGTGGAATATTCGGTCGAATTGGATAATGGCCAGGTACGGCTGAAAGCAAAAGCGAAAGTCTAAAAAATCAATTCAATACAACGATTACTGTGCTTAAGCCTAAATTGGCTCCATCCGCGTGATCCGTGAAATCCGCGGTAAGCATTAAAACCAAAGGGGGACGAAATTCGTCCCCCTCCCCCCTACCTCCACGAACCTGGCTTACTTGCCATGTCGGTCGTGGCGGAGATCGCGTCGATCCTGATGCCGGTCACGCTTATCAGCGCGAACGTCTTTTCTGTCATTGTGAATGTCTTTCTTGTCGTTGCGGATGTCTTTGCGGTCCTTGTTCAGGTCTTTCTGGTCGTTGCGGGCGTCTTTCTTGTCTTTGGAAGCATCTTTGCAAGCCGCCTTGTTTCCATTCTCGCAGGCCTCTTCATCCTTGCGAATATCGCGACGATCGTTATTCAGATCGCGCTGGTCCTTGCGCGCGTCTTTCTGGTCCTTGTCAATGTCTTTCTCATCGTTGCGGATGTCTTTCCTGTCGTTGTGGATGTCTTTTGTGTCTTTGCGAATGTCTTGCCGGTCGTCCTTACGGTCATCATTATTGGCCGTGTTTTGCGCCCAGGCATTCAATCCGAAAGTTAATGCACCGGCGAGTGTAAGCAGAGCCAGTTTGTTCATACGTCGCATATTCTCTTTCCTCCGTTTACGGTTGTTGCACCGTTCACTGAGTAAGAACCCGCCACTCTGAAAAAGTTGCGACTCCAAAACGGCACGCGCAAAAAGCCCGAGGTTACTAAAGTAATATTCCGTTTTTGGAAATAGGTCACTTAGGCTATATCCAACCCCTGACGAAAGATGAAGACGTGAGTTCAGAAAACCGATCGTTTTAGATCAGAAGCCAGAAGTGTTTTTGCGAGGGGAAACTTTTTCTCTTCGCCCGTGTTTATAGGCAGAGAGCGGAACAGATTGCTTGAAAGCTAAAAGCTTTCTTCAGTCGAAGACCACAGTCTTATTTCCATAGACCAGCACGCGGTTTTCCAAATGCCAGCGCACCGCGCGCGAAAGCACAATGCGCTCCACGTCTCCGCCTTTGCGCACCAGATCTTCAAGCTGGTCGCGGTGAGAAACCCGGATAAAATCCTGTTCGATAATGGGACCATCGTCCAGCGTCTCGGTAACATAATGGCTGGTAGCGCCTACCAGCTTCACCCCGCGCTCGTAAGAACGGTGATAAGGTTTAGCGCCGGTGAATGCAGGCAGAAACGAATGATGGATATTGATAATACGGTTGGGATATTGGCTCACAAATTTCTGCGAAAGAATCTGCATGTAACGGGCAAGCACGATGAGTTCGATCTTTGCCCTCTGCAGTAACTTCAGGGCCTCGCTTTCCACTTCTGCGCGATCGTCTTTTGCATGTGCAATGGCGTGGAACGGGATGTGATAAAACTCCGCCAGCCGCCGCGTATCTTCGTGGTTGCTGAGGATCAGCGGTATCTCGCAGGCCAACTCGCCAATGTGATGGCGGTAGAGCAGGTCGGCCAGGCAGTGTCCCGATTTGGAAACCAGGATCGCCACCCGCGGTCGATGGTTGGCGTGCGCCGCCTGCCATTCCATCTTGAATTTTTTTGCCACGGGCGCAAAGCGCGCGCCAAATGCGTCGAGATCGAAGTCGAACCCTTCCAGGTCCCATTCCACCCGCATCATGAACATCTGGAGTTCGGGGTCCTGATGGTCATCAGCATGCAGAATATTGCCGTTGTGCTTGTAGATAAAATCGGCAACCGCGGCCACAATCCCTTTTTGTTCTGGACACTTGGTCAGCAGGATGGCGCTGTTCTTTGAGCTCATGACGGGACTCTCTGCAAACCATCATCTTACAAGAACTGCCACAAGCTCAAACTGAGAACTGAAACTGAGACTGAGAACTGAAATAAAAATGCCCGCCCTGTCAGGAAGGGCGGGCCGAGTCACGTTAGGCGAAGGGATGACCTAGCGTGAATTTGAATTACTTGTCGTCGCGGTCATCGTCCCCGTCTCTTACAGGTTCACCGGTCGATGGGTCCAGGATAAGCTTTCTTGCATGCTCAGTGTTTTGATGGAAGTTAAACATATTGAACAATGAGCCGGCGCGTGCATCGAACGATTGATCGCCAATGCGGCCCAGCTTCCAGTTGTCTTCGATCAGGCGCAGAATCGAACTCTGATCGGTGATGGAGTGGTCAACATAATTGACCTTGGCAAAGGGCGAGATCACCAGCAACGGCAGCCGTGGGCCATATCCGCAGCGTCCCTCGAAGGCGCCCGCCGGAGCGGTGCCGCAGCTTCCTGGTCCGGTAAGTGCGTCGGCTGTGGTATTGGATTGGCTCACGATGGGCGACATCACGTGGTCATACCAGCCATCGGAGTCGTCGTAGGCAATGATGACCGCCGTATGCTCCCACTCTTCAAGTTTCTGCAGATGGTTGATGGTCTCCACCACCCAGGTTTGCTCTGCCAGCGGATCGGAATAACCAGCGTGCCCATCCTGGAATCCGCGTGCTTTCAGGAAGCTGACCGCCGGCAGATGGCCGGAGTCGGCCGCTGCCCAGAAATCAACCAGGTCATACTGATGATTGGCCTGGTCGGTCTCGCCAATTTCCTCTACCGAACTCGGCGGCAGGTGATGAGGATTGGAAGTCGAGAGGTAGTACTGGAAAGGCTCGTGGTGAGGGATGTAGTCTTTCTTGGGATTGCCATCGCTTCCAATGTGCGCTGTGTCGCAATGCGCTTTGCCGGCCACTACGCTGCTAGGACGGAAGCCGCCCTGGAACCATCCCCAGGTAATTCCCTTTGCATTGAGCAAATCGCCGACGTTCTTGTTGGTTGGCAGCATGGCCACTGAATCGCGCGTTGTGCAGTCGTCATAGAACGGCTGCGGATCGCCAATCACGCTCCCGCCAATCGTATCGACTCCAGGCAGTGTCTCCACTACAACGCCGTGCGTTTGTCCGGAGATCAGGTTCAACGCGCCCGGGGTCGAAGGCCCGAACGTGGTGTTGTAGCTGTTGTCGCTCATGGCGAAGTGCTCCGCATAGTTCCAAAAGGCGGTGACCGTATTACCGTCGAAGTAGCCCATGACCTGCGATGCCGGGCATTTGGTGCCCGCGCCGCCAAACTCGAGAAACTTATTCATCAGGCCTGAATTAAAGGCCTTCTGTTCGTCCGTATATTCGTGGTCCATGTCGCAGGTGGCTGCCTGGCTGCGGTCCAAACGGAAGGGCTGGGCGGAGTTCGGATTGTGCATTAGCAGCCCACCACTCAACAGGCCATTCACCGTGGGCGGCGGGTTCTTGGCCCACGCTGTGAACTTTGGCTCTCCGCTGGGGTTCAGCGCATGCGGATAAGTGGCAAAATAATGATCGAACGAGACGTTTTCCTGGAAAATGACAACAACATGCTCGATCGGGGTCACAGAGCCCTTACCCTGGGCCCGGGCATATTGCGGCAGACAACAGAGAATGGTTGTGGCCAGGAGCAGAACCGTTGCTCTTGCGGCCGATAGATTTCTTACAGAAGAGAAAGTCTTCTGAGACGCCATGCTAATTCCTCCACAAAAATTGATTGGAAAAACACTTGGGAAGCGCAAATCTTTGATCGCGCAAAACTTTCAAAAGCAGAGTACGGGAGAGATGTTACGGGGCTAGTGTTTCCGCAATGTTCTTGGGAGATTAAATTTCAATGAAACAGATTAAATTTCTGTTAAAGCCCGTGGAAGCAGCGGATGCCCTAATCCCAACACGATTCAAGAATTTGCAGAGAGGTCAAAACTGGCAACCGGGAACCGGCAACTGCTTTGAAATCCGCGCAATCCGCGGTAAGCAGTTCCTAAGGGGCTGAATGCTTCTTACGATTTCGTCCCATCCGCTAAACAGGCAATGCGAATCTTCTCCCGGTCCGCATCGGCAAGCTCCTGGAACTCAAAAAGATAGCGGAAGCCGGTGCGATTGCGCACGGCAGCTTTGGCCCTGATGATGTCGCTGCTTTTAGGCAGGGTGAACCTGATATGCGCTACGTCCTTCAGCTTGAGATTGGCGGGGATGAACAGACCGATGCCGTTGGGGCTTACCGTTCCCACCCGGGAATCGCCCAGGTATTCCTTATTATTAATGACCAGGCCCACAACCTTCACATCAAGATTAAAAGCCAGCCAACGTTGTGTTTCCTGTCCCGGTTCCATATTTCTTACCTCTGAGGCCGTGGCGAGAGATCAAGTCCTTATATTAATGAAATTAGCTGCGAATTCCTAATAGAGTGTGAACCGCGCATATGACCGGAGGATATGCCCTCTCGTGTAAGCTGTCTGCGTGCAGTTGACCATTGAAAAACTGATCTATGGCGGCGATGGCCTGGCGCGCTTCATCCCTCCGGATGAAAATGATCAAGCGCGAAAACAAGAACCAGAGCCCGGGCAGAAAAAAGACGCGCGCGGCAAGGCCGTCTTCGTTCCCTTTGTCTTGCCCGCGGAGCAGGTCGAGGCCCGCGCCGTGGAAGAAAAACCAGGATTCGTGCGCGCCGCACTGGAAGAAGTTTTGCTGCCGTCGCCGCAGCGCATCGCTCCGCTCTGCCCGTATTTTCAGCGCTGCGGC
>DASREY010000006.1:0-7784 GCA_035651775.1 Terriglobales bacterium
ATCTCAGGCCCGGTGGTTTCGCGATGGATCTTCGGATTCGCCGGGTTCGAAAACTGCTGCAGAATGACCCCGTTCGGCGTCTCCTTCAGCAGTTCATTGGCCTTGGCAATTGATCCTTTGATCCCCTTGGGCCCAGGCGTAAGAATCAGCTCCGCTCCCAGCGCCAGCAGCACCACTCTGCGCTCCTGGCTCATCGTGTCCGGCATGATCAGGATCAGCCTATAGCCTTTGCTTGCTGCTGCAAATGCCAGCCCAATTCCCGTATTGCCGCTGGTAGGTTCAATCAGCACTGTTTTGCCCGGCGTAATCCGCCCGGCTTTCTCGGCTTCATCAATCATGCTCACGCCAATGCGGTCTTTCACGCTGTGGCAGGGATTGAAGCCCTCCAGCTTTGCCACCACAGTTGCTTTGGCGCCCTTGGTGACCTTGTTAAGTTGGACGAGCGGCGTCCGCCCGATAGTCTGCGTAATATTCTTATAAATGTTCATCTCTCCACCTTTCGTAGTGCGAATTCAGGCGTCCCGCGAGAGATTTATAAGATTAAATGACTAGGCCTTTAGAAGCAAAATGTCTGCCCATTTACAGGGATTGTGGAGCGCAGAGCCTGCCCTGAAATAGTGCCCTCGCCTGCGTTTTCCGGTCCGTGCAATTTAGGCCCCTAATCGATGCTGAAGTCCTGCCATCTCCTACCCGGGTCACTCATCCCAGCCATCCCAATTTGGCGTAGGTTGCCCATGCACATGTGGCACCGCTGCCCTCGGCGATGTCCATTCCGGCGATTCCGAACAATTCCGCAATTTTTTGAAATTCCCCTCCCTCCCCCCTACCCAAGCCGACCCAATGCTGAGAGAATCAGCAGAGGGTCGCAACTCCCACCCCCTATAACTCCCGCGTTGAAAACAAAGCCGAACTGCACTTCAACCGAACAATGACCGACCGGTCGAGAAGTTTTTCTTTAGTATTTGGTGCTAGATCTGGCTGAGTGCTGAGTGCTGTTTTTCAGCAGAGGGTCGCAACGCTTTCAAAAAGCAAAAACGCAACGGGATCCGTTGCGCTCGTCTTTTAGCTCAAGGGCTGCACCAAGAGCTTCCGCATCATACCGCCTTCGCTGCAGGCAGTCACTCACGAACTAGTTCACCCACACCGGTCACTGCCTTCTGCGGCCCACTGCTGAAACCCAGTACATGTCCAAAATTCACGACTGCAAAGGACCCGCATCCACCTTCTCGCCACCATGAATCGCCAGGGCAAAATCCCGATTGGCCTGTGCTCGCATCCGGCAGATCGTCTCGCGCATGGCGGCCACGTCGCTCGCGCGAAACAGATTCAGCCCGCCCAATACCTGCAGCTCTCGGACTACTTGTTCAAATCCGCTGTTCAACTCCGCAATGGAATGATAGATATGGGCTTTCACCGGCATCAGGCCCGCAGTTTCAGGCTTATCCCCTGTTCCGGTCTTGCCGTTGGTTCTTGGGGTTGTTCTGTGGCGTTGAAGTTCGGAGTCCCCGACGAGCCCGGTTTTGGCGCGGCGGGGCGTGAGTTGCGTTAAGTCAATAAGATGTTTAGCTTTACTCGTAGCCATCATTGCCTCCTTATGGCGACGTGTGGTCAGGGGCCTGTCGGTGCTTCTAATCACCGGCAAATCCCGCAGGATTGTACTCGGTGCCGTAACGACACAAGTATATTATCTGATTGTAGTGTACAATGTCAACTAGTTTATCGAAATCGAAACCTTTTAACCCTGTGGATTGGGTTTCGCAGTCAGAAGCAGCACGGATGAGGGGAATAAGCCGGCAGGCAATATCCAATCTGGTTGCTAAAGGCCGGTTTACCACCTTCACAATTGCAGGCAAGACATTGCTGCGCCGCTCTGACGTTGAGAAATTCAGGCCCGATCCTGGTGGCAGACCAGCCAAGCGGAAACGTGCAAAGAAGTAGCTATAAATTTGTTCACTATAGTATTCCTGAGTTGCTGTATCTACTACCACACGTTCGCGATTAACTATCCATCTCACCCCACGACGCGCCATCCTGAGGCGAGCCACTGAATTGCAAAGTGTCTCGACACAGTTTCCGCGAAGCCGAAGGATCGGCTCCGCTGCACCATAGGGCTATTCAAGACTGAATGGATGATCGGCTGCCCTGAAGACCAGCTGAGCAGATCCTTCGCCTCGCGTCCCGGAGCATGGTAAAGGAGCAGAGCATCGTGTGCTCAGCTCAGGATGGCGCGTTCATGAGGATAGAGATTGATGATTCAGGTAAAGCAATCCTAATACCGCTTTAATATTGCAACCAACCGCCACGCTTGAAGAGAACCTCGCACTACCACGCACATTCCCGCCAGGGACGGAAGAGAATAGCCGGGTACGGCGACGAGGCGCGTAACACGCGCTGAGGAGCAAGTGCCGGGTAAGCAAAGAAAAAATCTTTCCTCGCTGCCGCAGGCCCACGCGCAACGCAGCGGAGCGCCTAAATCTCCGCTGCCACGCCCAACTCTCTGAACCATCGCTGTCCTTTCAGCGTTACTCTCAGCGCTCGTGAACCCTTGTTGCGCGCCAGCCATCCTTCTGCCAGAAAATGCTTCAGCAGCGCCGCTCCCAGCGCACCGCTTACGTGCGGACGCCGTTCAGTCCAATCCAGGCATCGGCGCGCCAGATGGCGCTTGCTCTGCTCAAGTGTCTCCATCTGCACCCCCAGCTTTGCCAGCCAGTCAGCGCCCTTCGTTGTTACCCGATAATCCCGCTCACCTTCAGCCACAATCACGCGCTGCTTGTGCATTGCGTCAGCCAGCGCCACGCCAATGCGCCCTGCCAGATGGTCATAGCAACTGCGGGCCACCAGGATTGACTTGTCCAGGTGCGAAGCAATGTACTCTGCTGCCGGGCGCACGGTTGAGATGGCCCCAAGCGCCTCAAGAGCGTTGGCCACGCGGGGTCCGGCGAGCTTGTAATACCGGCACCGTCCATCGCGCTGCATGGTGATCAGGCCGCCCCGGCTCAGTTTGGAAAGATGCGCGCTGGCGCTCTGCGCGGAAACAGAAGCCGCTCTGGCCAGTTCTCCCGCAGGCAAAGCGCGCCCTTCCAGCAATGCCACCAGCATGGCCGCCCTGCCCGGATCGGCCAGCAAATAGCCTAAAGTTGAGATTGCATGCTTTTCTTTCATGATTCCCGCCCTTCATTCCTTAAGACAGCAAACCCTATGCCGCTAGCTTTATTTTACTGGCCCGCTTGCCTTGCATATTTCATTCCGTGATGAAATATCGTAAGCCGCCTTGGTGCCGTAATATTTAACTGCGCCGTGAAACATCCCGACATGCCTGCATCGCATAGTAGCTTTATGGATAAACGACCAGCCACACTGAGCGGCCCACTCCTCTGGCTTCTTATTGCCACCAGCTTTGGTTTTGTCGTGGTGCAGCTTGATGTCACGATCGTAAACGTCGCGCTGCCGCAGATCGGGTCGCGCCTGCATGCCGGAGTAGCCGGCCTGCAATGGATCGTGGATGCTTATACTCTCAGCTTTGCCGCGCTGCTCATCTCCGCCGGTGTAATCGCGGACAGGCTCGGCTCTTGCCGTGTTTACCTGGCTGGCTTCTTCATTTTCACCGCGGCTTCCGTTGTCTGCGGACTTGCTCCCAACATCGGTGTTCTGATTGCCGCTCGTGCGCTCCAGGGCAGCAGCGCTGCGCTCCTCGTGCCCAGCTCGCTGGCCATTCTCAATCGCACCGCTGAGAACGATTCATCTCTCCGCGCCCGCATGGTTGGCTTTTGGACCGCGGCAGGCGGCGTCTCCATTGCCGCCGGTCCCGTTGCCGGCGGATTTCTTCTTGCGTCCTTTGGCTGGCGCAGTATTTTTCTGGTGAATATTTTGCTCTGCGGCGTGGCAATCTTTCTGGTGTTTCGTTTCGTTCCGCTCGATTTCGTGGGTTCAGGCACAAAGCACCTCGATTTCTCCGGGCAACTTCTCGCCATCCTGGCGTTGACCGGGATGATCGGTGCAGTGATTGAAGGCGGTCGCCTCGGTCCCATGAGCGCGGTTGTGATCGCCGGCGCGATTGTTGGCCTGATCTCGGCTGCGATCTTTCTTTACGTGGAAAGCCGCGTCTCCTCGCCCATGCTGCCGCTACATTTTTTTCGCGATCGTTGCTTCAGCGCGTCGGTAGGCTTTGGTGTGTTGGTCAACCTCACGTATTACGGTGTGATCTTTGTTCTCAGCCTCTACCTGCAGCAGGCGCGCGGATATTCCGCTCTTAAAACCGGCATTGCCTTTTTACCGCTCACTGCCACCTTCATCGTCTCCAACGCTCTTAGCGGATGGCTCACCGCCCGCGCTGGTTCTCGCTTGCCCATGGTTCTTGGAGCGTTGGTCGCAATGCTTGGCTATGTTCTGCTTCTTCGTCTAAACGCAGGCACATCAATGCTTAGTATGATGGCGGCCTTCGTTCTCATTCCCGGCGGCATGGGCCTTGCCGTTCCCGCCATGACCACCGCAATCCTCTCCAGTGTTCCGCGTGAACGCTCCGGCACCGCCTCAGCTGTGCTCAACACCGCGCGCCAGGCCGGCGGCGCGGTGGGAGTAGCTGTTTTCGGCGCTCTGCTTGGCCAGACGCATGAAAAAATCATTCCCGGCCTTCACGCGGCTGGGTGGATCTCGACTGCTCTACTGATTACCGCTGCTGTATTAGCCTGGCTGGGATTGCGAAAGAAGCTAGTGCAGCAATTGATGCCTATAGGCTAGTTTGTATGCGAGATCTACAAATTTAGTTTGGACAGAATCCCTGCAATACGATGCAACAGTCCCGTCAGGGACGGAAGAGACTAGCCCGGTACGGCGACGAGGCGCGTAACACGCGCTGAGGAGCAAGTGCCGGGTAAGCAAAGAAAAGTTTCTTCCTTGCTGCCGCAGGCCGACGCGCAGCGCCAGCGGAGCGTTAAAGTAGGCGTGTCAGACAAAGACGTATAATTCAATGATGGGCGGCTTCTCTCAACGACACGGCTATGGGCAGCAGCGCGAAATAATAGTGCGTGAAGATGCACCTGAAGGTCTTCGCATGGGCTTGGTTCAAATCGGGCGAAATATGGGGATGAACTACACCAGCTTACGTGAGGTTATCTGTCATGTGCTTCGCCGCCGACCAGATCCCACGAACTGGACTGAGATACCAAATGTCAGAGATGAGGTAAATTGAACTTCTCACTGAATGCGATTGGTATCGAGTCTATGATATCGCGGAGGGCTTATATCAATACTTTACGCGGACTGGCCGGCAAGCTGAATTTTCGACGTACTTGAATCGCCTCTTTGAGGAAGATGGGATTGGTTGGCAGATCGTGAACGGTCAAATTGTTACGCGCGGAGATATGGAGTTTGAACACGCAGTCGGTACCGCTGCTGTCCGACTTGGCGATGCGAATCTGAATACGGCTAGGCAAGAGTTGGAGGAGGCACGTAGTGATCTGAGTCGGCGGCCCCGACCAGATATTACAGGTACTATCCAACATTGCATGGCTGCACTTGAGGCTACTGCTCGCGTGATTGCGAATGACCAACGTGCCACCTTTGGCGAAATCTTAAACCGTTACAGGGATACACTTGGGATTCCACGACCGTTAGATACTGCTCTTGGGCAAATATGGGGCTATGCATCCGAAATGGGATGCCATCTACGAGAAGGCCGTAATCCAGACCGTCGAGAGGCAGAGCTTCTCCTCGGAATGGCTGCAACAACAATCTCTTATCTATTGCATCGGTCTTAGACTTGCCTACTGCAACAGCTTCGGCTCTTCCTCTTCCTTCTCTTGCAGCACCGTTGCTGAGGCCACGCGGTCGCCTTCTTCCAGATGCAGCAGACGCACGCCCTGGGTTGAACGGCCGGCTTCGCGGATCGTCGTGGTATCGATACGGATGATCTTCCCGAACTGGCTGATCAGCATGACCTCTGAAGATTCGTCCACCAGCATGATTCCTACCACGTTCCCGTTGCGGGCTGTGGTCTTCACGTTGATCACGCCCTTGCCGCCGCGCGATTGCAGCCGGTACTCTTCCACCGGCGTCCGCTTGCCGTAGCCTTGTTCGGTCACGCTCAGAATCAGGCTGGGAACATTCTCTTCTTCACCTTTTCCGTTCGTCTTCTTCTGGACATCTTTGGGCGTCACAGCCATGCCAACAATGTAATCGTTCTTATCCAGGTCCATGCCGCGCACACCATACGCGGGCCGGCCCATGGAGCGAACACCGTCTTCGTCAAAGCGGATCGCCTGGCCTTCATGCGACGCCAGAAAGACGATCTGATTACCGTCAGTTAAGCGCACCGCCACCAACTCATCGTCTTTGTCGATTCCGATCGCGATAATCCCGCGCGACATAACGTTGGAGAAGTCCTTCACCGGCGTCTTCTTCACGGTGCCTTTGCGTGTGGCGAAGAACACGAACCGGTTCTCTTCTTCCAGATTGCGCACTTCCAGCAACGTCCTCACGGTTTCTCCGGGCTGCAAGGCCACCAGGTTGCCGATGTGCTTGCCCTTGCCCGCCGCGCCCACGTCGGGCACTTCATAGACTTTCAGCCAGTAGACACGCCCGGTGTTGGTAAAGATCAATAGATAGGAGTGCGTGGAAGCGCTGAAGAGATATTCAACAAAATCCTCTTCGCGCGTCTTCATGCCCGTGCGGCCAGTGCCACCGCGCCGCTGCTGGCGATAAGTGGATTGCGGCGTGCGCTTCAGGTATCCGCTGTGTGAGACCGTCACAATTACCTGCTCGTCCGCGATCAGGTCTTCCAGCGTGATCTCGGTCGATTCATCGGTGATCTCTGTGCGACGCTCGTCGCCGAAGTCTTTTTTTACCTCTTCCAGCTCTTTCACAATCACGCCGCGCAGCTTCTTATCTGAAGCCAGAATCGATTCGTACTCCGCGATCTTCAGCCGAATCTCTTCCAGCTCTTTCAGAATTTCTTCTGTCGAAAGCCGCGTCAGACGATAGAGTTGCAATTCCAGGATCGCATCGGCCTGTCGCGGTGAGAGCCGTCCTTCCGCCCCACCAACCTTTGCCTGAATCTGTTTATCGACAATCTTGAACTTCGCCGCCAGCAGGTTCTCTTTTGCTTCAGCGCGCGAATTTGATCCGCGAATAATCTTGATCACCGCGTCCATGTTGTCCAGCGCAATCTTGTAACCTTCCAAAATATGCTCGCGCTCGCGGGCTTTTTCCAGCAGGTAGACTGTGCGTCGCCGCACCACATCCACGCGATGATCGATAAAGTGCTGGATCGCCTGTACCAGCCCCATCTCTTTTGGCTGGCCGTTCACCACCGCCAAAAAGATCATGCTGAAGCTGGTCTGCATGTCAGTGTGCTTGTAAAGCTGGTTCAGGATAATCTGCTCTTCCGCTCCGCGTTTCAGTTCCACGACAATGCGCATTCCGTCGCGGCCTGATTCATCGCGCACATCGCTGATGTCGTCAATCACCTTGTCGTTCACCAGTTCGGCAATGCGCTTGATCAGGGTGGCTTTGTTTACCTGGTAAGGAATTTCCGTAACGATGATCGCCTTGCGCCCCTGCGTAAGCTCTTCAATCTTGGCTTTGGCGCGCATCACAAAGCGTCCGCGACCATTGGTATATGCTGCTTTGATCCCGCTGCGCCCGTAGATGTAAGCGCCCGTGGGAAAATCGGGTCCTTTTACTATTTTCAGGACCTCATCCAGCGTCGTTGCCGGATTATTTACCAGCATGATCGTCGCTTCCACGATCTCGGTGAGATTGTGCGGCGGAATGTTGGTCGCCATGCC
>DASREY010000007.1:0-16017 GCA_035651775.1 Terriglobales bacterium
GTTCTCGCCTTCGCGCGCATGAATAAAATCCTGGAAATTGATGCTGAGAATCACCGTGCCGTGGTGCAGCCGGGCGTGGTCAACCTGGATCTTTCGGCGGCAGCAAAGCGCTACGGTCTCTACTTTGCTCCAGATCCTTCCAGCCAAAAGGCCTGCACCATCGGTGGCAACGTCGCGGAGAATTCCGGAGGTCCGCACACGCTGGCCTACGGCGTCACTGTGAACCACGTTACCGGAGTGGAAGTGGTTTTGCCCGATGGCCGCATCGTGAATTTCGGCGGCAAGACGTCAGATTTGTGCGGCTACGATCTCACCGGATTTTTCGTTGGTTCTGAGGGCACACTAGGCATTGCCACTAAAATCACTGTCAGACTGATGCGCATTCCGGAGGCGACGGCTACGCTTCTGGCCATCTATAACAACATTGAAGACGCGGCCAATACCGTTGCGGCTATCACCCGGGAAGGAATCACGCCGGCAGCATTGGAATTGATGGATGGATGGGTGCTGCGTATGGTTGAAGCCGCTACTCACGCCGGATATCCGCTCGATGCCGGCGCCGTGTTGCTGATTGAAGTGGAAGGCCTGCGCGAGGTTGTGGAAGAGCAGGCGGAAGCCATCCGCCAGGTCTGTCGCAAGCAGAAGGCGCGCGAGGTGCGGCGCGCCCGCGACGAGCGCGAGCGGCAACTGCTCTGGGCTGGACGCAAGAACGCCGCGGGAGCGGTGGGCCGCGTTTCGCCCAAATATTACACCCAGGATGGAGTCATTCCCCGCAGCCGGGTACCCGATGCTTTGCGATATGTTGAGAGCGTGGCACAAAAATACTCGGTAACCATCGGAAACATCCTGCACGCGGGCGACGGCAACCTGCATCCCATCATCTGCTTCGATCCGCGCGACCCGGACCACAAGCAGCGCGCCATGCAGGCCTCCGATGACATCATTGCTTATTGCGTTTCCGTTGGCGGCAGCATCACCGGCGAACACGGCGTGGGCATGGAAAAAAACGAGCTCATGGGCCTGTGGTTCAATGATGACGATCTTGCCGTCATGCAGCGGCTGCATGATGCAATGAATCCGCGCTCGATCCTGAATCCGCAAAAGCTGTTTCCTACCAGCGGTGGCTGTCGCGAAGCCGCGGCCTCACCCGAGATGACGGAAAAGATCGTTGGCAATCCTGGAACGTCAGGCGCATGAACACTGCACTCCAAACCGGCTCGTTGGCGCGGGAGTTGGCCGCTATTTGCGGCGCGCAACACGTAGAAGAAGACCCGGCTTTGGAAGCCTTTGCCATCGATGGAATGGCGCCCGCCGTTGCCGTCTCCCCAGCTACGGCACAAGAAGCCGCAAACGTGATTGCTTTTGCGGCTGCCCAAAATCTCACGGTAGTTCCGGCGGGCGGATTCACCGCTATGGCCACGGGCGGAATTCCCGAGCGCATTAGCATCCTTTTGCGCACCACGCGGCTGGAGGGCGTGACCCATTACGATCCCGCTGATCTGACCATCGGCGTTGGCGCGGGATGTACTCTGGCGACACTTGATTCCGTGCTGGCCGAGCATGGCCAGTTTCTTCCTCTCGATCCGCCGCATCCAGAGCATGCCACCGTGGGTGGAACCCTGGCGGCCGGTGTGCACGGTCCGCTGAAACACGGTTATGGTGGAATGCGCGATTTCTGCGTCGGCATTCAGTTCGTCACCGGTGAGGGCAAGCTGGCCAAAGGAGGCGGACGGGTGGTCAAGAACGTCGCGGGCTACGACCTGATGAAGCTGATGATCGGCAGTTATGGCTCGCTCGGCATAATTGTAGAAGCTAATTTCAAGGTATTTCCCCGGCAGGGGCGTGGCGATCGTATGCGGACATTTGTTCTCGAATTTACTTCGCTTTCGGGAGCGATCCATTTCCGGAATTTCATGCGCGGCTCGCATCTCACTCCCCTGTGCCTGGAGTTGGTATCGCCTCGCGCCCAGGAATATTTGACAAAAGAAGCTCCGGCGCCGCGCGATCCCGATGACTACGCACCCGCAGCGCCTGGTGGCCCACCTTCGGCACGCTGGCGCATCCTGCTGCGCGCTGCCGGAAGCGAAGCGGTCCTGGCGCGCTATCGCAAAGAGATGGGAATCAATCTGAGCGCAGAGCTGAGCGGCGGGGAAGACGCAAGCACCTGGAAATACGTCAGTAATTTCGAAGCCGCCGTTCTGGAACGCCATCGCAATGCCATGTTTGCCCGTATGAATGTAAGCCCGGCGGAGGTGGAAGCTGCCATCGGCGCCGCCGAGCAGGCGGGAGTGGATAATAACCTGCTCCTCGCCGTGGTTGGGCGGGCAGGGTTGGGTGCGCTGGTGCTGGCTTTTATTCCGCTCTCGGTGGATCCGCCGTCGGCTATGCAGTATGCCAACACGATTTCAGCGTTGCGCTCGGCGCTTTCTCCGGATTCCGCTGTGGTCGTGACCCGCTGTCCGCAGGAAGCCAAGTGGCATTTCAACGTCTGGGGCTCGACACCGACAGATCTGGAAACCATGCGCGCGATCAAGAGAGCGCTCGATCCGAAGGGCATTCTCAATCGGGGAAGATTTTTGGTGTGAAGAATCTATTCACCACGGAGGACGGAGACACGGAGTTGAATCATCGAATCATTGTCACATTGTGAATTTCATATCAAGGTAATTGGATAGTGGCCCAACTAAATTACGCAACTACTAAATTACTCAACTACTCCGTGCTTCCGTGGGGAAATCAATCGTAGCGAAATAAATTGACGACAGTCATCAAACCCGAAACCGCCGACCGTCCCACCTGGGAGCTTTATTCCACTTGCATCCAGTGTGGCTTGTGCCTGAATGCCTGCCCCACGTATCGCGTTCTGGGCGCTGAGATGGATTCGCCTCGTGGCCGCATCTACCAGGTCCTTCAGGTCGATAACGGCAGGTTGCCGGTGGCCGAATCTTTTGTCACACACATTGACCGTTGCCTCGATTGCCGGGGATGCGAAACCGCGTGTCCTTCCGGCGTGCAGTACGGACGCATTGTGGAGCGCGCCCGGGCCCTCATCGAGCACGAATACCGCCGCCCCTGGCTGGAGCGCAAATTACGCAATTATTTTTACAACTCCGTGTTGCGTGACCGGAGCAAACTGGAACGCTGGGCGAGGCGCCTTCGTTTTCTGCAAAATTCGGGAATGCAGAAATTTGCCCGCTCCATCGGCATCTTGAGATTACTGGGGTTGGCTGAGGTGGAAAAGCTTGCGCCGAAGTTCGATGAGCATTTTTACTTTGAAGAGTTTGGGCAGGCTTTTCCCGCGATAGGCGAAACTCGGGGACGAGTCGCGTTTCTTGGCGGATGCATTGCCAGCGTTGCCTTCGCCGAATTGAATCGTGCCACGGTGCGCGTGTTGCAGAACAATGGCGTGGATGTATTTGTTCCCAGAGAGCAGGGTTGTTGCGGAGCGCTGCATGCTCATGCCGGCTTCCGCGATCAGGCCCGCGAATTGGCGCGCAACAACATACGCGTAATGCTCGACGGCAAGTTCGACGCCATTGTGACCAATGCGGCCGGATGTGGATCTACGATGAAGGAATATGGCGATCTGCTCGAGCATGATCCTGAATTTTCCGGACGCGCACGCGAATTTGCCGCCAAGGTGAAAGATGCGACCGAATACCTGGCCAAGCTGGGAATCAAGCCGCCAAAAAAGAAGATCACCGGACGCATCACCTATCAGGACCCATGCCATCTTGTCCACGGACAGCGCGTGCGCAGCGCTCCCCGCGAAATTTTGAAATTATTAGGCGCCGACCTTGTGGAAATGCAGCACGCCGATATCTGTTGTGGAAGCGCGGGGACATATAACGTCACCCAGAACGATCTTGCCATGCGGATTCTCGATCAGAAGATGAACAGCATCAAAGGCGTGGATCCCAATACGATCGCGACCGCCAATGTCGGTTGCGTGCTGCAACTTCGCGCCGGAGTTGTACGCCATGGCTTGAAAGCTGACGTGAAGCACGTGATCGAATTGCTGGACGAAGCGTATTGAGCTAATAGGGTGTGCACCATGAGCGATGTTGTTGAATTCATGCGAAAGTTGATAGAAATTCGGGCGGGAAAATACCGTTTGGTCTATGCCGGATGTGCTGCACTGTTACTACTTGTGGGCCTCTGGGGTTTGGGAATGGAAGGCGATTGGATAGCCTTGCTAGTTCCATATGTTCCTCTCATAGCAATTTGCACGGTTCAGTTTTTTCGTCCCACGCTGCTCGGATGGTTTGTACTGACCGCGGTTTTCAGTGCGTATGCAGTGGCAATAGCCACGAATCCACCCGGCGGATCTGTAGGCGAATTTGTGCTGTTTCTCACAATCGGGGCTGTTCCTGCGGCTGCTCTGCTATGGTCTTGGCCAAAGCCGAACGTATGTAGAGTCACCCAAGAAAAAGAGCCCGCCTGATTCGGCGGGCTCTCGGAAAGTTCGCTTTACCTTATTTGAAGTTGCTGTTTCCTCCACCCCCGCCTCCACCTGCTCCTGTTTTGGTCGAAGCTGGAGTCGGCTCCATCGGCATCGGCATCTCCATCGCCGGCTTAGCGGGTTTAGCCGGTGCAGCCACCGCATCCTTGGCAGCGACCGCAGGTTTAGCCTCGCTGTCATGGTGTGCGTGCGCCGAAGCGTCCCGGCTTGCAGGATACGACATGGGAATTGCTGAGTCCTTATTGATTGCGCTGTTGAGACTTGGCAAGTCTTTGAACGTAATCACCATAGGACGCATCATGTCGTTGTCTTCGTGATCGAGAATATGGCAGTGCCATACGTAGCCAGGCCCGGCAGTCGGGTCAAATGGGAACGTGTTTTGCCCGGGTTTCAGGTTCGCGTCGTTCACCGACTGCGGTGCCAGTCGGACCAGCACTCGTGTAACCGTGAACGGCGGAGCAAGGACAACGTCCTTCCATCCGTTTTCGCCAGGGAATTGGCTGGCGGGTATCGCTGTACTCGGCACGCCTGGTTCGGTGAAATCATCTGTAGTACCCAGGGCGCCGTTCTGCGTGTCAAACTGGAAGTCACGGGCGCCAAGCACACAGGTCGGGTCGCTCGGGTCGGTAGGCGTACCGTCGGGATTGTTGGGATGCGCCGGATCGCAGAATTGCACCGGATTCTCCACATTGATCCTGATCGGTGGATGATTGAGCGGCAGAGCCGAGTTCGGCCCATTCAGTTTCTCAAAGTAGGCCAGCATGCGATTGGCGTCAATAGCCTGCCGGTCCTCCAACTGAAACTCCACCAGGTGAATGTGGATGGGATGGGCATCCTGCGTCAGGTTCTGGATGTACCACTCCTCCGTTGTGCCCGCTCGGGGAATCTCAGTGACTGGATCATCGAAATGCCGTCCGTCAATGAGCACGTGAAGCGGATTGCCGGGATTGAGAGCGGTGTCAGGGCTTTCCTTCTCGTTCAAGGTGAAGAGCTTCGGGTTCCCAATGTTTGGAGTTGGAACGAGGGTGGGAACCGTGATCAGGGTGGCGGGCAGAGTCTTAGGATGCACAGCTGGCGTGTCCTGCACCGTGAATTGCATGACTACACCCGTGTTCGCATCGGGCAGATCGCCGCCTGGGTTGGGCGCAGGGGCGTTGTTCATCATGACGACCTTCGTTCCGGCCGGCAGGTTGGAGAAGTCAACCAGGATGTCAATTCGCTCACAAATGGCCACAAGCTTTTCATTCACTGTGGCTGGCGCAGGCAAGTAGCTGCCGTCGCCGCCGATGATTGTGAAGGGCACGCGGGACTGGTCTTTCTGATTCACCAGGAACAAGTTGTAGAAGCGTGCGTTGGAACCATCGACGATGCGGAAGCGGTACTGGTGGCGTTCCACATTCAGGTTCGGCCACACCTTGCCGTTGACCATGATTTCGTCGCCAAAGTACTCGGGGTCCCAATACGGGTCAACGTCAGGGTTGTCACCGACGGTGGTGAAATGGATCGAGCCATCGCTATTGAACGCCCTGTCCGTCAGCATGAGCGGCCACTCGAATTTGCCCGAGGGAAGCAGCGGTGCAACGGTATCGTTCTCTGGGTCGCGGATGATAAACATGCCCTCCAAGCCAGCGGCCAGATTGAGGCGCGTCATTCCCAGGGCGTGGTCGTGATACCAAAGCATGGTCGGCAACTGCCCGTTGAAGTATTCGAAGGTTGTGCTCTTGAATGTCGGACCTGTCTTCTTTAGATCCTCGGAGAACCAGGAATCAGGAAAGCCGTCCGATTCAGAGGGCGTCACGCCTCCGTGCAGGTGCGGCACGGTGATGACTGGATCCTGAAACTGCGGGTAGCCCGGAGGGAAGGGTACGAGCAGGTTACCTTTGGCATCAACGAACGGAGGCTGGGGTATCGGTGCGTTATTGGGGTTAGCCGCCATGATCGTAGGATCGACGGGGAACATATGAGGGCCTTCGATCTCATTGCGATAGTGAACGAAGATGCGGTGGTTGCTCCTCGCCTCGAAGGTCGGTCCCGGTGTTGAGAATGAGATTTGAAGGTTCGGCGGCTGGCCGGGCCCGGCGGTGTTCACAACGCCGCCGTAAGCGTAGATCTTCGTTTTGGGGAATCCCGGCGGCAGAATCTGCTGGTACGTGTTTTTTTCCGTGACATCGTAAAGTGGGAGGAATTTGCCCAGCGACGGGTCGAATTTCGTTCCCACGGGAACGAAGGTCGCAGGCCTGGTCAGCTGGTTCACGAACTTCGGAACCGTGTTGGGATCCAGAGGCGTCACCGTGGGGTCGGCGCTTCCGGTCGGCGTCTTCATCCAGTTCCTCACGTGCATACTCATGCCATGTCGGTGGTGTTGGGAGTATTGTGGGGGCTGGCTTTGCGCCGAAACAACTGTAGTAAACCGTGGCGACGTGATAGCCGCGGCGAATAAGAGAAGGCTGAAAATCTTTACAACCACTTTTTTCTTCATAATTCGTCTCCAGATTGGTTGATGGGCAAACGCACCCAAACCGGCATGGCCTTCCCAATTTGGGAAAAAGATGAGGTTTTCGCCAGGATGGCATCCGCCAGCCTAGCGACCGGTTTCAGGATTGTTCAGCCACATTTCGTACCGGATTGCCGACTGCTTCACCGGTTTTGGGGCCGGGAAACATCGACAGAGAGAGAAATCCAGATTACTGAAACGTGTTAATAGTGGATGACATGCAGAGCCCGACGAAACGCCTCTAACCTAAGTTTTGATGCTGGTGCTTCGACCTCACCAGGAAAAAGAACGCCGGTCGCATCTCGGCACGTCCACTGTGGTTCTTGTCTAAGAGCCTTCGCCGTGGCCGCGGTGGAAGCTTATTTGGATGTTGAGAGCGTCTTACATCCATTTGCAAAATGGTGCCTATTAGAGAACACCTTGTGGACTCTGTCAATAGGCTAAAACAAATATTTTCCCGAGGTATTGCAAATGTTATAAGGCGAGGATTCAAAGGGCGAAGCTTCGACCATGGATTGACCTTAGGGGGTTGAAGCTCTACGACTTATGGAACGGAGTAAAGAGGCTGCGGAAAACGTTTATTCTGTGCGCTCCGCTTCGCTGCCCGTGCCCTGCGACAGCAAGGAAGTATTATCTCTGCATTTCCTGCCTGTAAACTTCGTACCCTGATTCAGGTCTTCATTTCGAACGTTTCTTGCAATCTCTAAAGAAAGTCTGGCAATGAGATTGTTATTTCTTCTCCGCCAGGATTTCGTCCTCCTCTTTCCCCTGTTGGGTGAGCTTCAATATGACGTTGTAATCCTCCAGGGTTGAGGTATCGCCTACGACTTTGTCGGTGCTCACGACTTCGCGCAGAAGCCGGCGCATGATCTTGCCGCTGCGTGTTTTGGGCAGACCTGCGACGAACAGGATTTTTTCGGGACGCGAGATGCTGCCAATTTCTTTCGTCACCCATTCTTTCAACTCATCGGCCAACGCCGGGCTTTCTTTGGCCGTGGCTTTCAAGCTGACGAAGGCGTGAATGCCCTCGCCTTTGATCTCGTGCGGCGCGCCGATAACGGCCGCTTCGGCAACATCTTTGTGGCGCACCAGGGCAGACTCCACTTCCATGCTGCTGAGGCGGTGGCCGGAGACTTTAATTACATCGTCATTGCGTCCCAGGATCCAGATGTAGCCATCTTCGTCGCGCGTCGCGGTGTCGCCGGTGAAGTACTTGCCGGGGAAGCGCGACCAGTAGTTTTGCTTGAAGCGTTCCGGATCGCCATGCAAGGTGCGCAGCATGGAAGGCCAGGGGCGCGTGAGCACCAGGAAGCCTTTGCCAACGGGGACGGAATTTCCATTGTCGTCCAGGATGTCAGGGGCGGCGCCGGGCAGCGGACGCGTTGCCGAGGCCGGTTTGGCAGGCGTGGCTCCCGGTACGGGAGAAATCATGATGCCGCCAGTTTCGGTCTGCCACCATGTATCCACGATGGGAAGTTTTTCTTTGCCGATCACGCGGTGATACCACTTCCATGCCGCCGGATTGATAGGCTCGCCCACCGATCCAAGCAGCCGCAGCGAAGACAGATCGTGCGCGTTGGGGAAGTCATCGCCCTGGCGAATGAAGGAACGAATGGCTGTGGGTGACGTGTAGAAAATGCTGACGCGATATTTTTCGATGACGCGCCAGAAGCGGTCTGGCTTGGGCCAGTCGGGCGCGCCTTCATACATCAACGTCGTGGCTCCCGCTGCCAGCGGACCATAGACAACATAGGAGTGTCCGGTCACCCAGCCCACATCTGCGGTGCACCAGTAAATATCTTCATCCTTAATATCGAAGACCCAATTCATGGTGGCCAGCACCTGCGTGAGGTATCCGCCGGTGGTGTGCACCACGCCTTTGGGTTTGCCGGTGGTGCCAGAGGTATAGAGAACGTATAAAGGATGCTCGCTGTCGAGCGGCTCGGCGGGGCACTGCTCGCTGACGCCATCGGTCAACTCGTGCCACCAGTGGTCGCGTCCGGCTTTCATCTCGACCTTTGTACCCAGCCGCCGGAAGACGACCTGATGTTTCACTGTCGGGCAATCGGATAGGGCTTCATCCACGTTGGGCTTGAGTGGAATCTCTTTGCCGCGTCGCAGTCCGGCGTCGGCAGTAATGACCAGAGATGCCGATAGATCCTGAATACGCGCTTTAAGTGCTTCAGCAGAAAATCCGCCGAAAACGACGGAGTGCGTGATGCCCAACCGCGCACAGGCCAGCATGGCGATGGCGGCCTCAGGGATCATGGGCATATAGATGATGCTGCGGTCGCCGCTCTTCAGGCCAAGCTTCTTGAGGGCGTTGGCTAATTTGGCCACGCGCCGGTACAACTCCTGGTAGGTGAGGATACGCTGCTCGAAGTTCTCTCCCTCCCAGATGATGGCGGCCTTGTTGCGGCGGGCGGAAGAGAGATGGCGGTCAATGCAGTTGTAGGCAACATTGGTCGTGCCGCCGATGAACCATTTGGCAAAAGGCGGATTCGACCAGTCAAGCACCTGCTTCCATGGTGCAAACCAGTGCAGGTTTTTTGCCTGTTCGGCCCAGAATTTTTCCGGATCGGCCACGGAAGCTTTGTATAAAGCCTCACATTGCTCCATGGAACTGATATGGGCTCTTTCGCTGAAATGTTTGGGAGGCGGGAAGATTTCTTGTTGATCCATAAGTGAATGCCGCAAGGAATTTTACAACAAATGAGAAGCAGTTTCCGAAAGGGCGGCTTCAGGAGCAGGTTCAAACTAACCACGGAGACGCGGGAAAAAAATCAAAGGGCTACCAGATTCTGGAATATCCTGGGAGCTGCCAATAGTGCGTGCGTCTAGTAGGCGTCAATCTGAGACTTACTCCAGTATCTTCCGCAATTCTTCTACATCGCTGACCGGCGGTTTGCAGGCAAATTCTGAACATACCACAGCGACTGTTTTTTTCTCTTTGACTGCCGGCAAGTTGGGGATTGTTTCTGCCATGGCTGGCGGGAGATTTTCAGGGATTGCCTTGCCTTCCGCAATGCGCAATACCGATTTGTTCAAAACAAAAGATTCTATTGCGGCGTCGTAAAGCTGGTTGGCGGCTGCGCCATCGCTATTTTTTTCAAGGATGACCACCTGCGTATGCGGAGCCGAGAACATAGCAGCAGCAATGCCATAAGTGCCGGCGAACATGCCGTATTGCTCGGCCAATCCGGCGAAGACCTCGAGGGTCTGCTCTGCCTTCTCGCGGTAATTGGGATCATTGGTGTAAGCATGCAGGCGCAGCATGGCAATGGCCGCCGATGGGTCGGCTGCCGGGGTAGGCGCGTCTTGAAATGGCTTGCGGCGAGCGGCAAGGGCGCCGAGGCGATTCTCACCGGTGATTTCGGTATCAAAGAAGCCACCGGAGGTCGGATCGTAAAAGCGAGTAATCATAGCATCGCCAATTTCTCCGGCAATTGTGAAGTAGTGCAGGTCTGAGGTGGCCTCGTAGGCATCGAGGCAGGCGGAGACCATGTAGGCATAATCGTCAAGCATTCCCGGCACATGCCGAACCTCGGCTCTGGGGTCGGAGTAGGCGATCACGTGTCCCATTCCCTTTTTGGGATTCCATGCCTGCGACAAAATGCGGTCCAGTGACTTTAAGGCGAAATCGCGGGCAGCCTCCATCTTGAGCGCCTGCGCCGCACTCAGGTATGCAGAGATTGCGAGCGCGTTCCAGTTTACGTAAATGGTTTTATCAATATAGGGGGTGGGTCGCTGCAAGCGCGCGGCATACATCTTCTTTTTCGCTGAAGCCAGGAGAGCGTTTACCTTTTCCTGCGGAAGTCCCAGGCGCTGGGAAATCTCATCCTTAGCCGCGCGTATGTAGAGCACGTTCTTCTCGTGATTGTGGTGCATCTCGCCGACTTCGCCAATGTCATAGTGCAGGGCAGCGACTTTGAATTCGTCTTCACTCAGGCAGGCGGCCGCTTCGGTTACGGTCCAGGTGAAGTAGTCGCCGTCATCATCGAGATTGATGTCCGCGTCTTGCGAGCCGTAAAAGCCGCCGCGCTCCCGGTCGCTGAGCCACTCATCCATCCAGCGGATGATGTCGCTGGCCACCTCCGCAAAAAAAACATTTCTGGTCGCCTGATATCCATGCACGTAATTCAGCAGCAACCCGGCATTGTCATACGACATTTTTTCGAAGTGGGGCACAATCCAGCGCTCATCCACCGAGTAGCGATGGAAGCCACCGGCAAGCTGGTCATAGACCCCGCCCTGCGCCATTTTTTCCAACGTGGTGTTGATGATGGTGCCCAGAAAGTCGGCGCGGGTGCGAGCATAACGATCGATCAGCAAATCCATAATTGCCGGATGCGGAAACTTGGGCTCGCTGCCAAAACCGCCGTGCTGCACATCAAACAACTTCGCGGCCGAACTGACAATCTTGTCGACGAGCTCGGGTGAAAACTCGGCGCTGCGTCCGGTAAAGGCTTCAGCATGAGAGATGGCGCTCATCACGCTGTCGGCAGATTCGATGACTTCGCCGTGCTTCTCGCGATAAGCCTGGGCAATGGAGAGCAGCACGCGCTTGAGGCCGGGGCGTCCGTAGTGGTCTTCCGGAGGGAAATACGTTCCACCATAAAACGGCTTGCCTTCGGGAGTAAGGAAAGCGGTCAATGGCCATCCGCCCTGTCCGCTGATGGCGGAGACTGCAGCCTGGTAGCGGCTATCCACATCGGGGCGTTCGTCGCGATCTACCTTCACCGCTACGAAGTGCTCATTGATGATCTGCGCAACCTCGGGGTTCTCGTAAGATTCCCGGTCCATCACATGGCACCAGTGGCACCACACCGCGCCAATATCGAGCAGCACGGGCTTGTTCTGCTGTTTGGCAGCAGCAAAAGCCGCCTCTCCCCACTCGTGCCAATGGATAGGCTGATGCATGGCCGAGCGCAGGTAAGAAGAAGACGCCTGCGCCAGGGAATTCAGTGACTCGCTTGTCTGCGTGGGATTTTCCGTAGCCATATCCCTTCAGTCTACGCCAGTCATAAGGGCTCTGTACCTTACTCCGGGAAGCCAATAGTGGATTACTTTCTGTCTTGGTCCATATCCGAGCAGGCAGGGTCCCCTGAGCGGGATCGAAGCGGACTTCCAAGGAGTCCAAGCAACGTTTGTTTTTCTATGCTCTCGAAACCGTCAAGCCCGTATCGAATATTCCGGCAATTCGTCCTCCCCGTGTAGGTACTGCAAAGCCGATCCCAAAGAGAAAAAATGTTGGAGTAATTTGAATCGGTTTCGGTTATCAGCCGGGAATGATGGACTTTGTGCATGTTGGGAGTAACGATCAGTAATCGCAGCCATCTGTCATAACGGTCGCTTATGGCGACGTTCGCATGTTCCAACAGCGCATTCAGACTCGAAAGACTCAAGTACAGGGGAACGATCCAAAACGGCAATCCAAACACAGCGATTCCGAGACATTGCCACAGTGCCCGCCACAGGGTCTCGCCCGGATGCTGCCGGAAAGCCGTCGTGACATCAACTTCCAATTCGGAATGATGTACGCGATGAAACTTCCAGCCCAGGGGTATTTTGTGCAACAGGAGATGCGCGAAATATCCAAACAGATCCAGTCCAGCAACACCCGCTGCCATCAGGATCCAAGGATGTGAGCGAATCCCAGCAAGCAAACCGACCTTATTGCGGGTCACCAAAGCCGAAAACGAGGCCATCAGGGAGGCCAAGGCCAGATTTGTCAGAACCACTCCAACGGAGAGCGCGAGATTCGGAAGGGCCCGGCGCAATCTGCCCCGGCGATACAGAAATAACGGCGCCAGAGCCTCAACGGATGCAAGGAGAGCGCAGACAGCAAGCAGCAGGCCCAATCGAAAGCGATCTGTAAGCCACAGTTCCATCGTCAGATGTCCTTTCCCGAATTATGTTATATATATAACATAAACGTGATATATATAACATATCGTGTTTAATCCTGAAAATCCAGTGAAGAACCTGCTGTTGATCAGCAGTTCCACTATTTATGGCCATGGCTACCTTGACCATGTCGAGGCCGAAATCCGCGACCTGCTGAGAGGCATTCAGCGGGTTGTGTTTATCCCATTTGCCTTGTACGACCGTGATGCGTATTCAGCGAAAGCGGGGGAGCGATTCCGTCGGATGGGTTTTGCCCTGGAATCTGCGCATTTGGCTTTTGCTCCGCAGCGAATAATCGAGGAAGCAGAAGCTATTTTTATCGGTGGCGGGAATACTTTTCGGCTCCTGAAGGCCCTCTATGACTACGATCTGCTGAAGACAATCCGAAGCAGGGTTGAAAAAGGGGTTCCGTTCATCGGCTCAAGCGCCGGTTCGATTGTTGCGTGTCCGACGCTGAAAACAACGAAAGATATGCCTGTGGTTCAACCGCCTTCATTTGATGCATTGGGCCTGGTGAGTTTCCAAATCAGCCCTCATTACCTCGATCCCGATCCGAATTCGACCCACATGGGCGAAACTCAAGAGGAACGGATCATGCAGTACCTGGAAGAAAACGACTTGCCGGTAGTAGGTCTGCGAGAGGCTACGATGCTGCGCGTCAATCAGGGGAACGTAGTGTTGCAAGGTGATACTACCGCGCGCGTCTTTCGGCGCGGAAATCCACCGTTGGAGATTGCGCCGCGCTCGAACCTCACCACATTTGCCGGCTCTGGCGCCAAGAGAATGCAATGACAAATTCACCAGGGACTCTATTGCTGGCGCGAGCGGATATCTCAGAGCTTTTAGGGCTCGATGAATGCATCACGGTAGTCCACGAGGCCTTCCGCCAGCATGGCGAGGGCAGGACTGCGACTCCAAAAGTATTGGGCATGCCGGCTGCCGATGGAGGATTCCACATCAAAGCGGCGCTGCTCGGGCTTTCCACTCCGTACTTCGCCGCCAAACTGAACGGGAACTTCTTCCATAACCATCAGCGGTTCGGCATGCCCAACATTCAAGGGCTAATCGTTCTCTGCGATGCCAACAACGGCTATCCGTTGGCAGTGATGGATTCGATTGAAATCACGATTCTTCGCACAGGAGCAGCGACTGCGGTTGCCGCCAGGCATCTGGCGCGGCCCGATTCGAAAGTGGCCACCATTTGCGGGTGCGGCAATCAAGGCAAAATACAACTGCGCGCTTTGCGCAGAGTCCTTCCGCTTCAACATGTTTATGCGTTTGATTTGAATGAAAGCCGGGCCCGCGGATTCGCCAGGGAGTTCTCCCAGGAATTGGGAATTGAAGTCGAAGTCGTTCAGGAACTGGCAACTGCGGTACGCAAGAGCGACGTTTGCGTGACCTGCACTCCAGCGAAGAAATATTTCCTTCACCGGGACTGCGTCGCGCCAGGAACATTTCTGGCCGCCGTGGGAGCGGACAATGAAGAAAAGCAGGAGCTGGACCCGCGACTGCTGGCTTCCAGCAAGGTGGTCGCCGACATTCTCGATCAATGCGTCGAAATCGGAGACCTGCATCATGCGCTCGCGCAAGGTCTGATCGAGCGGGGCAGCGTGCACGCTGAATTGGGCGAGGTGGTTGCCGGCAAAAAGCCCGGACGGACGTCGAAAGACGAGATTACAGTCTTTGACAGCACAGGAACGGCGCTTCAAGACGTTGCGGCCGCCGCAGTCGTCTACGAACGGGCCACGCTACAGGAATGCGGTACCCGCTTTCGCTTTTAAAGCAGAGCTGCACCGACGGAGAGCAATCTCGATATGTTATAACTGTATCGCCTGATGCTATGAGCGTATCGTCAACACAAAAAGCTGCGACGCAAAAATCCGCGAGACAAAAAAACGCCGCCTGGCTTTTGCTGGTCTTCACCTTACCGACTGCGAAGGCAAGTGAGCGTGTCGGCATCTGGCGAAAGCTTCAGCGATATGGGACCCTGGCCCTTCCGGCCTCGGGATACGTTCTTCCCAATAATTCCATGAACCAGGAGCGCTTCGAGTGGCTGGCCACCTCCATTCGCAGTTCTAAAGGGCAGGCTGCCGTCGCGCAGGTGTGTTCCTTCGACGAGCTTAGGAACGAGCAGATCGAGCAGATGTTTAACGAGGCCCGCAGGCGCGAATATCAGCTCCTCGAAAAGGAATTGAAAAAACTGGCGAAGCTTTCAAACCGCGACAAGCCGGAAGCGGGCATGTTGCGCCTGAAGAGGCGCTTACAGCAGATCGTTGAAATTGATTTTTTCGAATCTCCTGTACGGGCTCGAATTGAAGAGGCGGTGCGACAGCTCGAAAGCGACGACGGCGCCCCAAGGCAGAGAGAGGGGAAGAAGAGCCCCAAAGACTATCTGGGGCGAAGCTGGATCACTCGCCCGCAACCTGGAATTGACCGCGTTTCGTCGGCATGGCTGATTTTACGCTACATCGATCCACAGGCGAAGTTTGTTTTCGCCAAAGACCCACGGCTCCATCCTGATGCCATCCCTTTCGACATGTTCAACGCGGGTGGTTTCGGGCACGTGGGCAACGACTGCACTTTTGAGACGCTGGTGAAGAGCTTCGGCATCAGGGATTCCCGGTTGACGCTGGTTGGGCAGGCAATCCATGACGCGGATTTCGCCGATGAAAACTTTGGAAGAACCGAAGCACTGGGAATCGATCGAATATTGGACGGATGGAACAAGCAGGGCATGGCGAATGAAGAAGTTTTGCGCAGAGGCGTGGAAATGATCGAAGGACTTTACAACGGAATCCGGTAATGACTTTAGAACCAGGATCCGATAAATCAAGGAGCAATCATGACTAGAAAAATCGGTATGTTGATGTTGTTTCAACTTCTTGTTCTATGTGGTGCGCTGGCGCAAACGGCTCCGGTTGCCGATAACTGGAAAGCGGTGGAGCAGGCACTCGGGCGCTCAGGTCAATCGCAAGCCGATGGAGCCTACAAATTCGGACTTCCGCGCGGCGATCTCAAGGTAACGGTGGATGGCGTGCAGGTAAAACCCACACTCGCTCTCGGATCATGGATCGCGTTCAGCAGCCCCGGCCCAGATGCGATGCTGATGGGCGATCTTGTACTTGCCGAGGACGAAGTTTCACCCGTGATGCTG
>DASREY010000008.1:0-10470 GCA_035651775.1 Terriglobales bacterium
CAGCGGGTAGAAGTGGTACGCATGTCGGGGCCGCCGCATCACAAAAGAAACATCAGCTTCGGACCGATCGCCTTCGACATCGATCACGGCGGGACTCATGCCCGGACGGCTCCCTCCAACTTCGTCCTTGATGGCAGCCAAGTGGTCGGAGTCTATAACGTGCCGGGCGGCGCGGTGGCTGGCGACTTCGTTTCTGACCAGGGTGGGCCGCGCGTGGTCTCCAACGATCTCCAATTAATTTTCTGGGGAAGCTGGTGGTTAAACGGCAGCAATCCAGGTGCAAGTGACGTTATTAATATGGTGCACCAAACATTGAGCAGCCCTTATCTCTCGGAGCTTTCCCAATATGGATTCCAGAACCTGAATTTGCGGACGCCGATCATTGTCAGCAATCCAGACGCGATTGGCAATCTCAAGTTCAACGATGCTGGCGACCTAATTTGGGACCACCTGATTGACAATGACGTATTTCCCGAACCCGATGATGGGGGGCGGTTCATCTACATGGTATTTCTTCCACCGACGGCTACCCTCGTGGACAGTGCAGGCGGATCAGAACACAGCATCGCTACCGATACCGACCCTTTCACATTCGATCAGGATACGGCATGGGTCGCAGTATCCAGCTATGGTGATCTTCCCTACATGACGGTCGCCTTCACCCATGAACTGGCGGAAACCATTACCGATCCGGACATAGGCACGCCAGCCTGGGTCATGAATCGCACGATCCGCGGGGGCGACGAAATCGGGGACGCGTGTGTCGGGGCCGATTGGTATGAGAACCTCTTCGTGCAAGCTTACTGGTCGCAACATCACGGCGGCTGTGTGATTCCGTTTGGCAATTTTATGCCCCTGGGCACGGCGGGCCAGACGCAGAGCGTGGCGCGAATGCCCGACCGCCTAGATACATTCTGGACCGCCCCAGATGGATCGGTGTGGACCAATTGGTGGTTTGCAGAATTCAATAACGCACGGTGGAATTCACCCATCCAGGTCGCCCCGCCGGGAAGCGCACTGGCTGACACTGTGGCCGCGACGGCAAGAACACCGGTTCATCTAGATGTGTTCTGGGTCCATTCCGATGGATCGGTGTGGAGTAATTGGTGGGACCTTAATGTCAACAACGGGCAATGGAATGCGCCCTTTCAACTCGCCCCGCCGGGAAGCGCAACGTCATCCAAGATCGCAGCAGTCAGCAGGACCCCCGACCACCTGGACGTCTTCTGGATCGGCCAGGATGGCTCGGTGCAGAGCAACTGGTGGGACGCCAATATCAACAGCGCGCGATGGAATACGCCTTTCAATGTCGCTTCTGCTGGCAGCGCGAAGGCTGGCATGGTCGCCGCAGTCAGCAGGATGCCCGATCATCTGGATGTCTTCTGGATCGGCAGAGACAAATCGGTCAACAGCAACTGGTGGGACCTGAATGTCAATAACGCACATTGGAATACGCCGTTCCAGGTCTCAGGACCTGGCAGCGCCAGATTTGGACAAATCACGGCGGTGGCCAGAACCCCGAACCACCTCGATGTTTTCTGGATTACTCGTCGCGGAGCCGTAGCGACCAACTGGTGGGACGCTGATTTCAACAATGCTCACTGGAACACGCCGTTCCAGATCGCCGGCAACGGCAGCGCACTCGGCGGCATCACGGCAGTCTCGCGCAGGCAGGACCATTCCGACGTTTTCTGGGTGGCGCCCGATGGCTCGGTCGGCAGTAACTGGTGGGATGCCAATGTCAACAGCGCCCGCTGGAATACGCCGTTCTCAATCGCCCCGGCGGGAAGCGCGGTTCCAAGCGTGCTGTCGGCAGTCGGTCGGTTGCCCGAACATCTTGATGTCTTTTGGGTAGAACCGAATGGTGCGATCGGCAGCAATTGGTGGGACGCCAACGTCAACAATGGCAATTGGAACACGCCATTCGATGTCGCCGGAGCCGGCAGCGCCTCATCTTTCTAGGAAGTCAGAAGTGTGAAGTAAGGAATCGGAAGTCGGGGTAGGAAGCGAAGCGCAGGCTTCCAGGGCCTCTGGGGTGCGACATTGAAGCCAGCAGTCCATAATCGCCTCCATGTAAGGAGCGCCATCTGCATTGGACGTGAAGTTGGCGAGTCCATGTGTGTTCAGGATGAGGTTTCTGACCGATACTCGCCGGCATTCCAGCATGCAGCCACTTCGGTATCTATTCATCACCGTTTCGAGTCGACTCGCCATCTACGTCGATGGCCATGACCTCGATTCGCGACCTAAGCTCGGGACGCACCAGCTCAAGTTCACGCATGTGTCCGCATGCGATTGACAGCACGCGGGGCCCTTGTACACCGGATGGCCGCAGCCTCGATCTCTTGAGCAGCACGCGCACACCGCCAGCGCACCACGTTCGGGATTTAATTGTTCGAAGGCAGAAACCAGATCGCGCCTTCTGGGTCGTGTGCGTATACAAAGTCGAACATGACGGGCGTCGCCGGCCTATTCCCCGGCGTTTGACGAAAGCCCGTTGGTCGAAAATGGTCCCCAAATTAGTACTGGTTCTTGCTCGCCCAACCGCACGCTCCGCCGCGTGAATTGTTGAAAAAAATTTGTGAAACGCCGTGTTTGTTTGCCGCGTTGCGAACGGTTGAAACAATTAGCTGCTCTCGGAATGTTTTGGCTTCGGGGCGAACCAATCTATTGGCGTTTCGATTGAGAGCTACAGTACCGTGACATGCGATAATGTTGCCCAGTCACGCCCAAGACCGGGAGCCTCCCCGGTCTCATTTAACTATTTGTCTTGGAGATGATCGATGAAGCTCCGCAATCGGATCCTTGAAACGGGAGCCTTGCTATTGTTGTCGCTCTCGGTGACGGCTCCAATCTTCGGCCAAATTCCGGCGACTGCAGAGCAGGCGGCGCAGACCACCGCAGACGACCCGTCCGGGATCGTGGTCGAAAAGGTCGCAAAGGATTCTGCGGCAGAAAACGCAGGCCTCGAAGAAGGAGACCAGCTGCTGCGATGGTCTCGCGGAGAGAGTCAAGGCGAACTTCAATCCCCGTTTGATGTCTCCCTGGCGGAAATCGAACAGGCGCCGCGTGGGCAGGTTACCATCCAAGGACTAAGAGGAGTGGACAAGCGAACCTGGATACTGGGTCCGAGCGATTGGGGTCTCAAGACATGTCCCAGTTTTTCCCGGAGACTTCTTTTGCTTTATCACCAGGGTCAAGAACTTGCCCAGGCAGGCAAATTAGCCGAAGCAGTTGAGAGCTGGCGGGCGGCGAGCAGCCAGCTCGATCACTCCACACCTTCATGGCAGCGCCTGTGGCTGCTTTCACACGTTGGCGATGCCTTTGTAGAAGCACGGCAGTGGAAAGAGGCTGACACGGCCTATGAAGATGTGATTGCACAAAGCGAACAAGCCGGGACGCAGATCAAGGGGGAATTGTTGCGGCTCCGCGCACGGACCTTCCACCTGCGCGGTGATTGGGTCAACGCAGAGAAATACTACCGTGAAGCCCTGGTTGAAAATCAAAAGGTAAGCTCTCAAAGCCTGAACGTGGCCGCCCTCCTGGACCAGATTGGTTATTCTTTTCTGCGGCGTGGCGAGTTTGTCGAAGCAGAGAAATATTATTTGGACGCGCTGGCCATCCAGCAAAGGTTGGCCCCGGAAAGTTTGGCTGTCGCTGGCACTCTTAATGGTCTCGGCTGCCTCTCTCGAGATCGCGGGAATTTAGCTAAAGCTGAAGAATATCTCGATCAAGCCTTGGCAATCTCAAAACAGCTGGCGCCCAACAGTAGGACTGCTGCACAAACCTTCAGCTATCTGGGGACGCTGGCCAGACGCCAGGGAGATCTGGCGAAAGCTGAGGAATACTTTCGCCGCGCCTTGGCGATCGCCGAAAAAACTTCACCGGTTAGCCCTGACACTGCCGGCGCCTTGATGAATCTCGGTACAGTAGCTTCTAGTCGCGGCGATTCCGTTCAGGCAGAGCAGTATTACAAGCGCGCGTTGGAGATTCAAGAAAAATTGGCACCCGAAAACCTCGAGATAGCGGGCACTCTCAACAATTTGGGCATTGAATTCGCCACTCGTGGTGATCTTGTGCAAGCCAATGAGTATTTCAGCCGAGCCTTGGCGATTCAGGAAAAATTGGCCCCCAACAAGATCGAGTGTGCCCACAGCTTCGAGAACGTGGGCAACATTGCATACGAACGCGGTGATCTGACAAAGGCGGAAGAGTATTACAACAAAAGCCGTGCGATTAAAGAGAAGGTCGCTCCCGGCAGTCTTGATATGTCTGCCAATCTGGGTAATTTGGGAATCGTGGCTCGAGATCGCGGGGATTTTCGAAAGGCGGAGGAGTATTTTGAGCAAGCCTTGAAGATTAGCGAGAAGTTTCCCGGCAGCCCGGATATGGCCGAGAATCTTACCAACCTGGGCGATACCAAACACGCCAATCCAGCAGAAGCTGAGAGCTACTACAGCCGGGCACTGGCGATCTGGAGAAAGCTGGCTCCGGGCGGTCCGGGTGAAGCCAAAAGCCACATGAAACTCGCAGATGTCGCTCGAGATCGTGGTGACCTGACAAGAGCGGAAGAGTATTACGAGCAGGCGCGGCGCATTTTTGAGAAAGTGGCTCCCGGCACCAACGCATACGCCGAAGTTCTGGCGGATCTGGCCAGTATCATGGTACGCAAAGGGCAACTGGATGCAGCCGCCCTGCTCTTCGATCAGGCACTGGCCGCGCTGGAGAGCCAAAGCACTCACCTTGGTGGATCGGAAGATGCCCGCTCCAATTTCCGGGCCAGATACCTGAGCTATTACCAGGATTACATTGATCTATTGATTCGACAGAAGCAGCCAGAGCTCGCTTTCCATGTGCTGGAACGTTCACGGGCGCAGTCTTTGCTTGAGATGCTGGCAGAGTCGCGCATTGATGTCCGCAAAGGAGTAGACGCAGCTTTGTTGGGGCGAGAACGATCGCTGGTCTCCGACATCAGGGCCAAATCAGATCGTCATATCCGATTGTTGAGCGGTAGGCACACAGATGAGCAAGCGGCGGCCGTGGAGCAGGAAATCGAAAAATTGCTGGCCCAGCGTAAAGATATCGAAGAGCAAATTCGGGTAAGCGGTCCCGGATATGCTGCATTAACTCGGCCGCTGCCGTTAAGCGCCAAAGAAGTTCAGCAACAATTGCTAGATGACGACACGCTGCTGCTGGCTTACTCTCTGGGAGAGGAGCGCAGTTACGTTTTTGCCGTTACGCGAAGTTCGCTGACCGCCTACGAACTGCCAAAGCGCGCGGAAATCGAGAGAGTCGCTCGCCACGTTCGCGAGCTATTAGTCGCAAACCGTTTGGCCAATGGCGAAATTGGCGTCTTGAGGCAAGCACGCCTCGATAAGAGCATGTCCGAATACGGCAAAGCGGCCGCCTCGCTCAGCCAGATGGTGCTGGGCCCTGTGGCCGCCGAGCTCCAGCAGAAACGGTTGCTCATCGTAGGTGACGGGGCACTGCAATATATCTCGTTTGCGGCGCTGCCCGCTCCCACTCCATTCTCTCCGTCTGCTGCCACTTCGGGAATGATCACGTCTGGCGTGATCTCCTCAGACCATGTGCCCCTGGTAGTCGAGCACGAAATCGTGAATTTGCCGTCAGCTTCCGTATTAGCGGCACTAAGACAAGAGACGATGGGGCGTAAACCCGCGCCCAAGGCAGTGGCGGTGCTGGCCGATCCCGTATTTGCCAAAGATGATGTGAGAGTGCATTCGGGAACCAAGGGCGGGAAACCAGATGGCGAGATCCAGCGTGGCGTCGAACTGGATGACCAAAGAGATGGTGAAAGCGAATTCTCGGCGTCAGCAGCCGAACATCTTACTCGCTCGGTGACCGACGTCGGTTTCGGCATCCAACGCACAGCAGGGCTGTATCTGCCTCGTCTTCCGTTTTCGCGGCGTGAGGCCATGGCCATCCTGTCGGTCACGCCGCCAGGAGAGGGAATGCAAGCCTTGGATTTTCAGGCGAGCCGCGGGACGGCCACCGATCCCAGCCTGGGGCAGTATCGCATTGTGCACTTTGCCACACATGGACTATTAGACAATGAACACCCTGAGCTGTCGGGGCTGGTGCTTTCGCTGGTAGATCCACAGGGAAAGCCGAAGAACGGTTTTTTGGAGCTCGAAGATGTTTACAATCTGAATTTATCAGCCGATCTGGTCGTGCTTAGCGCCTGCGAAACCGGGCTGGGAAAAGAGGTCCGGGGAGAGGGATTAGTGGGCCTGACAAGAGGTTTCATGTATGCCGGCGCGCCCCGGGTGGTAGCCAGTCTGTGGAGCGTTGATGATATTGCCACCGAGGAGCTGATGACGGGCTTCTACAAAGCCATGGAGCAACAGAAGATGGCGCCGGCAGCAGCTTTGCGACAGGCTCAGGTTGCGATGTGGAAGGAAGGGCGCTGGCGAGATCCTTATTATTGGGCTGGGTTTGTGCTGGAGGGCGAATGGAAGTAAGGCCTGCCCGCATCGAAATGAAAGAGACAGATCGTAAAGGAACGGCTAAGCGCAAGCGCGAGATGCAGGGAGAAGACCTTCGGCGCCTGCTTCACCGTCTCGATCCGAATCCGGCGCGCGCGGCAGAAGCCTATGAAAAGCTGCGGCAGGAGCTGGTGAGGTTCTTCTACAGACACCAGCATTCCACCGCCGAAGAGCTTGCCGATGCGGCGCTAGATGAAGTGGCCAAAAAGCCCGATTCCTACGAGATCAAAAACGTGGCGGAGTTTGCCGTTGGGGTGGCACGCTTTGTCCGCATGGAGAGTTTGCGCAAATCCTCCAGAACCCTGCCGATGCCGGCCGGTGAAGACTTCCCCGCCACGGATAAAGATCCGGAACATACCATCCTTCAGGGGATCGACCGGGAGCAGAAGGAGAAGTGTTTTCTACAGTGCATCGAGAGCTTCAAACCTGAGGAGCGCTGGCTGATTCTGGAGTATTATCCGGCAGAGAACCGTGATCTTGAGGGACGCCGGCAAAAGCTGGCCGCCATGCTCGGTATAGACACGAATGCTCTGACGAGCCGCATGAACCGGCTTCGGGCCAAGTTAGTGAAATGCTGCACCACTTGCTACGGGCGCGACCTCAAAAACTGCTGACCAGCACGATGATGATGCAATGCAAAAAGACAAGATTAAAAAAGCGTTAAGAGAAAACGTGACGTTTGCCGCTGGTTCGTCAGTATTAGTAGCAAGAAAAAGGACCACGCTTGGCGCCAGAGAAAAAATCATAAACTTGGGTGCGGAGATTTACGACCGGGGGAGCAGGCTTGGGCTTGGAAGGTAAAGACGTACTGGTACGCTACTTGCTGGGTGATCTTTTCCCGTCAGACCGAGAACGCCTGGAAAAGCAGCTGTCGGTCGACGATCAGGCGCGCGAAGCGTTGGCCGAGGCGGAAAACGATCTGATTGATTCCTACACATGCGGAGAGTTGTCTGCCAAACAACGCCAACAGTTCGAAGAAAACTTTCTGAACTCTTCCCAGCGAAATGATCAGCTCGCAGTCGCACAGATGCTGATGGATCACGCGGTACGCGAAAAAATCACGGCAGCCCCGATTCGCGAGCAGAAAGGGCCCATTTCGTGGCGGGAATCAGCGGCTGCTTTCCTGTTCGGTAAACACTTTGCCATGAGGCTGGCACTGGCGACTGCGGCATTGGCGCTGGCCGCAGCCGGCTTTCTTGCGGTCGAGAATTGGCGCCTGCGGAACGAAGTCAACATGGCGCATCTGGAGCAACCCCGGCTTCAGCGCCAACTCAACTACTTGGAGCAACAGGCAAATGCCACAAGCGCCACAGGCAGCAATACCCAGAACCAAGACCATTCTCAAACGGCCAAGCTCGAAGAGCCTCCTCTCTCTCAGGTCTCCATATTGCTGAGTCCCCATCTCTCGCGGCAGCAAGTAAGCCGCAATCCCAACAACCGGCTCGTGATACCGGATGGGACACACATGGTCACGCTCAAGCTAGACCTGGAGCAAGACGCGCATCGCCAGTATGATGTTGTCGTCGAGACAGTGGATGGGACAGCCATCCAGCACATCGAGCGGCTCACCAGCCAAGGTACCGGAAATGGGGGCAGGTGCGTCGCCGTGCAGCTTTCATCGCGACAAATGAGCCGAGGCGATTATGTCGTGACACTCTACGGCCGCGAAGCGAACGGCGAATTGCCTGTGGTGGATTCTTATAGTCTATCTGTGGTTCGGCGGTAGCGACGCCAAAGCTTTCTCCGGGGCCGTCAGCCCCTGCCATTCCCTTATTGGGAGAATATGGTAACTCTCCACTGCAATCAGACGGCCTAGGCCTTACGGCAATGGTGCTGACAAGCGTGCATACCAGTGCCAGAAGTAAAGCCCGGCCCTTACCATCATGCGACCGGAATCAGCAGCTCCGTCTTGAGTTGATCTTCTGGTGTAACTTTCGGGTCATTCAGGTAGTTCTCAATGCAAAAATCTGGCCTCAACTCCACGTTACCTTCTGCAAGCGTCTTAAATACCTGGTTAAACGCTATCCAGATCTGCGAGTAAGGGCCGGTGAGCAAGAACCGGGCATAGTTCCCACCTTTGATTTTCTTATGTTGCAAGGCTTTCAGAGGTTTTTCAGGTGGCATGGCCACACCAACCCCGGCCTCATAGATCATGGCTTCTTCGCCCTTCTTTGTTCTGTCGATTGTGCTTAGACCCATAAAGGAAACAATCTGCTTCTGATCAAGCTGACCGTAGAGCAGCGGGAACAACTCCTCCCAGGTTTGTGGGGCAATCTCAGCAAAGGGTCCGTGCTTCTCGATATATATGTAGTGAGTGGTTGGACGTTTCACGATCTCGAACTTTGGCGTGAGGTTCACGGCAATCTCCTTTTTCAATCTTGGCCTGCTCAAACGATAGATGACGTCGTACTGGCCGTCTTTTCCAAGATTGCGAAAATCGCGTGGACTCATGTTGAGCACTTTCTTGAATACCTTGTTAAACGCGGAGGGTGTCTCGTAACCAACACTCAAGGCAATTTCAGTAATTGAACCTTCCGGATCTTCCTGAAGCATTCGTAACGCGGTAATCAGACGAATTCGCCTCAGGAAATCAAAAGGAGTTTCGTTTGTATATGCCAGAAAGAGCCGTGCGAAATGATACGAGGATGACCCTGCCTCTCTTGCTATCTCGCCGAGGGTTAACGGCCCGCTGACACGTAGGCGAATATAGCGCTGGGCTCGTCCGATCTGCGATCTATGAAACTGAGTCTGATGTCTCTTCTTTCCTGTCGGCACACGCCCAGTGTAGCTGTTTCTGCCAGTGATCGACTTTTCCAAAATTGCTAAGATCTCGGTCAGTAATCGCTTGATACTTCCGAAACGGGTTGGCAAATGCATAGAAGTGGCATCATCCATGCATACCGCTATGTCCGGCGCTATAGCACCATCTCACGTGTTTGAGAAAGTAGAGTTGGACTAGAGCTGGATACGATCCGCAACGACTTCAACCAATTGACTTCATCGCTGCTCAATTTCAGCTGAGGATCGGAAGTTGGGCCAGGGGCATCGCAGCCAGAGTGCCGCGTCTATGGCTTGCAGCCCAGCATCGACAACCAGGCAATACCTTGCCCCCACAGGTCTCCTTACATTTATGAGCACAATTCATGAATGGTTGAGCAAATCTCTCAAAGCTGTTTAAAACTGACCCTAAATTGACGAAATCGAAGCTCTCCCGGATATACCGAAATTTGCCAAAAAGCTAACGCAAGCGAAAAATACGAGATCCGAGTCGGCCGGCAAGATCACGAAACAAAGGCAAAACTTTAGGCTAGAGAGTTAGATAGAAACGAGATACGATTGCAGCGAAGTCAACTTTAACAATCAATGTGGTGTCGAATTGGCCGGACTGCCAGAGGATCAACCAATCACGACTCTGCTGCACCAGTTTGCCGCTGGGGATAGAAGCGCGTTCGATCGCCTTATTCCTCTGCTGTACCCCGAACTGCAACGGCTGGCGCGGAGTTATATGCGCAAAGAGCGCACCAGCCACACCTTGCAGCCCACCGCGCTGGTCCATGAAGCCTATGCCCGGCTGGTAAAGCAAGATCAGCCGGATTACCGCAGCCGGGCGCATTTCATGGGCGTAGCGGCGCAGGTCATGCGCCAGATCCTGGTTGATCATGCGCGCACCCGGAACGCCGGCAAGCGCGGGGGCGGAGCAGTCAACGTACCCTTTGACGAAGTTGCGGACATAACGGCCAAGCGCCCTTCCGCCATGATCGCTATTGATGATGCGCTGGTGGAGCTGGCGCGCAAAGATCCCGTGAAGGCGCGACTGATCGAAATGCGGTTCTTCGGAGGCATGACAGCGGAAGATTCCGCGGAGGTTTTGAAAATCACGGCGAACGAAGTGCGGCGTCAGCTGCGTGTCGGACAGGCATGGCTGCAGCGCGAGCTGGATCAACGGACCGCATCCGAAAAAAAT
>DASREY010000009.1:0-18789 GCA_035651775.1 Terriglobales bacterium
ACGAAGGCGAGCCGCGCAAGCTGGTGCACCGCATCGAAGCCGGACATCTCGATACCTTGCCCGGCGAGAAGGAACAATATGCAGCCTGGCCGGAGCTGTGGGAAAAGCTCAAATCCATGCTGGCTCCCTACGAGATCATCGCCATGCAGTACTCGCCCCACAACCTGGTCCCCTACATCGGACTGGTGGACGCGGGAACCATCGAATTGCTGCGCAGCTTCGATAAAGATATTGTCAGCTCGGGCGACCTGGTGGCGCGCTTTGAGGCGGCCTGGACAGATGAGCAGATTCAAAGCCACTTTGCCGCCCGCGACGCCGTGGACCAGGTAACAGCAGCGGCGTTTCAGGAGATTGGCCGGCGGGTCCGCAGCGGCGGCACGCACGAATACGAGATGCAGCATTGGATCATGGAAGCCTTTCGCCGCGAGAACCTGATCACCGAAGATCTGCCCATTGTTGCCGTGAACCAGCACAGCGGCGACCCGCACTTTGAGCCGCGCGCCGATCGCACTGCTAAGATTAAAGAAGGGGATTTTGTTCTGCTCGATATCTGGGGAAAGAAGAACACGCCCAACGCGGTCTACTATGACATTACCTGGACAGGTTTCGTCGGCCCTGCCGTTCCCGAGCAGCACGCGAAGATTTTTGAGATTGTGCGCAACGCCCGCGATACCGGCGTGGAGACTGTAAAATCGGCAATGGCTGCCGGGCGCAGGCTCGCCGGCTGGGAAGTTGATAAGGCCACCCGCGACGCGATTACCCAGGCGGGCTACGGAGAATATTTCGTGCATCGCACCGGCCACTCCATCGGCACCACCGTGCACGCCAACGGCGCTAATATGGATAACCTTGAGACCAAAGACGAGCGCGAAATTATTCCCAACAGTTGTTTTTCCATTGAACCCGGAATTTACCTGCCCGAGTTCGGCGTGCGCAGCGAGGTCAACATGCTGGTGCGCGCGGGCTCGGCCGAAGTAACGGGAAAAATCCAAAAGGAGATTGTGCTTATTTAGAAGCCAAGTTTCAGAAAATCAGGGTTCTAGAGCTTGCGTTACCTTGAATCTCATGAGGGTTCCTCATCGCATTGCTCCTCGGAATAACAAGAATGGAGTTTTTCCGCAGTATCTGGAATGGTTTCATAGCTTCTAAAAAAACGTCATGGCCACCGCATCGGAAAAAATCAATACGCAGGAATACCCTATAAACATGATGGGCGTTGTCGCGCCCCTGGTGGGCTGGCTGATCCCGGGCGCCGGCCACCTGATCCAGAAAAAGTGGATTCGCGGGCTGCTGCTCATGATCTCCGTCTCTGCCATGTTCTTTCTCGGGCTGATGATGCAAGGCCATATTTACACGCCCAACACCGGAGACGTGCTCGAGATGCTCGGCTTTGTGGGCGACGTTGGCTCGGGCGGCCTCTACATGCTGGGCCGAACCATGGATTGGGGACAGGGAGCCATTAACATCGCTGCCGCGGACTACGGTACTAAATTCATCATTGTCGCCGGCCTGTTGAACATTATCAGCGCCGTGGATGCGCACCATATTGCCATCGGGAAAAAATCGTGAATACACACCTGGAATTCTCTCATCTCACTGCCGCAGTTCTGTTTGCGCTCTTTGCCTCCATCGTTTTCGCCATCACCCAAAAAGAAGGCGTGCGCGAACAAGTGCGCTATGGCGTCAAATCTTTCATGTGGTTTGTGGTCGGAGTCTTTGTCGGCGGCTGGTTCCTCTGGTTATTGAAACATTGAAGAATTGAATCATCTTGGGAAATAAGAAGTACGAATTTGGAAGTAAGAAGTTTCATTTTTTTACTTCTCACTTCTGACTTCTCACTTCTTAATTCGTACTTCCCTCATCCTTCCCAAACAAAAGCATCAAAGATCCGGTGAATGGCGAAACCCATGCGCTTATAGAGGTTCACGGCGGGAAGATTGGCTTCCGTCACGGTGAGCGAAAGCGCGCGGCAGCTGCGTTTTTGCAGCTCGCTGCAGGCCATGCAGAGCAGGGCTTTGCCCAGGCCGCGTCCGCGATATTCGGGGGCAACGCATACCTGGGTCACGTGGCCTACATCGTTGCGCACCCGTGAGCACAGAATCACGCCCAGCGGAGCGCGGGTTGAGCGGCTGCGCGCCACCAGCGACGCCTCCGGATCGAAGAGTCCGCAGCCGGGAAAGCGGATGATGTTGTTCAGAAAGCGCAGCGAGCCCGCCGAGGTGCGGTACTGATCGTTGATCTCCGAATCAATGTGGTCGCGGTAGGCGGTAGTGATGACCGAGGCTGCTCCCTGAAAATCTTCGTCTGACCATTTGCGAAACTCCACCTCGGGCAAGCGCTGGTTCCAGTGGTTGCCGTTGCCCGAGCCCTGGTTCAGCGGCAGCACCATAAACAGGCGCGGATAACGTCGAAATCCCTCTTCAATAAACGGACGCGCCATGCTCGCCGCCTCATGCAGCAGCAACTGGGCTTCGATGCGGTTGATGCCGGGCGATTGTTGCAGGGTTTCGATCACGTGTCCAAGCAGGCGCTCTTCGATGGAGTATTGTCCCAGCCCGGAATACGAAGGATGCACAAACAGGTCGCCGATCACGCCCTTGCTGCCCTCGTAGACGAAGAACGAGTATCCCTGCACCAGCTTGTTTTCCACCCAGGCATAGCCGGGCAGGATGCGGGCGTCCATGTAGCGGAGGATCATCTCCGCCGAGCCGCTGTAGTCCCAGGAAAGCAGGCGCGACCATGCGCGCGACTCTTCATCCAGAAGAGAGCGCAAATCGGAGGAGCGAAAATGGCGCAGGTCGAGAATTTCCACAACGCCTTGATTTGATGAGATGCGGACCGAGCGCGGGGGAACCAGAAGGCCGACTCACAAATAGTCTAGTGCCGGAACACGGTTTGGGGAAAGCCCCCAGGGTGCAGCGGGAACCACGGGCGGCGCGAATCCAAATAGTCAATTGTGAAGGGCCGCGCATTTGGATTCCCCCTCCACAGCGGCGCAGCAAGCTGCCTCTCTACGAATGCCTCTTCCTGGTGTGCGAAACACCAGCGTGTTACTCATGGCGAAATTTGCCAGGGAGCAGGCGACAATGCAGAGAATGTTTGCCGCCAGCGGCGGCAGTCGCAGCCCGCCTGCCAGCAGGCGCATGAGCAGCACATTGCCGGCGAGCGACAATAATCCGTTCGTCAGGTGAAAGCGCAGCAGCCGGTGCAGTGCCCCCATACTCGCAGCAGATCGGGTGCGGTCGCGCCAGGTGTAGAGCTCATGCCACAGGAAGTTGTGCAGCACTGCTGTTTCTACCGCCAGGGCGGTGGCAGCCAGATAATACATCCCGGCTGCCTTGGTCAGCAACGTGAGCATGGCCAGTTGCACCCCGATTCCTACCATTCCCACGACGTTGAATTTGATCCAGCGAATGAAGAGGCTGGAGGGCGGATTAGGTTCATTTGATTGTAGAGGTGGTTTCATAAGTGAGCGGGCTTATCTTGCCGTTCCTTTGTGTTCCTTCGTGTCCTTTGTGGTTAGCTTTTGATTTTTGTCCAGCAGCTCACATCCTTTCCGGTATAGGTTCTTCGTGGTAAAGCTGCCTGCCATTGCGTATGGCGGTAAAGATCGTGATGCCCACCATTCCCAGCATGCCAACCACTCCGCCGATATCGAAGAGCTTGAATGCATGCCCAAAGACGTGCGAGACAGGTTTGAATAAGACAAATAGATTTCCAATAGCCAGCGCGACGCGCAGTTCGGTGGGACCAAGCTTAAAGAAAGAGAGTTGAAAGCGCCCGATGGTGTAAGTCGCCAGGAAGACCTCGATGGAAAGCATGTAGTAGCCGATCAGCAATCCGGCCGCGACCAGCGGGCTCATATAGCCCGACAGTGCCATGCCTCCCAGCAGAAAGAGCGCGGCGAAGACGTCGCAGATGTGGTCGGCGTAGAAGCCATAGCGCGGGCGCTGGCACTGGCGCACGCGGGCCAGGGTTCCATCGAGGCTGTCTCCCAGCCAGTTGAGGGCAAGGCAGGCGATGGCCCCGAGCAGGGCCCACTTGTTCCAGCGCGCCGCCCAGTAGGCCAGCCCCGCTCCCGCCATCGAGATAAGACCAAGAGCGGTGAGATGGTCGGAGTTGAGCCAGGCAGGCATGCGTCCGGCAAGCCAGACCAGGGCTTTGCGCTCGGCTTCAGCCGAAAAGCTGGTGTGGACGCGGCGGGCGTCCGTGAATTTGATAGGCGGCAGCTCGGTCACTGAGCCTACGAACGAATGTTGCGGGAAAGAACGTTGTGAAATTGTGTTTTGCATTGCAGTCCTCCATGCAGCGTGGGGTTGACTTTGACGCAGCGGCAGGGAAGCGGCAATGCACTGTGGGTCAAGCGAAGGACAAAAAAAGGTCAGCAGGTAAGTGATTGATATAAAAGCCCAATCAACAAACTAGAACTAAATAACACGCAAGATCATCGGATGCTCAATAAGCTTTCCAAGTCACGCGCGCCGTGAACAATGCGAAGAACGAGTATCTCTCTTCCTTGAATTTGGTAGAAGACCAAGTGTTTAGGGAATCCAGCAACCGACATACGGCACACGTTATGAAGTTCTTCGGACTTGAAGCTGCACGGCGACCCCGAACGCGGATTTCCCGAAATGCGAAGCAAAATGGAGGTTACCGCACTTTCCCAACGGCTTGCTAACTTGCGGTCCGACTGGCCCTGATACCAATCAGCCTGTTCCAGAATATCGGCGACCGCGGCATCAGTTAAGGTAAGATGCTGTTTCACCGGCGCCGGGTCCGCTCGCGTAATGTCGCAACCAGACCATTCTTGCGGATATCGTTTACAGAAATTTCAATTTTTGGGCCTTTGGAAGCGGCCAGAAGTTCCTGTTCGAGGTTGGCGAGGCGGCGTTCTTTGTCCTGCCGGATCAATTCGCGAATGTATTCACTCGGAGTTCCCCAATCACCAGAAGCAACCTGCCCTTCCACATATTCCTTGAGTGCTTCTGGAAGCGAAATGTTAAGAGATGTCATAGCCATACCTTCATATTATGACATTTTATGAAGGCACCGCAAACTTGGGGCGGGGGTTGGTTATTGGGTCATTTGAAGTAGCGCCGGCGTCCCGCCGGCTGTCGCGGGGGCATCTTGCCCACGCGCCTTAGGAGCTTGCTGAGGGAAATGGAATGCATTTATTCCAACCTGACCCACTACCCCGAGGTTTTTCGGTAAGGGAGCCCTGATTATTAATCTGCGTGGCAGTCTATTCAGCCCACTAATCACAAGTGATATCAGATGGTTAAACTTTTAGCCGCTCTATGTCATCATTATCCTGGGAGTGTATTCGACGCATTCAGAATGCGGAGGGCCTCCCCAGGTGAGCGCCGTGATAGCGCGAGCGCAACGCGAGTAGCAAACCCTCAGCTCTTTGAAAATTCGTTAGCCCTGATTTGCGATTCGTGAGAATCCGCAATGTCAGTTTTGGGGCCGCAGATCCTGTCCGGAAGACTGCTTCACACTGCTTAGTAAACCCTTCCATATATTATTGATTCCAGATAACTTAATGCAAAATCGAGTTACTTAGTAACCCCCACCCCCCACTACTCAAGCCGGCAGAAGCAGCCAGAGCTTATAAGTCGATCAACTCTACTGCGTAGCCCCGATCTGGCTCCCGATTACCTCTCCTGAAACGATGATCTCAACCCGCCGGTTTTTTTGCCGGCCAGCGGAGGTCGTGTTATCGGCGATCGGGTCAGTTTTTCCCAGGCCGGTGGCCGTGACTGAGTCTCCCGTCAGGCCTTGCCCTACTAGATAATCACGCACCGATCCCGCGCGTTTTTCCGAAAGAGTTTGGTTGAACTCATCGCTGCCGGTGTTATCCGTATGCCCTTCGACCGCCAATTTCAACTGCGGATAGTTAAGAACGATGCCCGAAAGCTTGGCAAGCGCTTCGCGCGCAGCCGGACGAAGGTTTGCTTTGCCAATATCGAATAGCACGTCGCCCATGTTGACCACAAGCCCGCGTTGCGAATCGCGTGTTGGCAGCACGCGGTTGAATTGCTCGAGCAGCCTGGCGCGCAGCTCCTGCTTCTCGTGTTCGGCCTGGGCAGCGGCCTGTTGCGCCTGCTGCTCGCGCTCCTGGGCGGCTTTTTGCTCCTGCTCGGCCTGAGCGCGCGCCTGCGCCTCTTTAGCCGCTGCGGCTTCGGCTTCAGCTCGGGCTTGCGCGTCTTTGGCGGCCTGGGCTTCAGCCTGGGCGCGGGCCGCGGCATCTTTAGCGGCAGCCGCTTCGGCCTCAGCGCGCTTGGCGGCTTCGGCCTCCTGGGCGGCTTTGGCGGCAGCTTCACGCTCCTGCGCATCGCGCTGCTCTTTGGCAATCCGTTCTTCGTCCTGCCGTTTGACCGAAATGTTGCGCGCGTCTTCGGCCATCTGCACGGCCTCGCGCGCAGTCGTCGCCAGCGCCTGTTTTTGTTTCCTCTTCTGATAATCCTCGGCGCGGTTCAGCGCCTCTTGCGCCTTGCCGAAAGATTCCGGAGCATACTGGTCGGCCTGCTGCCACTTGGCAATGCGCAGGGCGTTGCGCGCCTGATATAAATCGAGCGGCACCTTGGGATCGAACTGGAAAGCCTCAAGGTGCGCATCGGAGTAACGCCCGCGCTGCAGCAGTTCAAACTTGGCGTTGCCTGAATTCACCGCGCCTTTGGTGTCGGAGCGGGCAGAATTTTCCATCACAACTTCAGCGCTGGGAAAGGTGACAGCGAAATAAGGTTCGGCGGTCACGATCATGCCAAAAGTCTGCAGCTTGGTGCTGGCGCGCAGGCTGCTCTTGCCGTCGTGGACCTGGATTTCGCCCAGGTTATTGGCCAGCCCCTCCGGCGTGATGGCCCACAGCACGTAAGTGAGATATTCGGGGCCGTAGGTGGAAGCCGGCGTGAGCCCGTTAAATTCGGCGTCGATGGCCAGGGCGCCTCCGGTGCTTTCGACCGTGGCGCGGCCTTCGGCGCGGGGCAACAGGGCAGTCCCGATGAAGTTCACTTTGGTAGAGCCGCGCGCCCAGTAGTTCACCGTCTGAATATTGCGCGAGACGTTGATCTGTATGACTGAGCCCGACTGCTGTGCCTTTGCAGGCAGTGAACCAAAAACGAACAAACTTAACAACAAACTCAGTGTGATGCTTTTCATGCGGATGACATGCCTCATACGCTTTTCTCCCTGGTATTTACTTGGTGAGCTGTGCATTAGACGCGGTGGTCGGTGTCAAAGAGTGTATATAACCTGGGGGCGGGGAGCAATCCGTTTTTAACTGCTTACCACGGATTTCACCGATCGCGCGGATATATGCTTTTAAGCCTGAGAAGCTGCATAGTCTGCGTTGCCGGTAGCAGAATGGATGGATGGCTTTGAACTCTAAAGTCTGGACCGTCGGCGTCATCTCTGACACTCACGGGCTGCTGCGTGCAGAGGCAATTGCAGCGCTTGAGGGCGCGGATTTTATCATTCATGCGGGAGACATTGGCGATCCGGCGATTCTGGCCAAACTGGCCGCCATGGCGCCCCTGACAACGGTGCGAGGGAACGTAGACCGCGAGCCTTGGACGCGAAAGATCCCTGCCAGCAACGTTCTCGAAGTTGGAGAGATCAGTATTTATGTACTGCACAATTTGAATGAACTTGACCTGAACCCGGAAGCCGCAGGATTCGCAGCCGTCATTTCAGGCCACACCCACCAGCCGAAGCAGGATTTGCGGAACGGTGTTTTGTATTTCAATCCGGGCAGCGCCGGACCCAGGAGATTCAACTTGCCGGTTACCGTGGGCCGTCTCAGGGTTCAGCACGGAAAGATAGAGAGCGAAGTGATCCAACTGAAGATCAGAGCCTGAACGAATGCTCAGTTTGGGTTGATATATTTTGGGCAGAGCAACAGCAATCCCTCGACTTGTTTTCCGTTTTGATCAAGTGCTGACACATTCGACTTCGTACTCTTCACCAGAGGAGTATCTAAGTCAAATTCCACTTTGTACCCTTTCTCGATCAGTTTGTGCAGTTCTTCGATGTCCTGCCGGATACTAGTGAGCGCCTTCGGGCTTGCGTCATAAACCGGTATGACCGTGCCGGACGCCGCATGGTTCAGCAAAGGTTTGTTCAAAGGGTCAGCCCCCAGGAATGCACCTCCAGTGTCAATTACAAGGCGCAAGAATTCGGAACTACTCTTTTGTTCCATCGGAGATCGACTCCGACCGGTAAGGATCAATAAGTAAAGGCGGATTTTTGAAGCGATCAGGCGTTCCCTCAATTTTTTAACATTGATGTTGCTCGCATTATCTCCGCCATCGGAAATGACCAAAATACTATCGCCTTCGCGGGGGCTTTTTTGCAAGTAAGCGGCCGATGCTGCGACAGAATCAAAGAGCGCAGTCCCACCCCTTGGCTTTATCTTTGCGCCCAATTTGGGATCACTGAGTTCTTTTGAAAACGAATCTACGTTTCTCAGATCAATGTCAATGTAAGCGTCAACATTGAAATCAACCAGGGCAAGTTGATCTGTTTGCGGAGAAGATTCGGCAAAATCTTTAACGGCTTCCAAGGATATCCTTTGTGCGTTACGGTCACTCATGCTACCGCTTATATCCTGTAACACTATAATTCGCCGGGAGCCCTGGATGAGGTTGGCCGCGACCATGGAAACTTTATGTTCAGGTATAGCAACATCAAATCTCGTCGCTGCAGCAGTTTCTTCCGATATTTGCGTCAAATTGCACAGCACAGAATAGTGCGCCGATTGGGCGGAGGCGCAAACTGCGAGAAACGCCGCTATCCACAACCCCAACAGTGCCCGTCGAGTTCTCAGCATAGCAATGTTCTCACGTTTTATTTCGTATTCATTGGAAGCTGCGCCACGGAAGTGTAGATTTCTTGTCCGATTTGCTCCTGAAAAGCCTGAAACTCGGGCAGCTCGAAGAGGTGCTCACTCAACTCCGCGGTGGAGGTAGCGGTTTTACTGGGAGTATGGAAGAGTACGGCCTGGCGCAGCCGGGCTACTGTGGATTCATCGAAGCTGTGCGCGATGAACACGAGGTTCTTCGGCCAGATTTCAAGAAATACCGGCCCTTCATCCGTAGTCACGCGTACGGACCAAAGCGGGCCGCAGGTAGCGGGCGCGTCACCGGAACAGGTGGCTGGTTCTGCCGTTTTTGTGTTGAGCACGGTGACCCGCTTGGAGAGCGAGCTTTGGTAAATATCGAGAAAGCGCTGCGCAGCGTCAGAGGTCTTCCAGCGGGAGACGTACAACAACGCTAAATCGCGGGTTGAAATCTGAACTGGCTTGGCGGTTGGAGCTGAGGCTGGCTTGTCGCTTGAAGCCTGGACCGGTTTCTCGGCCGGGGCCTGGGCTGGCTTCTCAGTTGAGACTGGTGAAACTTGTGCCTGCTTGTCGCCGGCGGGAACTGCCACCGGCGCATCGGCGCTGCGGCGCTTCACGGCCACATATGCGCCGCCCTGCCAGTTAGGAGTGAGAGCGAATGCGTCATCTTCCCGGCCAAACTGCTTGGCCATCGTGCGGACATCCAATTGGCCTATGATTCCCGAATCGTAAGCCTCATACTTATCGCCCAGCAGAGCTGTGAGGTCGGGCATCAGGTTGGCGAACTTCTTTTGGTTGGCAATGTAGGCCTGTGGCTCAAGAACTTCATGAGTATCGCGCGGAGGGCGGGCAAATGCGCCGGCAAACGCCATTTGTTTGCCGCCGGTACGTAACAGCTCCAACTCGAAATTCAAGCCTTCGCGATAGGGAAAGATTCCAGTCTCCTTCAGCAATAAGGGAGCATTGTGAACCGTCACCATGTCGTCGTAGGTGCGGGTCGAGACGTCCTGCAGAAAATCCATAACTTGCGGAGTGTCGGCCAGGTTGCGCTCATACGGTTTCAGCAGGTAATCGTAGCGCACAATCTCAGCCTGGCCTTCGACCACAGCCCGGCGAGCGACGTCTTCTTCTTCGTCCTCGGCATCCACGCGCATTTTCGGCGCTCGTAGCTGTTGCTCAGGGGCGCGGTGCATCCACCTGATCAAGTCGTAATTCTGGTCCTGTAAGGCATGGGTCAACTCGTGCGCCAGGATGGGCATCTGCTCGGAGAACTCAATCCAGTTCAGCAGGTTGACCATCTTGGTTTTATCGTCATAGTAGGCGCCTATGCCTTTGGGCGCCGCTGAAATCAAGAATGTCTTCAAATCGAAAGCCGGCGGCAGGAAACCAAATTTCTTCAATACCAATTCCGAACTGGCCAGTTTTTGGGCATCGGCGCTGCTCGAAATGGCCTCTGTCATGTGGTGTATAACTTCTCCTTCGTTCAGGAGTTGATGGCGGATGGCGGTGTGTTTGACGTAACCGGAATCATGGCTGGAGAACTCCACGAGTTCGTCAATTGAAGCGAAGAGTTTTTTGGAATCCTCAAGGCTGGTCCTGACTTCCTTGCGGCTTTTATCCTGCTGCTCGCGGGCCATATCCGCCAGGCTCTTTGATCCTTGTGGGCCGCTATTGGTCGATTCGCTGCCCGCGGTCCTGGCTTGCTTCTCTTTCTGCGCGCGCACCTGCCGGGCAGCATCGCCCAGGCTGTCTGCTTGCGTTGCGGGCTGCTGTGGCATCGCCGCAGGAGCTGCCGCGAAGAGTAGGAATAGAACGGCGGTACTTGCCAGTTGGCGCATAGATTGCACTCCATGAAAAAGGTAGCGGGCTTCAAAATGATACAACGATAGCGCAATGACTCAACAAATTTACCTGAGCGTGTACCCTAATGGTAGCAAAGAAGGCAAATCTGGCAACAATAGAAACAAAAATCGGCTGATCGGCGAAAACCCGAAGAGCAACCCTCGTAGTTTGTAAGGTAATTTGTGTAGACTGCTTGTGCTGCGGGGGACTATGCGCAAATTATTCTCTTTTCTTCTTTTCCTGCTCACCGGTAATTGTTTGCTGGCTGCGCCCTTCACCATGAATGGATGGCAGTTCCACGAACGCAACGTGCCCGAGCTTGCCGAGGCCATCAAGAGAGCGCCTGATTATGGCGTCAATTTCTTTATCTTCTCGCATGGCCTGTTTGATCACGTGGAGGAATTCCTGAATTCCGATGAGCGGCAGCGCGACATCCTCTACCTGGGTTCCCTGGCGGACCAGCAGAAGATCAGCTGGTATCTGTGGGTGCATGAGTTCGACGACATCCCTGACCGCTTTCGCGTCAAGACGCAGCTCAGCCCAGACGATCCGCGACTATCGCAGGCGGCTGTGACCTCCGGGTTCCATATGGGGAACCGCGTCAACATGGACGATCCCGCATTAATGGACTACCTGCGCGACCGCTACGAGCGCCTTCTCGATAAATGCCCTACCGCCGCCGGCCTCGTGCTTACGCTGCATGAAAGCGACAACAAAGTCTTCCGGGACTCTGAAGTGCAGTCGAAGCTGCCGCCGGCCGAACGCATTTACGTGATCGCCAAGCTGGTCTATGACGTGGTCAAGAAGCACAACAAAAAGCTTATTCTCCGCAACTTCTTTTACGAACCCAAAGAGATGGAGTACTTCGCCGCGGCCATTACCAAGCTGCCCGATGACATCATCATTATGAATAAAGATTCGGTGCATGAGTTCGATCCCTGGTATCCGCCCGATCCCATGCACGGCAAGGTGGGAAAGAAGCAGCAGATCATGGAGCCCGACCTGGGAGTGGAAAAGGCCTGGAGCAGGGAAGGCCACTACGCGCAGGTGGCCTATATCAAGCGCTACATGCAACGCGCTCGCGATACCCACATGATTGGCGCCGTGGGACGCGCGCATTTCTTTTGGGCCCACCCCTTCAACGACTCGCACGAAATCAATCTCTATGCTTTTTCGCGCTTCATGCAAGACCCTGACCTGGATGTGGACACAGTGATGCGCGACTGGGCGGCGCTCCACTACCCGAAAGAAGCTGTGCCCTACGTTGTTTCCGCCCTGAAGCGCACCGAGTTCATCCAGCATCACGGACGCTGGTTCCTGGGATTCTGGCTTACAAAATCCATTGGTGAGGAGTGGGGAGACTATCCTTACTACTTCGAGCACATCCTACTGCGTTCGCGCTACAAATGGACAAAGGATCCCGCCGACAAGGCGCTGGAGCAAGGACTCTACTCTCCCGATAAAGCGCTGTTCGCCCAGCTCGTGGACGAAAAAGATCAGGTGATCCAGCAGGTGCGCGACAGCATGGCTGACGTGCAAAACGCCGCCCGCTACCTGACGCCGGAGCAACTTGCGTCTCTGCAAGAAGGCTTCAATTACCTGCTCGATGCCGCCGAACTGGAGCGCGAGTGGACGCGCGCCTTCTTTGCCGAGCGCATGTGGATGAAAGATCCGAACGAAGAAAACGCGATTATCGTAAGAGACGCGCTGGTGAAGCTTGAGGCCATGGATGCGCTGCCGGGGGTCAATTACGGGCGCGATCCGCGCACCGGACACCGCTATAACATCGATAAATTCGTGCTGGAGATGCGCTGGCGCATGGCCAACCGAAGGCGCGCACTGGAAGAGGATGCGCGCATCCTGGAGCACACGCAGAAGCTTATGGCAGTCGAGAGTAATTGAGGTGTCATTGAACCGCGGGGGAGACGGAGGAGCGCGGAGGCCTGGAAAATCAAAGGCTCGATTATGAAGCGCCCCTGCATTTCCCGATACTTTCAGGCGCCCGCAAAAATCAATGCAAGCATGATCGTGAAAATTCGTGTTTCAATAAATCGTGGATTTTCCCACAAAGCTATAAGCCGCGCTCTTTCACTGTAGTGCATATCTGGATTTCTGTTCAGCGACGGCCATTATTGTATGGGCCGACCGGGTTCTTACAATCTTTCACACCAATTTCATCTTCTCTTAACATCAACGGGAAACCTGGCAGCTAAAATTCGTGCGCACGAAAAATTCTTGCGGCGGCCGAGGTGATGTGGCAGGTCCTTTCTCCGCCCACACTCATAGAGGAGAGACAATCTTGAAAAAGATACTTTTTGGAATCGCATTCGGGGTTTCGCTTACCTGTGCACTGGTGGCCCAAGAGCCAAACCATTGGACACGAAATGGAGCCCCTACCGAAACCATGATCACAGGCGGTCCATGGACCCTGGAACAGTCGGGCGCAGCCAACGGGCTTAAGTCGGCGGGCTATTGCGACGCTCATGGAAACCAGATTGGCAATCCGGGCACCGAGCGCATGCAGCCTTATTATTTCCCTTTTATTGTTGGACATGGGAAGCACCTGCAGGGGTACTTTGACTGGCGTCCGAAGGATACGGATGAGGCCATTGTGGCGGCATTTTCCGATGATGCCGGTTTTACCTGGACTTTCCAGCAGAAGGCGCTTGAGTTAAGAACCCATTGCCCCGACCAGGTGCAGAAAGATCCCGATGGCGACAAAGACAACGGTGTTGATCCTAACAACAGCGACAATGGCGATGACGATGGCCAGGGACATCAGTTCGTCATCAAAATTGCCGGCCACACCTATCTCTACACCCTCATTCGCGCCAACAATCACATTGATGTTGATGACCTCATGATTCACGATCTAACGCCGCTACCCGGCGAACCGCTGAATGGCGCGCCAGCTCTTACCGATGCGCCGACAGATCAGACCTCGAGCCTGCCCGAGCCGACCTTTCATACGCATGGGCTGTTAAATCCAGACGGCATCCTGGGTATCGTCCCCGGCAGCAAGCCGCTGACAATTATTTATGAGCAAAAGATCCTCAAAGGCGACAAAACCGGAAGCACCGCGCTTCCGGCAGTTCAACAGTGCGCCACATTCTGGTCAGCTTTCTACGCCAGCAATGGTGGTCTTTCTCCCAACGACGATATTACTCATCTGCGCCTGGCCTCGACCACTGACGGTGTAAACTTCACGGATCTGGGAGCCTTGGAGGGCTTGAACGACCCGACCACCGTCTCTATGACCGGGACGCGCTGGCTGGCGACAGCGGGCACGATTCTCAAGCTGCCTGGCCACCGCTTTGGACTTCTGTTCTCCGGCGGCAATTGCATTGACGCCGATTCGGATGCCTTCCATTACATCGGCTACGCCGAATCAACCGATCTCATCCATTGGACGGTGGTGAACGGCATCAATAATCCCATTGCTTCCGTCTTTCCGGCTACGCTGTCGGTCAACGCGCAAGGCGTGCCTGCCACAGGCGCTGGGACCAGTCTGGTTACGATTCCTGCCCATACCCCCGTTGTGGGAGATGCACCAGGATGGTTTGCCGGGCGCGTGTATGCTCCCAGTGGAACCCTCCTCAACGAACGCAATCTCACGGTGGTTTTCGCCGGCTATCACACCCAGAAGCCCAAGAACGGTTTGGGCGACTATCGCACCATTGGCCGGTTCAGCCTGCATTCGTCCCTCGAACTTCTTAACGGAGATGATGATGACAGGGATGACCACCACGATGACGACGCTCGCCGGTAATGGTCTGACCGACGGGTAACTGCAAAGAATAGAGAATCCCGGGACAGCGAGCTTCTGTCCCGGGATTGTTCCATTGAGTGAACCAGGTTAGCGATAGCAATCCAGTTTTCTGATCCAGCTCACATCTCGTTGAAAATAAAACATTTCTTTTTTTCTTATTTCCCTAAAAAATCAAAATCTTTCCGCAATGTTTTTTGCTTTTTGCGTTCTTCCAATGACCGGTCCGAGAGGCAGGGAAATGCAAGATTCCAAAACGATACAAGGACCAATATGGAAAATTCTACGATGCGGGCTAATACAGCTCTAATATGGGGCACTCTTCTGGCGGGTTTGCATCCAATCTGTCAAGCAGGAGCTTTCCCTGCACGCAGACAAAATTTTAATCGAATCGAGATATTTTGGTGACAACTTCGTAACAATCATCGTCTAGATTTGCATTCTGTATCTGCAGGCGTCAATGAAGCCAATTGGCTGCATGACGCAACCCCAAAACAAAAACCATTTCACGTTTTTCTTAACTTCAAAAACAGTTGTACCGTACGTGGGCCCCATAGTTTGAATAACAAGCTGTGCAGGAGAAAGGTGTATGAAAATTGCGAGCTATTGCATCTTTGTTGTGCTGTTTTTAATTTGCGCCATGAGCAGCGGTTTGGCCCAGAGCGCAACAAACTCCCCGGTGAATGAGGCTTTTCCAATCGGGGACTACGATACGAATTATCTCAAGGTACCAGCAGTCGACCTAAACTCCATGTCAAATCAACCCGTAGATCTTTCAGGGGTCACCCTGGTATTTCCAGACGGGGTAACCACCTCCAGGGAAGCCTTGACTTCAGGAATTGCAGGGGCAGACAGCTCTGTGGATAACAGCGCAAACATAAGCGACGCCGCGCCCAGCAGCGCCGGGCGAGGCGATACGGATACTCCCAACCCTGAGGGAAACATTGACGGGCTTGACACCTTACCCACCTTCGCCGGTGCGTTCGCAGGCCAGGCAGGCATATCGCAGGGCAGGGTGTTTCCCTTCATTATGATCGGCAACCATCCGCTCGCAGGCGGAAGGACGGTGATTCCCGCAAAAATCAACGAAGTTTCCCTGCAACTGCTCAACGCCGATGGCACCGTAAACATGAATGTGCCGTTCACGTTCAGCGATCTGGTGGAAGACTCGCCCAATTTTGAGGAAGCCAATTATGCTTCGGGACGTCACATCCAGTTCGCCGATGCGGTGCAACGCGCCGAATTCTTCCACCGGATGGAGGAAGATTGGCACACCGAACTGCGTCACCAGGTCGTGGATCGCACAACCATGCGGATACCGCGGTTCGTTAATGTTGTTTTTCCTGGCGGGGTCATAAAGCCAGTCCAGGCTTACTTCGTCAAGACCGCGCCCAACGGCAATCAATACGTCATTGTGCTGGACCTGCTCTTCCAGAACCTCCTCTTCAATCAGGCGGTCAATGAGATTATTGCCAATAACTTCAGCACTAAGGCGTTGAACATGTCTCTGTTCCCCAACACATTCCTGTTCTCCATCAACGCTCAGGGGCAGCCTGCCGGTTGCTGCGTGCTTGGGTTCCACACCTTCATCTCGAAATCGAATACACTCCCGCAGCCACGCTGGGTCTTTCAGTATGCAAGCTGGACCTCGCCGGGAATATTTCGCGGAGGAGTACAGGATGTAACTCCACTCTCGCACGAAACCTCGGAGGCGTTTAACGATCCCTTTGTCAATAACATAACCCCGCTGTGGCAGTTCCCGGGCGTGCCTGCTAATGCCCGCATTTGCCAGGGTAACCTCGAGACCGGTGATCCTGTCGAAGTGCTGCCGGTTTCCACAGTGGATATCAAGTTGCGGGAGCGGCACGAGGTATTTACTTATCATCCGCAGACCGAGGCCCTCTTGCAGTGGTTCGAAATGGGAAAAACTTCCAATGCCATCGACGGCACATTCAGCTTTCCCAACGAGGCCGCGCTTCCTCACTCGGCGTTGCCTTGTCCACCGCCTCCACCTCCGGCACCCTAAAGCAGTCACCAAAATGCGTTCTACAGAAAGAGGCGCTCCAATTGTGGCGCCTCTTTTGTTCCGCTGTTCCGCGCAGTCTAGGGAAAGAACTCACGACCGAGCTTATTGGCAAGGGGTTACAGCAAGAAAGGAGGGTTGAACGAGCCTGTTGTGGGCTGAACTCTCAGTCAATAGCCAGGGTTCTAAGAATCAGCTCAGAGCCGGGATGAGTGGCAGCGGCACTGGCAATAGAAACCTGCGACATGATCATCACCTTGTATCTTTGCCGGCTCACCATATAGAACTTGGCCTCGTGCGGCACTTGCGTTCCCAGCACATCAATGCTGAACTGTTGCAGTATGCCTTGCTGCTCTTCGCCGGCAACTGTTCCCGTTATGGCCCCCGATGCGCCTTTACTGACCTCGGCCGCCTTGAATGAGCCGATACTTAATTTGCTTTCGATAGCTGCGTCACGCCGCTGTGCAACTCCGGCGGCGAAGCCTTCCAGGGTTTGACCGTTCGATGGAGGCACGCAGATCAGGCTTACTACAGCATTGCCCGGTCCTTCAATGTGAATCGCTCTCACGTCTGGCTTGCCATCGACAGCTGCGTCTTTGACGATGGTCCAATTTGAATAATACGAGAACTGCATCCCATCTTTTTGATAATGCCGAATGCTGGGCGGACGCGTGCAGCCAACCCCGGCAAACATCATCGCCAGGACCGCCAGGATGGGATATCGCATTTTTCGAATATTCATATACGGAAGAGAGTGAGCTTTTAACGCCAAGAGTAGCAGAAATCAGTTTCCAGGAGGGGGATTTTGTGTAATTTAAGGAAACATGAGCAGGAGAGTGGACGATTAGATTTAAGTTAATGCCACAGACTCAATTCCGGTTATTCGAATTGAATCTGTGGCATATGGATTTAAACGATGGTTCTCTATGCTCCTACGCCGCGCAGAGCCGCAGGCTTGGGGACGCTATTGAGCGTCTTCAGAATGCGCGAGACGATCTGGTAGGGATCACCTTCGGCGTTCGGGCGGCGATCTTCCAGATAGCCCTTGTAGCCATTCTTGACAAAGTTAACGGGCATCCGGATCGAAGCACCACGATCAGAAAGACCATAGCTGAACTTATCAATGGCTTGCGTTTCATGGTGGCCTGTCAACCGCAGATGATTATCTGGGCCGTACACACCGATGTGGGCGGCGATGTTGTCGGAAAATGCCTTCATGACGGCTTCGAAGTATTCTTTGCCGCCTACCTCGCGAAGGTATTTATTCGAGAAGTTGCAGTGCATGCCAGATCCATTCCAGTCGCCTTTGATCGGTTTGCAATGCAACACCATATCCACTTCGTATTTCTCACAGAGACGCATCATCAGATAGCGAGCGGTCCAGGTGTCATCGGCCGCTTTGGCAGAGCCTTTCGCAAAAATCTGGAATTCCCACTGACCTTTGGCAACTTCAGCATTGATGCCTTCATGATTGATGCCAGCGGTGAGGCAGAGCTCCAGGTGTTCCTCGACGATCTTGCGGGCCAGATTGCCCATGTATTTGTAGCCAACGCCGCAGTAATATGGGCCTTGCGGAGGAGGGTAACCGCTCTCTGGGAAGCCCAGAGGCCGCCCATTTTGAAAGAGGAAGTATTCCTGCTCAAAACCAATCCACAAGTCAGGGTCGTTTTCGATGGTAGCCCGTGCATTGGTGGAATGCGGAGTGCCATCCGGGTGCATGACTTCGCTAAGGACGATATAAGCGTCCCTGCGGCTTCCATCAGGATACAGAGCCACAGGTTTTAGCACGCAGTCAGAGCTTTTGCCCTCGGCCTGCATGGTGGAGCTGCCGTCAAAACCCCAGAGGGGCAGGTCAGCAAGCGTGGGTGGATGCTCAAATTCCTTCATCAAAGTCTTGCCGCGCAGATCGGGAACAGGAGTTTTGCCGTCAAGCCAGATATATTCGAGTTTATATTTTGCCATGGTTTTTAGAGGTCCTGTGGGCCGGCGCTTTGAGATGCCTGACCCGTCGTTGATTCAAAACAACTTACAAATTACAGGGCCGGGATTGGTATCGTCAAATTCATAAAATTTATCGGCTTCATAAAATCTATCGACTCCATCAGGTCATTCAAAATAATGCTCTTGGCGAACTCCTGAGCGAGGCAGAAGGTCCACTGTGCACGGTTGATGAGTTTGAAAACCAATGCTGAAGGTTATGGCGCGCCCGGAGAGATTCGAACTCCCGACCTAACGCTCCGGAGGCGTTCGCTCTATCCAGCTGAGCTACGGGCGCACCTGAACAGGATAGCGCATTTCCCGGGTTCGGTCGCGAACGAATGA
>DASREY010000010.1:0-41017 GCA_035651775.1 Terriglobales bacterium
GGTTTGAGTTGGAAAAGACAATCCGGATTGACGCCCCACTTTCTGATGTATTTGATTTCTGGGCAAACCCGGAGAATTATCCGGGGGCCTTTTCCCATGTCAGCAACATAGAGAGGCTGGGCGAGAACCTATACCGGTGGAGGTTGATCGGCCCCAGCAAAATTGCGGTCACCTGGGAAGGAGTAATCACCCGAGTCATTTCCAATACGCTGATCGAGTGGAAGAGCCTGCCGGGCTCTTCTGTGGGGAATTTCGGCATAGTGCGCTTTGACCCACTGTATGACGGCAGCACCAGGGTGCACATTCGCATGTTCTATCGGCCGCCTGCGGGAATCCTGGGGCAATTCATCGCCGAATTCCTGGGGGCAGATCCCAACAAAATCTTGGATCAAGATCTCAATCAGCTCAAACGGCTCTTCGAAGATGGAGGGCCGTCAACAAAGAGCAGGAGTTCTTCAAACCTTGCTTCTGCCGAGACAGAAGCAAGGGAATCAGTATATAAGGGATAGATTCTGTAACCGCGGCAGTTCGGCGGTCATCGGTATCAGAATCGAATTTAGAGAAGAGTTCCACGATGCCGCAGAACCCACTTACGCCCATTTTTCATCCACGAAGCATCGCCGTCATCGGGGCAACTGAAAAATCAGCCAGCGTAGGCCGTAGCGTTTTGCGGAATCTGCTCGAGCAACCCTCCGGCGCCACCATTTTTCCGGTGAATCCCAGCCGCAACAATGTGATGGGAATCCGTTGCTATCCAAATATCGCCGCAATCCGCGAAAAAGTGGATTTGGCGGTCGTGATCACTCCCGCAGAAACAGTCGCCAACATCCTGCAGCAGTGCGCCGATGCCGGTGTGCGCGGCGCAATCGTGATTTCTGCCGGATTCGCCGAGTTGGGAGCAGAAGGAATTGAGCGCGAGCGGAAACTGAGGCAGGTGTTGGCTGCCAGTCCTTTGCGGGTGATTGGCCCAAATTGCCTGGGAGTCATGAATCCGCGCACCGGACTCAACGCTACCTTCGCACAATCCGGCGCGTTGCCGGGGAACCTAGCCTTCCTCAGCCAGAGCGGAGCACTCTGCACCGCTATTCTCGATTGGAGCCGGCGTGAGAATGTGGGCTTTAGCGGGTTCGTTTCCGTAGGCTCGATGCTTGATGTCGGCTGGGGAGACCTGATTTACCACTATGGCGATGATCCCTATACCACCAGCATCCTTATATATATGGAGTCCATCGGAAATGCCCGGAATTTCCTCTCGGCGGCCCGTGAGATTTCCTTAAAGAAACCCATCATCATTATTAAGCCTGGGAGGACTGAGGCTGCGCGCAAGGCCGCGGCGTCGCATACCGGGGCGATCACCGGTTCAGATGAGATTTTTGAAGCTGCTTTCCGGCGCTGTGGCATCTTGCGCGTAGCCAATATTGCCGAGCTGTTCGACATGGCCGAGGTGCTGGGAAAACAGCCGCGCCCGCAGGGTCCGCGTCTGGCCATCGTCACCAATGCTGGCGGCGCCGGCGTGCTGGCCACCGACGCGTTACTCACCAACGGCGGTCAGCTCGCTCCACTCTCCAGCGACACAAAGGATGCTCTCAGCAAATTTCTTCCTGCGGCTTGGAGCCATGGCAATCCTGTAGATACTCTCGGTGACGCCTCCTCGGAAACTTATGTCAAAGCGCTGGAAATTGTTTCGCGCGATTCCGGCTGCGATGCCGTGCTTTCAATTCTCGCTCCCCAGGGAATGACCGAGCCGGAAAAGACTGCCGGACTTCTGAGCAAAGCCGCTGAAAACGTTTCTAAACCATTGCTTGCCAGTTGGATGGGCGGCAGCCGCATGCAATTGGCCTCGAACGTTCTCAATGAGGCTCGAATTCCTACCTTTGAGTATCCGGACGCAGCTGCCCGCAGTTTTGCCTACATGTGGCGTTACAACTTGAACCTGCAAGCGCTCTATGAGACTCCGGTATTAACGCCCGGCTTGACCGAGATTGCATCACGAGCCGTCGGGCAGATCATTGCCGATGCCCAGAAGAATCAACGCTCCATCCTCACTGAGTACGAGTCCAAACAGGTGCTTTCGGCTTACCAGATACCGACTGCCGCTACGCAGGTGGCTACATCAGTCGACGAGGCTGTGGCTGCAGCCGAGAGCATTGGGTATCCCGTCGTGCTGAAACTCCACTCTGAAACCGTGACCCACAAGTCCGATCAGGGTGGGGTGAAGTTGAACCTGTGCGCCCCCGCCGCTGTGCGCACAGCCTACTCCGAGATCAAGAACGCATTTTCCACCGAAGGCGCTTTCCAGGGGGTTACCGTTCAACCGATGATCAATCGCTCTGGTTATGAATTAATTGTAGGTAGCTCGACCGATTCCCAATTTGGGCCTGTCCTGGTGTTCGGTCTGGGAGGTGCGTGGGTCGAGAGCATGCAGGACACCTCGCACGCGCTACCGCCACTTACCACGACGCTGGCGCGCCGCATGATGGAAAACACCCGCATTTATCAGGCACTCAAAGTAATTCGCGGCAGAAAGCCGGTAGACATGGAAAAGCTTGGAGAGCTTCTGGTTCGCTTCGGTCAGCTTGTCGTTGACCATCCTCGCATCGCCGACATTGAAATCAATCCGCTGCTCGCAGGGCCGGATGTTTTGATGGCGCTCGATGCCCGCATAGTTCTGCATCCTGCTACCGTTCAAGATGCGCGCCTTCCTCGTCCCGCGATTCGGCCTTATCCCGTCCAATATATTTCCGCCTGGCAGGCCAGCGATGGCGCGTCATTCACGGTGCGTCCTATCCGGCCCGACGACGAGCCCCTTATGGTCGAGTTTCACCAGGAGCTTTCGGAAAGAAGCGTCTATCTGCGCTATTTCGCGCCTTTGCATCTGGACTCTCGGGTTTCTCATGAGAGGCTGGTCACCAAGTGTTTTATTGATTACGACCGCGAGCTCGCCCTGGTGGCCGAACATGTGGATCAAAGCGGAGCCAGGCATATCGCCGGCATCGCGCGGCTCATCCGTAATCGCACCGGCAATGATGCCGAAGTAGCTTTTATTGTTGCCGACAAGTACCAGCACCGTGGGTTGGGCAGTTACCTGTTGCAGTGCTCCATTGAAATCGCCCGTAAGGAAGGCATTGCCAGGCTTGAAGGCTCATTGCTTGCCGAAAATATGAATATGAAAGACCTTTTCGCAAAGGCCGGCTTTCGCTTTGGCGCCCCACAAGAGAGAGTCGTTACCGCCATTTGCGATCTTGAAAAACCTCTTGTGCATTGACGCACAACTTTACCTGCGCGATTCCATGCGATCCGCGATAATTTTTTGTGAAAGATTGCGAGAGCAACTCTCGGGCGATATTTCAGTCAGTTGACTTTATCGTTCTTGAAGCGGCGGCCCGGGCCCGAGTTGCGGGGAATACGACGAAGCAGATCATCGGCGATCCGAAGATCCTGGCTCAAAATCTTGGCAATGGCAAAGTATATCTGCGGATTGCCCTGCAGTATCTCAGTAAACTTTTCTTTCGGAATCAGTGTCACAGCGCACTCTTCAAGACAGGTGACATTCACCTTTGGCGGCTCTCCTGAGACCATGGCATGCAGCCCGAAAACTTTCCCGCTGCCCGCCACGGCGACCTTGATACTCCTCCCCAGTGAGGGCACCGATAGTTCCACCGAACCGGAATTGATGATGAAAAGATAAGCTTGAGCAATGCCTTGACTGATGAGACGTGTGCCCGCGGGCACTGTCTTAATCTGTTCATGCCTTTCCAGCTTGTGACGTATCTCGGCCGGCAGCGGCGCGTACAGTTCATTCACATTTGTATTTGTAGCCGTATTTTGTCCATTCACAACTGTGTAATTCATGCTGCCAATATAGCCGTCCTGGGATTGCGCAAGATGTGATTGCAGTCACGCAACCGTGTGACTTACGTGGTCACAAGTCTTTCCAGGGCAGGTTTGTTCGTAATGCACCAAGTCGCTCCCTTGATATTGAGCCAGCCTTTTCTCTTGAACTCGCTCAGCACTCTGGAAACCGTTTCGCGGGAGGTCCCCGCAAACTGGGCAATCTCTTCCTGCGTCAGTGTGACCCGTATCGCAATCTCATTAGGTTTCTTTTTGGGAAAATTGAGAGGATGTTCTGACCAGTGCAGAAGGAGCTTGGCGATCTTTTCAGGAACGGAGTTCGATAGACCCAGCGAGCGGATTTCATCGTAGGCACACTTACAGTTATGGGTAAGCTGCTGCGCAACCCTTATGCCGATATCGGCATGCTCTTTCAGGAAATTCAAGAAGTCGCTTCGCGAGATAAAATTGGCCTGGGTAGGCTCAAGCGTTTCCACCGACGCCTCGTAGGGCGCATCTGAAACTGCCGAACTCAATCCCAACACTTCTCCCGGCTCGGCGATGCGAAGAATAATGCTCTTTCCCGCTGCGGAAGTTGTGGAGAGCTTCGCCCGTCCCGTGCATAGGATATAGACCCCGCGCGGCGCTTGCCCTTCAATGAACAATAATGCGCCCTTGGGATAAACCGACGTCGCTTTGATTTTTTGCAGTGCGATTAAAGCACTGTTGCTAAGGTTACAAAACAGGTGGTCCTCACGGTGTTGGCATTTTAAACAATTCTCGATGATTTGAAAGTTATATGCCGGGGCCATGGCAGCTCCTCTTGAATACAGTTACCTACAACATAGATTAAGACTCTTACTCACACCCCGGATGTGACCTACGTCACACCTGTGCAGTGACAATAACGTAGGACGAGAAAGAGCTTTCCTTTTGTGTTCTGGGTACCCGCATGGTTTGCAACCCGTGTCAGTGATTTTCCAAATGAAAAAAAGTAGTGGGCACAGAGGCCCACTACTTAAGGTACTACTTGCTAAGGAGTCACCCTTTTTGGAACAACATCAATTCACCACAGAGGCGCGCCTTTGCTATTGCGGAAGGCGTACGTGTCTCTTTGCACAGTCACTGTCTTGGCCAGCATGGCCGGCTTGCCGTTAAAGACGACCCTCACGCCGACAATGGTTACCAGATCGTCTGGTTTGATCGTGATGCCGTATTCTTTGAGAAAGGTAACCGGCGCGAGATGCACTTCCACGACGCCCGCGCCTACTCCCTCCTCTTTGACCGCAATATGGCTGCCCAGCGTCCCGCTGATCGGGCAATGATATTCCTTCACCTCTTGAACTCTTCCTTGCAAAGTTACTTCGCTCAGCGGCTCATACTTTGGAATGCCGGGAAGCGGTGGTTTGCTTTCCTGGGACGTGGCTGTGACGCCTGCCAAGGTCACCAGAACCACAACCAGGAGCGCTCGTAAGATAACTCTGACGGCGTTTCTCATAATCGCCTCCTTAATTTCTATGGTGACTATGCGCCCGATATAAAGATTGGGCTGTGATGACTGTCACGCGGCTGTGTGATTGGAATCAAACAAGCGGAAAAAACAACGGTCACATTAAATCAGGTGATTTTAGATAGAATGCAAGTATCGATTGCGCCTGGATGATGCGTTGCCGCATCTGCGGGAAAGGTTACTGTATCTCTTGAGCCCGAAATCACAACCTGCACGGAATACGCAAATAGCTGCTGCCGAAGCGAGGGCCGAAACACGGTTTCGTAATCTTCTAGAGGCGGCTCCCGATGGCATCCTCGAGGTTGACCAGCAGGGGAATATTACGTTGCTGAACCAGGCGGCGGAGAAGATGTTTGGCTACAGCCGGGACGAGTTGCTCGGACTCAAGGTGGAAAAGCTGGTTCCCGACAGTGTGCGGCCTCAACACCACCGCCACCGCGATAACTATACGTCACATCCACAGGTCAGGCCCATGGGAAGCGGCCTGCAGCTCAAGGCGCAAAGAAAAGACGGCTCTCTGTTCCCGGTGGAAATCAGTCTCAGTCCCAACATGGTGGATGGTGAATTTCATGTCATCGCCCTGATTCGTGACATCAGCGAGCGCAAGCAGGCCGAAGATCATCTGCGCGCGGTGCGGGAGCAATACACGACCGAACTCGCGGCGAAAAACCAGGAACTGGAACGCCGCAATCGTGAAATTGAACAAGCCAACCGGTTAAAAAGCGAATTCATGGCCAGCATGAGCCATGAATTGCGCACTCCTTTGCATACTATCATCGGATTTTCTGAGCTTCTAACGGAAGAAATCGAAGGGCCGCTCAATGAAAAACAGAAGCGGTTTCTCGGACACATTTTACGAGACTCCAGCCACCTGCTTGAACTGATTAACGAGGTGCTTGATCTCAGCAAGATTGAATCCGGAAGACTCGCGCTTCAATTCACCTCTTTCAATTTCTCCGAGTGCGTACAAGAGGTATTAACCGGTATACAACAGCGGGCCATTGCAAAAGAGATCAGGATTGAACAGCGGGCAATGTATGACGGACCGCTTTACGCTGACCGACTGCGGGTCAAAGAGTCCCTCTACAACCTGCTGAGCAATGCGGTTAAGTTCACCCCTGATCATGGTACGGTTTGGATTGAATCCTCAGCGCATGGCGGCTCACTGGTGATCACTGTTGGCGATACCGGCGTCGGCATCCCTTCCGAGGAACATGCAAACATCTTTGAAAAGTTCTACCAGGTCGGCAATACCACTGCCGGAGTTCGAGAGGGCACCGGTCTCGGCCTGCCAATTACAAAACAATTGGTTGAGATGCATGGCGGCCACATCTCGGTAAAAAGCCAGCCGCAGCAAGGCAGTGAATTCGCGCTCACCTTGCCATTGCAGGGACCCTCAACACCCCCTACGGTGGATGAACCGCAATAGTCAGCTGCATTGGGGTACTTCCGAAAGGCCGCATGAAACGAATACTGATTGTCGAAGATCGAGCGACCAGCCGTGAGCTGCTCCGCAGCGCCTTAAAGCCGCAAGGATATGAGGTCATCGAGGCTGTCGATGGAGGGGATGGCTTGGCCAAAGCCAAAGATCAGCTGCCTGATCTGATCTTGCTTGATCTGCAGATGCCCAAGCTGGGGGGCTTTGACGTACTCCAGGAATTGAGGCGCGACTCCCGGTTCTTGAAGACTCCCATTGTTGCGATTACCGCCAGCGCCATGCAAGGAGACCGCGAGAAAGCTCTGGCTGCCGGCTTCAATGGATACCTGACGAAACCGGTTTCCCTGGCTACGCTCAGGGCGGAAATCAGCCGGTTGCTCGACCCCGGCCTATCCAGTTACACAAGTGTTCCTCGATAACTTACATGAGACCATGTTTCTTCATCTTGTAACGTAGCGCATCGCGGCCAATCCGAAGCTGGCGGGCAGCTTCTGACTGATTGCCGTGAACTTGTTCCAGGGTCTGCAGCAAGAGTGTCTTTTCATGTTCGTCGAAGGAAGATGGAGGCGGTGCACTTGTGTCTACACTACTGACCTCGGTCGAAGACGTACTTTGAGGCTGAATTTTCCCAGCGGGCTGCCTGAGCCATTCAGGAAGATCGGCGACATCGAGCGTATCTCCCATGGCCATCATGCAGGCATGCCCGATCACGTTCTCCAGTTCACGCACATTTCCCGGCCAGCCGTGCCGCGAGAGCAGGATCTGCGCACGCTGTGTAAGTCCGCGAATATCCTTGCCATATTGCTTCGCGAATTTCTCGATAAAATGCCGCGTTAACAGAGGAATGTCTTCCATGCGTTCGCCCAGCCGCGGCACATGGATCTCAACCATAGACAGGCGATAATACAGATCTTCTCGAAACTGTTTATCAGCGATGGCGCTGCGCAGGTCGCGATTCGTGGCTGCCAGAATGCGGACATCAATTTTCTGTGGTGATAGAGAACCGACGCGAAGGATTTCCTGGTCTTGCAAGACCCGCAACAGCTTGGCTTGCGTAGCCAGCGGCATGTCACCAATCTCGTCCAGAAACAAGGTGCCTCCGCTGGCATGTTCGAACAGGCCCGGCTTGTCGCGATCTGCTCCCGTGAAGGCGCCGCGTACGTGGCCAAACAGCTCGCTTTCAAAAAGCGTCTCAACGACAGCAGAGCAGTTCAGAACGACGAATCTGCCTTTAGCTGGGCTCAAACCATGCAGCGCACGAGCTATCATGTCTTTTCCGGTGCCGGTCTCGCCGGTGATCAGGGCAGAGCGATAATGCGGGCTGATACGCCGCATCCGCGAAAACAACTCCCACATCTGTGGCGCGCGGCCGATCATTCCTTCAAACTGCGCTTTACGGAACAAGTCATCATCCACACCCGTGATCTGTTGGCGTTGCAAAGCTGTTTCGATCAGGCGCCCAACGCGCTCACGAAGAACGGGCAATGAAATAGGTTTGTTCAGGTAGTCCGCTGCTCCCTTTCGAATGGCTTCTATTGCTGTTTCAGTCGTGTAATGGGCCGTCATCAAAACGACATCGGTAGCGGGATCGAAGTCCATGATCCGCTCCAACACCTCCAACCCGGTCATGCCCGGCATGACCAGATCTGTCATTACAATTTGTGGCCGGTGCGAGTACACGAGGTCCAGACCTTCTTCTGGATTCGAGGCGGTAAAAATCGCTATGCCTTCGCGCGAGAAGGCCGTGGAGATGAATTCCAGGCTGCGCGGATTGTCATCAATGATGACGAAAGAAACTGGTTTAGACACGCGTTCAAGGTCCTTGCTATTCACGTTCAGCGGTAACGGTGCAGATTATCTCAAATCTTATATCTTTCCAGAACCTCCGCCACTTTGATTATCAAAGTCGCGCCAGTGAGCCTGGTTTCCCGCATCTGCGTTATTTAGCGCAACTGACCTGTGTCTTGCTGCGCTATTTCGCACAATAGCCTTCTCCAGTTCCGTAGGCTTCTTCATTCAAGCTCCGCAAATTCAAGCAGTTACAAGTTTGGCCAGCAGGATGCCTTAAGCAAAGTGCCCATATATTTCAAGGGGCATCTTGGTAACGACCTTTAGGAGGTTTGATCATGGCGTCATCCAGTTTAGCTGTACAGTCAACCAAGTCTCTTCCAAGTGTTATCCGGCAGGCATATCAGCGATTCGGCGAGCCCAAACCGCACCTCTTTCCATCTCTTGAAGACGTCGGCATGGAAGTCTCTTATCCTCGTGGCGCTACTTTGTTCATCGAAGGGGAACGGCCTCAACATGTGTTTATCGTAAAAAGCGGCCGGATCAAACTGTCCGTTGCTTCTCAGGGAGGCAAAACTATGATTCTACGAATTGCCCGTCCCGGTACCGTTCTGGGACTGAGTGCAACACTGGCTTCCGCTCCCTATGAAGTTACGGCCGAAGTTATCGAGGCTGCCCAGGTACAAGCAATCCCTGTCCGCGACTTCCTCAAACATCTGGAGAAGGATCCCGAGGCGGCCCGGGCCGCAACTCGTCTGATGCTCAAAGAGTACCAGGCTGTGTTCAATGACGTTCGGCGTCTTGCGCTTCCCGCTACCGTTGCAGGGCGGCTGGCAAATCTTCTGCTGGAATGGCTTAAAGACCACCTTCAATCAGGACGTACGGAGCAACGGTTTGTGCTGTCGTTTACTCAGGAAGAAATTGCTGCCATGGCTGGGACCTCTCGTGAAACCGTTAGCCGCGTGTTACAGCAATTTCAGCGTGATAAGGTCATCTTGGTCAAGGGTTCATCTTTGATCGTGCTTCGTCCTGAAATACTTGAGCAACTGGCGGTCTAATGCAATCTCAATGGCTGGAAGAGAGTACCCTCTCTGTGAAAAACGTGGAATCTAATTCGCGTCCGTCGATATTATGCATTGACCCCTCTCCAGGAATGTTGCTGATTTACCGGGCCCTTTTGGAAGCGAATGGTTATTCTGTCCTCACCGCTACCGGTGCACAGGCTGGGCTCGAACTCCTGAAGCAAAGCCGGATTAATGCAGTCGTTATGGATAGCGAGTTCCAGGAGACGAGCGCAACCAAGCTTGCCCGTGAGATAAAGAAAATTTACAAGGACCTGCCCTTGGTGGTGTTCAGCAGCTCTTCCCATCCTGAAGTTAATTACGCTGAGATCAGCCTTGTTCTGGATAAATCGCGGGGACCTAAAGCTCTACTGCAAGCCATAGACAAGATCTTCAAATCATAGATTTCTTCTGCTTCTATTGCGTCTCACGCGATTCGCCAGTTGCGCCAATTGCAATTGTAACGGTGATCACACGCATGAGTAATCGCGGTCACAGTCTAATTACAAACCTGGCGATAGCATAAAAGAAGAAAATAGCGAGGTGTATCGCCATGAGAACACAAACTACATTTTCGTCATCCCAGCAGGAGGTTGCTCCCAAGCCCTTCCTGCAATCTTCTGCCGCAGAAAGCACTCGGCCCGGAGTTGCCGCTCAGCGCCATCTGGACTTGAAAACGATCTCCGTCTTGACGGATCTGGGTGATGATTCGGAGAAACCATTGCGTTATGCCGCTTCTCTGGCACGATGGTACGGATCGAAGCTGCTCATCGCGCACATGTCTCCCCGGGATGTGTATTCCTACACATGGCCCCAGCCATTCCCTGCCTGGCCGGCCGGAGTATTGCCATTGAAAGAGAATCCGGAGGAAAGAATCGGTTCCTTGATTTCCAAGGCCGGGGTAGAAGACGTGTCCCACGAAGTCATCGTCAACGAATCCAGTATAGGTAATCTTCTCAAAGATGTAGAAAGCCGCCATCCTGATTTGCTGATCCTGGCCACTCACGGGCGGGAAGGCATCAGAAAATTGCTGGTCGGCTCGATCTCAGAAGAAGTATTTAGAAGAGCTAAACGGCCGGTACTCATTCTCGGACCACATACACCGCAACAAGATGCTGCACCCGTTGCATTTCGTAACCTCCTCTGCGCCATTGATCTCTCTGCCGAGTCCGCCAATGCTCTGCACTACGCCGCGGCCCTGGCCGAAAACCATCATGCGCAACTGACTGTGTTGCACGTTGAAACCGGCGCAATGGATACCTTCGATCCCGTTACGATACTGCGAAAGCTTCATGATTATGTATGTAGCCATGTGCCGGCTGAAGTAGGGGCTCTGGCCAAAATCAACTATACGGCAAGGTTAGGTCTGCCCGAAGACAAGATTCTGGAACTTGCCAAGGAGCACCGAACTGATTTGATCGTCGTCGGCGCCCGTGGTCTAGGCGCTGCCGCCGGTTTTGCCAGTCATTTTGTCGGCGGCACTGCCTATGAAGTAGCGACGCGATCTGACTGTCCTGTTCTGATTGTTCCGCGACCAAGCTGAAGAATCGCTGATCGTTGTTCTTACAAGCGGACTCTGTGGCGCAGGAGAAAACAAGTGGCGATTTCGGCAACCACATCGGAACAGGCGCCCATTGCTTCGCAAGGGCGACCTGGAGACAAAGGCCGGCGGCCTAAAACACCGCCGGCTTTGACGTGGTCGCGCGATACTTACATTGCAGTATTTGTCTTTTCTGCTATTGTGTTCCACCTTCTTCTCAGGTTTGCTCTGCATCGCGATGCGCGAACCGCTGCCCTGCCATTGTTCGCCGCTGTGCTTGCCGGTGCTCCGCTGCTGTTCGATCTGTTGCGCAAGCTCGTTCACCGGGAATTCGGCTCCGATCTGATTGCCGGCATCTCCGTCGTCAGCGCAACGCTCATGCATCAGTACCTGGTAGCAGCAGTGGTCATTCTTATGCTCTCCGGAGGACAGGCACTGGAAAGCTACGCTACCAGAAAGGCATCTTCCGTTCTCAAAGCCCTGGCACAAAGAATGCCAACGGAGGCGCACCGTGTGAAGGGCAACAGCTTCACAAATATCCCCGCCGATGAGGTCCGTGTGGGAGATGTGCTTTTGCTGTTTCCGCATGATATTTGTCCGGTGGATGGCGAGGTGACGGAGGGCCACGGAAGAATGGATGAATCTTTCCTGACCGGAGAACCTTTCGAACTGTCAAAGGCTCCGGGCACGAGGGTGCTTTCAGGCGCAATCAATGGCGATACACTCTTGAAGATTCGTGCTTTGAAAATGCCGGAGGATTCCAGGTATGCGCGCATTCTCAAAGTCATCCGGCAGACTGAACAAAATCAGCCGCGCATACGCCGCATCGGCGACAGGCTGGGCGCATGGTATACACCGCTGGCTCTGGCCCTGGCCACCCTCGGCTGGCTGCTGAGTGGAAACCCCGAGCGGTTCCTCGCCGTCTCTGTGATTGCCACTCCGTGCCCGTTGCTGCTGGCGATTCCAGTCGCCATCCTGGGTGGAATTTCGCTTGCTGCCAAGCGCGGAATTATTGTCAGAAACGCAGCCGTACTCGAACAGATTGATTCCTGCCGCAGCTTTATATTCGACAAAACCGGCACTTTAACCTACGGACGCCCGGTTCTTGCGGCCATCTTCTGTGGTCCAGCTTACACCGAAGATGAGGTGCTTTCTTTCGCCGCCAGCCTGGAAAACTACTCTCGGCATCCCCTGGCCAGGGGAATCCTGGAAGCTGCGCGCCAGCGGCAAGTTGCTGTTTTCTCGCCTACGAATGTAGTCGAGCATCCGGGCGATGGTTTGCGGGGCACGATCGAAGGGCATGTTGTTCATGTCACGGGAAGGAAAAAAGCGGAAGCTCGCTATGGCCCTCTTCCAGCGCTGCTTCCCTGCACAAGCGGACTCGAGTGCCTGATTTATGTGGATGGCAAATTTGCGGCTCAATTGTCCTTTGCAGACGAACTGAAGGACGAAAGCCAGCCTTTTGTGCAGCACCTTGGGCCGAAGCACAGGGCGCAGCGGCTCATCCTGCTTTCCGGGGACAAAGAGAGCGAAGTAAGACATATCGCTGCGCTGGTAGGTATTGATGAAACATATTTCAGCAAGAGTCCGGAAGAGAAGCTGGCATTCGTTCAGGAGGAGACTCGTCATCATAAGACATTGTTTGTCGGTGACGGCATCAATGATGCTCCTTCCATGCTTGCAGCCACTGTGGGGGTCGCCCTGGGCAGCGGCAACGAAGCCATCTCCGAATCAGCCGACGCAGTCGTTTTGGATGCTTCGCTACGCAAGATTGACGAGCTCATCCACATTGGCCGCCGGATGAAAGCAATTTCACTGCAGAGCGCAGTCGGAGGAATATTGTTGAGCGCAGTTGGCATGATCGCTGCCGCGACCGGTCATCTTTCACCCCTGTCGGGCGCCATTGCCCAGGAAGTCATTGACCTGATCGTGGTTCTCAACGCGATACGCGTGCCCATCGTCAAGCCCGGGCTCGCCGATTTCTGATTCCAAAACGGATTCACAAATACCCTGTCACATAAATAGGTGATCGGGATCACAGCCGATTCAGGATTGCGGGCACATCCTACCATCAAGAGAATTATTCAGGAGACTCCCCATGAGACCAATAGCACTTACATCATCGCCAAGAAAAATCACCCCGAAACCCTCTCCCGTTACATCGTACCAGGACGACCTGAATCGCCTGATGAAGCAGATTGAGAAGCGCGCATACGAGCTCTTTGAGTGGCGTGGCCGTGAAAACGGGCATGACCGGGAAGACTGGTTCAAGGCAGAGCAGGAATTCGTGAAACCGGTGGCCCTGGAAATCACCGAAAAAGAGAACACGCTGTGGATCCGCGCCGAGGTGCCCGGATTCAAAGCAGAAGAATTGGAGGTTGCGTTCGAGCCTCAAAAGCTGACGATCCTAGGCTTCCACGAGCAAGGAGTGGCCAAGGCCGGGGAAAATACCAGCCCCATGGAATCATCGATCCGCCAGATTTTACGTACGGTATCGCTGCCCGCTGCCGTGATTCCGGAAAAAGCAACGGCGGTACTGAAAGACGGGGTCTTGCAGATTGCGGCAGAGAAAGCAGGGCAGCCCAAAGAAGTTGCGGCAAAGGCCGCGTGAGACGCTCTGCTGTAATGTGTGTGGTTTTGTAGTTGTGTCAATGACTTGCATTGCTCACCGGGCAGCCAGGGAATCAGGAGGGCCTTGGCTGCCTTTTTATTCCAGCGACTCCTGCCAATGTTATTGAAAATCGTTGGTGAGGAGTGTTCCATCTCACATCCAGGTGTGACAGGAATCACAGCGAACTTAACCGCAACGAAATAGTCTCGTAACATGCACGCACAGCCGGAAACACCGACTCTCTCTGGCGAAGACACGGGATCGAACCACAAAGCCCCGCCGCCCGACATTTTGGTCTTTCAGTTTGGGGATGTGCAACTCCATGTGCCATTCGAGATTGGATACGAATACGCAAGAGCTCTGGCGGCCCATGAAGAGCGGGTCGGGATTTTACATTTCGCGGCGCCATAGAAAAGATTTGACGATCCCTTTACAACAACACTCTGAGATGATAAGCAACCGGCCTAACGCCTGTCACTGGAAGATGTGATCCTGGTCACAGTATTGAGGCAGCAACATCCTCGAATATTGTTGCAGGAGAGATTGCATATGCATGCTGTCGTGATTCCGATCATTCCTGCGATTGCGCTGAAGCGTATTCTTTTTGCCACCGATCTTTCAGAGAACGCGCATGCCGCGGTGCCCATTCTTTCTACGATCGCGCACCGGTATCACTCTACGGTGTGCATGGCGCATATCCAACCGCCTGCGTCTTTTCCCATGGTCTCGCCTGACACTCTTATGATGATTGAAGCCAGAAAGTGGAAGGAAGTTAAAGAACGGATGAATGGACTTATACGCAGGCCCGAACTGGCCGGGTTGCAAACCGAAGTACTCGTGAAAAGCGGGACGCCGGCGGAGGAACTTGAGCGCATGGCACGAGAGCGCCACATTGATCTGGCCGTAGTGACCACGCACGGGCGAACCGGATTCAAACGATTTTTTATGGGGTCTGTCGCCGAATACCTTTTCCGCCACCTGAATTGTCCGGTGTTGACCATCGGGCCGCACATCGCGCAACGATTTAGCCGGCAAAAAGAAATAAGGAACATTCTCTATCCCACCGATCTTTCTCCAGAGTCCCAGGCCATCTTTCCCTACTTGTCATTGATTGCCCATGAATACCGGGCTGCGGTCAAGGTATTGCATGTGCTTCCTGCAGAGGCTTCCCGAAATCCGGACGTCCGTTTGTTGGCCGAGCCTCTACGACAGGAAATGGAGTGCATTATGGGACCGAAGCTGAGCTCAAGTTGCGATGTTGAGTTCGTGGTTGATATGGGCGACCCTGTGGAGCGCATCCTGGCGCATGCTCGCCGTGACAATGCAGACCTGATCGGTTTGGGAGTTCGGAAAGCGCTGGAAATCAGCACCCATCTTCCCGGCACTGTCGCTTACCGGATCGCCGTTGAAGCGGAGTGCCCGCTATTAACACTGCGATCTAGTTCCAGTTCTTAAATAGAATACTGATTACTTTCTTGAGTATGAGGATGGCAAGGGACTGATCCATACTTCTTATTCCGGCGCAGCGTGCCGCCAGCTTTGCCGGAAGAACGGTCCCTGCGAACCAGATGCCGCTGTACCAGACAATCAGCCATGGGTTGCTTGGCAATAAGTGCATCATTCTGTCTACCTCGATCCTGACTATGATTTGGCTGTCCCAGCCTTCTCTTCCACTGGGGCCTGGAGGGTTGGTTTACTTTTGTCCTCATTTACGGGCATGCTCGCCCAGTTTTCATAGAGCTTCCAACGATCCTGCACATCCTGCTTTGCCTGTTGCAGCAAGTGCCTGGCATCTTCAGGGTGGCTCTGTGTGAGCGAGGTATAACGGGTCTCCTTGTAGATATAGTCCTCGAGCGGAATCGACGGCGGCTTGGAATCCAGTTGGAAGGGATTCTTACCCTGGGCGGCCAACGCCGGATTAAAGCGAAACAGAGGCCAGTATCCGGATTGCACCGCCAGTTTTTGCTGCCCCAGACCATGCGCCATGTCGCAGCCGTGAGCGATGCAGTGGGCATAAGCAATAATGAGCGACGGTCCGTTGTAGGCCTCTGCTTCCAAAAACGCCCTAAGTGTCTGCATGTCGTTGGCTCCCATGGCTACGCGCGCCACGTATACATTGCCGTAGTTCATCGCCATCATGGCCAGATCCTTTTTAGCTGTGGCTTTGCCGCCTGCAGCGAACTTGGCGACTGCAGCGCGCGGCGTGGATTTCGACCTTTGCCCGCCGGTGTTGGAATAGACCTCGCTGTCGAGCACCAGGACATTCACGTTCTCGCCGGAGGCCAGCACGTGGTCCAGGCCGCCAAAATCAATGTCATAGGCCCAGCCATCGCCGCCCAGGATCCACACCGTCCGCTTCACCAGGTTGTCGGCCAGGGCGAGCAGGTTGCGCAGTTCTGCGCCGTGTCCGTTGGGTACAGAGTTCCCTAGTGCTCGCTTGAGCTGTTTCACGCGCTCACGTTGCGCCTGAATACCGGCTTCATTCGACTGGTCGGCGTTGAGAATGGCCCCCACCAGCTCTTCGCCGATAGATGCCGAAAACCGTTTGAGCAGTTCACGGGCATATTCGGTTTGCTTTTCCTGGGCAAGACGGATACCCAGGCCAAACTCCGCATTATCTTCAAAGAGGGAGTTGGACCACGCCACCCCCCGGCCATCTTTGTTCACAGTGTACGGTGTGGTGGGCAGGTTGCCTCCGTAGATCGAAGAGCAGCCGGTTGCATTAGCAACGATGGTGCGATCGCCGAACAGTTGCGACATCAGCTTCACATAGGGCGTCTCGCCGCAGCCCGAGCAAGCCCCGGAAAATTCAAAGAGCGGCTGCAGCAACTGCACGTCTTTGATCTGGGTCAGCGAAAGCTTCTTTCGGTCGAACTCCGGCAGGTCGAGGAAGAAATCCCAATTGGCGGCTTCGCGCGACCGGATCGGCGGTTGCGGGACCATGGTCAGCGCTTTGTGGTTGGGATCAGCTTTGCTCTTTGCCGGGCACACGTCAACGCACAAAGTGCATCCCGTGCAATCTTCGGGCGCCACCTGCAGCGTGTAGCGCATGTGTCCGAGGTCTTTCCAGCGCGCGGGCGCGGAAAGGAATGATTGCGGAGCGTCTTTGAGTTTGTCGGACTCATAGACCTTGGCCCGGATAACGGCATGGGGGCATACCAGTATGCATTTGCCGCATTGGATGCAAAGTTCCTTGTCCCACTCCGGAATTTCCAGCGCGATATTGCGCTTTTCCCATTGGGCGGTGCCGCTGGGATAAGTTCCGTCCACCGGAAGCTTGCTGACCGGCAGAGAGTTGCCCTCGCCTTGAATCATCGGACCCAGAACGTTGCGCACGAATTCGGGAGCGCTCGCAGGCACCGCAGGCCGCATGTCGAAGCTGCTGCTCACGTTAGCGGGAACCGTTACCTCGAAGAGGTTAGCGAGCGTCTTGTCGACTGCGGCAAAATTCTTGGCCACTACAGCTTCGCCGCGCTTGCCGTAAGTCTTCTTGATGGCGTTCTTGATAGCGGCAATGGCCTGCTCACGCGGAAGGACATTGCTGATCGCAAAGAAACAAGTCTGCATGACGGTATTGATTCTCGATCCCATGCCGGTGTCGCGCGCCACCGCGTAACCATCAATGACGTAAAACCTGAGCTTCTTGCTGATGATTTCCTGCTGGATATGGCGTGGCAGATGATCCCAAACCTCCTCACGCCCGTAAGGGCTGTTCAGCAGGAACGTCGCTCCCGACTCGACTTCCTTGAGCACATCGATTCTTTCCAGGAATCCAAACTGGTGGCAGGCTACAAAGCTGGCCCTTGTAATCAGATAGCTGGAGCGAATAGGTCGCGGGCCGAAGCGCAGATGCGAGATGGTCAGCGATCCCGACTTCTTGGAATCATAGACAAAATAGCCTTGCGCGAAGAGGTTGGTTTCTTCGCCGATAATCTTGATCGAGTTCTTGTTGGCCCCTACCGTACCGTCGGCGCCCAAGCCATAAAACAGCGCCCGCACGGTATCGTTTTCTTCGCTCGAAAACGAAGCATCGTAGTCCAGGCTGCCATGGCTGACATCGTCGTTAATTCCCACCGTGAAATGATTCTTGCTTTGTTCTTTCTTCAATTCTTCAAAGATTCCCGCCACCATCGCCGGAGTAAATTCCTTCGATGACAGGCCATAACGCCCGCCAATAATTTTGGGAAAATGCTGCAATCGGCTTTTCCCTGCTGACTGGCTTTCGCTGATGGCGGTAACGACATCGAGATAGAGCGGTTCGCCGATGCTCCCGGATTCTTTTGTGCGGTCGAGCACCGCGATGCTTTTCACTGTGGGCGGAAGCGCGGCCATAAAACGCTCCACAGAAAATGGACGATACAAGCGGACTTTGAGTACGCCAACCTTTTCACCCGCGGCGATAAGGTGTTCCACCGCCTCTTGTGCCACCTCGGCCCCTGAACCCATGAGCACAACCACGTGCTCAGCATCGCGCGCCCCGGTGTAGTCGAAGAGCCGGTAGCAGCGCCGGGTGAGGAAAGCAAAGTTGTCCATGACTTTCTGCACAATCGCGGGAACCGCGAGATAGTAGGGATTCACCGCCTCCCGCGCCTGGAAGTAGACGTCGGGATTTTGTGCCGTGCCGCGAATAAAGGGATGGTCAGGCGATAGCGCGCGCTCGCGATGCTTCCTAAGCAGCTCATCGGAGATCATGACCCGCATATCCTCTTCGGTGAGCTGTTCGATCTTTGCCACTTCATGCGACGTGCGGAAGCCATCGAAGAAATGCACAAACGGAATTCGCGACTCCATCGCCGCCGCCTGCGCGATGAGCGCGAAGTCCATGACTTCCTGGACCGAGTTCGAGGCCAGCAACGCCCAGCCGGTTTGCCGCACAGCCATGACATCCTGATGGTCACCGAAGATCGAGAGTGCCTGCGCCGCCAGGGCGCGGGCTGCAACGTGCATGACGCATGGCGACAGTTCCCCAGCGATCTTGTACATGTTGGGAATCATGAGCAACAGCCCTTGCGAGGAAGTGAAGGTGGTGGCCAGGCATCCGCCTTGCAAGGCGCCATGCAGCGCGCCCGCGGCTCCCGCCTCGCTTTGCATCTCAATCACTCGCGGCACCATTCCCCATAGGTTGGTTTTACCTTCTGCGGACCACTGGTCGGCCCACTCTCCCATGGCGGAGGAGGGAGTAATCGGATAGATGGCTACCACTTCATTGATCTTGTGGGCCACGTATGCGGCCGCTTCGTTGCCGTCGATAGTTACTTTTCTTCGGTCCATGGAAAATCTCCGTACCATCCCTATGCTCAGGCATGGCCTCACAGTTGGCTGTGATGGCGGTCACGTAGATGGAGGTCAAGAGGTCAGATTGCAGTGTGACGCCGGTCACGGTGATGTAGAGGATGGTCGGTGCATCCTTAGGAGCAGGAAGGAAGTATGCCATGATTCAAGCCAAAGTGAAGCTTACATTTCCCACAAGATTGCAATTTGTAGTCGAGACCGGCACCGGGCACAAATTGCTCATTGACGACTTGGTGGGGCAGACGGGGCCCAAGCCCATCGAACTTATGGCCGCTGCATTGGCCGGTTGTACCGCCTTTGATGTAGCCACGTTCCTGCGCAGCAAGAAACACAAAACACTCACAAACTATGTTGTTTCGGTGGAAGCAGAACAAAAACCGGCGCCGCCGCAGGTATTCACCAATGTACACATTCATCACGTGATTACCGGGGAAGCCATTGATCCGCAATCGGTGGAAGAGGCTATCCACCTTTCCGAAACGAAATATTGTTCGGTGGGAGCGATGGTTCGGCAGAGTGGAGCGCAGATTACCACCACCTACGACATTCATCCCACAGAACTAGATCGTAAGACGACGCCAACGGAGCCGCAGACGACAGCCGCCTGAACCCTCAGCCGGGATTCAGGAAGGCACTGGAGGCCTTGGGATTGAAACGGTGGGACAACATTTCAATCGAAAAAGGAGGCAATGATGAAAACGAATACCCAGCTTCAAGTGGATGTCATGGAAGAATTGCAGTATGAACCCATCATCGAAGCTTCAGGCATCGGCATTACCGCCAGAGACGGCATTGTGACTCTCACAGGAACCGTGAACAGCCTCGCCGAGAAATGGGCGGCCAGTCACGCTGCCGAAAGGATCGGGGGCGTGAAGGCCGTAGTCAACCAAATCAGGGTAGAAGTTCCCGAGATGCACCTCCGCAGCGATGAAGACATTGCCCGGGCTGTGGTCAACGTCCTGAACTGGGATGTCATGGTTCCCGACGAGAAAATCAAGGTGGCTGTGCACGAAGGATGGATCATTGTGGAAGGAACCGTTGACTTCAAACACGAGCGCAAAGCAGTGGAAAACGCCATCCGCAACGTGACCGGCGTAAAGGGAGTGACCAACCTTATTAATTTGAAACCGGAGATAATCGCCCCCGAAGGCGAAAACCTCCTGAGAGCGTTCTCTCGCCCTGGGGCTGTTTCATAGTAGATTTATTTTAAAAAGTTTAAAAGCTCATCAGGGCACGACTTGCCTCTTGTTTGCTTCCTTGCGAGAACCCTCTTTACCCTGTGCTGTCCCAAGGACCAGCCTGAACTGCCGTACCCTGATGTGAAAAGTAGTATCAGCTGGCCTTTGACTGAAGCCAGGTTGCCGAATCGGAGGCCCGGGACCGGCTGTAGTCCACAGCCGTCGTGAGGTTCCTATACTGAAGTTTGGATCCCGCACACCGAGCTGCGGAATAAAGGCTTACAAGAATTGCTAATCCGCTGCTATCCATGTAGTCGATATGGCTGAGATCGACAACTACCTTGGGACGTTGATGGAGCAACTTTGTCACGTTGGCGCGTAAGAGCCGGCCAGATTCGCCGGCTCTGATGCTTCCGTCGCAATGAAGAAAAGCAGTATCCTCGCTGATGTGTGAGCGGAGTTCAAGGTTCATAGGTCCCCTCTAAGTTAAAAAATGTTATTGATTTTGAAATGAAAAGATTACGTTGATTGTTGTTTCTATCTCGACGGGCATTCCGTCAAGAAGATACGGTCTATAACGCCATTGCTTGACTGCTGCGATGGCAGCAGGCGCCAGCATGGGGTGTCCGCTGACCAATCGAAGGTTTTCAATGATTCCATCTTTGGAGATTACGGCAGCCAATACGACTACACCGTCAATCCGCGCCGTACGCGCCAGCGGTGGGTATTCAGGCACAATCTTCTTAAGAAGCAGACCCTCCGAGATACCTTGTGATACCCGCACCCGCTTCGAGAGTTCCGGCATCCGCACGGGCGGAGGGGTGGCGCTGATAATTCCCCCGAGCACTCCTCCCAATTGACCGCCCGGAATCCCGCCTGGTACGCCGCCCGGTACTCCTCCGGTAGCGTTGACAGGTGGCGCTTCGTTCTCTTGCAGTATCTTGATTCTTGTCGGAATACTGGTTGGCGCGAGTAGTTGCCCGTTGACGATGTTGCTGGTCACGTTTATCGGCTTGACTGCAGCCGCCATAGGTGGGGGCGGTGGCGGAGGAGGCGGCACCGCGATCAAATATGTAACCAGTTGTTTGGCAGGCAACACGTCGGTAAACATGAGTGGCAAGATGACCAGGATGCTCAATAAAATGCCTTGCAGGACGAGTGAAAACAGCAGCGACCATCCGCGCAATCGGCGTTGTGCGCCGGATGTTTCCAGCAGACAATCAGAGAAAATATCCAACTGGACAGGTATCTCGACAGGCTTTATTTCGATAACCGTCGCCATTGCCCGTGGTTGCGCTTCAGCTCTACCTTCCTCCTCAACTAACGCATGGTTTCTCATGACTGCCTCCTTTCTGCGGCGACTGCCACATAAGCGCCAGAGGTGGAAATCACGACGCTCGAATCCTCCAATTCTCAGCGCCGGTGGATTTCCACCTCTGGCCTGAGCTTCAGTCTCATTCTCAGTGAAGGCCAAAAAACGGGCAGTGACCGGGATCACGAATGGTCGTGATGCATATCATGGTTGCTTCGCCCTACTGCCGATATCGTAATGGGAGAGGTTGGGGCTGGCAGATCCAGGTATAAGCTCCGCCCGCGGGAGATAGCACCTTGTGCGCTCCTATGCAGTAGTGAGTTCGTGCAGTCCAAATGAGTCGATTCGGCGATGTACAAGGTGATCCATGTGTCTGGCTATTCCGGGTAAGATTCTGAGCACACATCTCGAAAATGGTGTCCGCTGTGGACGCGTGCAGTTTGGCGGCATCGTTCGAAATGCGTGTCTTGACTATGTGCCTGAAGCAGGTCTAGGAGACTTCGTGATGGTCCATGTTGGCTTTGCCATCAGCCGGGTTGACGCGGCCGAAGCCGAGCGCACGTACCAGGCACTCGAAAGCATGGGGGTACTCGAAGCTGAGCTTGCCGATCCAAGCGATCCTGGTGGGGGAGAACCCAGATGAAATATCTCGACGAATACCGGGATGAGCGTATTGTTCGCTCGCTGGTGGCCCGCATCCGCGCAACCGCGAAGCGTCCCTGGGTTTTGATGGAAATTTGCGGCGGCCAAACCCACACCATTATGCGTTACGGGCTGGATGAGTTGCTGGCCGGGAAAGTGGAACTTGTGCATGGTCCGGGGTGTCCCGTCTGCGTGACGCCTGTAGAGACAATTGATAAAGCCATCGAACTTGCACTTCGGCCTGGCACGATCATGGTTTCTTATGGCGACATGCTGCGTGTACCTGGCTCTCATACAGACCTCTTTCATGCTAAAGCCAACGGCGCCGACGTGCGCGTTGTCTATTCGCCGATGGATGCGCTCAAGATGGCGCGCGCGAATCCCGAAAAGAGCGTGATATTTCTTGCTATCGGTTTCGAGACTACCGCTCCGGCCAACGCCATGACCGCCTGGCAGGCGAAACGTGAAGGACTGGCGAATTTTTTCCTCTTGGCCTCGCATGTGCTCGTTCCACCGGCCATCGAATTGCTGCTGCGCTCCAAAGAAAACCGCGTCCAGGGTTTCATCGCGCCGGGTCACGTGTGCACTGTTGTGGGGTACCGCCAGTATGAACGGCTCACGGCTGACTTCCGCGTACCCATCGTGGTTGGCGGTTTCGAGCCGGTGGACATTCTGGAGGCCATCCTGATGCTGGTAACCCAACTTGAAGGGGGTACGGCTAAAGTGGAAAACCAGTATGTGCGTTCGGTATCCCAGGCAGGCAACATGCCCGCGCAGGAAATGATGGAACGGGTGTTTGAGGTCTCTGACCAGAAGTGGCGAGGCATCGGAACGATTCCCCAGAGCGGCTTGCGCCTGCGGCCCGAGTTCGCAGCGCATGATGCCGGCAGGCTCTCTTCGATTGCCACAATGTGTGTGGAGGAGCCGGCAGAATGCATCAGCGCACAGGTGCTGCAAGGACTCAAGAAACCCACCGACTGTCCTGCTTTTGGAAAACGCTGCACACCGGAGAGGCCGCTGGGAGCGCCCATGGTTTCTCCCGAGGGCGCATGTGCTGCTTACTTTACTTATCGCCGCCACGGAGTGGTAACTTTTCATGACTGAAAAACTCGCATCATCGAATGGTGTTTCGTGTCCCCTGCCACTGCCCGCCGGCGACAAGATCTTGCTGGGTCACGGCAGCGGTGGAAGGTTGAGCGCGGAACTGCTGCAGCAGCTTTTTCTTCCCGCGTTTCGGAACTCGACGCTGCAGAGGCTCGATGACCAGGCAGTAATCCCGGTGGCAGGAGCGCGGCTGGCGTTTACGACGGACTCCTTTGTTGTGAAGCCGCTGTTTTTCCCTGGTGGGGATATCGGCTCGCTCGCTGTCTACGGAACCGTCAACGATCTCGCCATGGGTGGCGCAAAGCCGCTGTGCCTGAGTATAGCTTTCATTCTTGAAGAAGGGCTGCCAATGGAAACATTGCAGCGCGTGGTCTGGTCGTGCCGGGAAGCCGCCGCTGCCGTTGGCGTAGAGATCGTCACCGGCGACACGAAAGTGGTGGAGAAAGGAAGTTGCGATGGAATCTTCATCAACACTTCCGCTATTGGAATTGTGCCGGAAGGCGTGAAACTCTCCTCCGATCAGGCAAAGCCGGGCGACCGTATCCTTTTAAGCGGACCCATTGGCGATCATGGGATTGCGATTCTTGCGCAACGCGAAGGTCTGGAATTCGATGGGGCCGTGGAAAGCGACAGTGCGCCACTGCATGAGCTGGTGGCGGCGATGCTGACCTTTGCTCCTGGGATTCGTTGCATGCGCGATCCAACCCGTGGCGGGCTTTCCAGCGCATGCAACGAGATCGCAGACCGTTCGCAGATCGGCATGATGCTTGAAGAGCACGCGATCCCATTGCGGGAAGAGGTACACGGCGCTTGTGAACTGCTGGGCCTCGACCCACTCTATGTTGCTAATGAAGGTAAGCTGATTGCCATTGTGGGCCCTGAGGTTGCCGAGCAGGTGCTTGCGGTTATGCGTAAGCACACACTGGGTCAGAAGGCGCAGATCATTGGCACGGTCACCGACAGGCACCCCGGGCAGGTATTCCTTCGTACGCAGCTAGGGACCACTCGTATTGTGGATATGCTTTCCGGAGATCAATTGCCACGGATTTGCTGAAGCTATGCACGAAGTCTCTATCGCGAACTCGATTCTGGAAGCCGCCCGCACCGAGGCGCAGGCGCGGGCGGGCATGCGGCTGACAAAGATTAGCGTACGGATTGGAGAGCTTGCCGGCATAGACCCGGATGCGCTCAGTTTCTCCTTTGAGGCGCTGGTGAAAGAAACCGACCTTGAAAAGTGCGCTCTGGAGATCGAATTCTTGCCTCAGCGTCACGAGTGTGCGGATTGTGGGCAGCGCTTTGTGGTCGCAGATTTCGAGACGCGCTGTCCGAAGTGCGGCACGGCAGAGACCACGCTTATCAGCGGGAACGAATTGGAATTCGCACACTTGGAGATGGAGGAGACATGAACCAGATACCCATGGCAGGAAAGATACTTAAAGAAAACGACCGCATTGCCGCCCAATTGCGCGCAGCTTTCCAGGCGCACAATATCCTTTGCCTGAACCTGGTGAGTTCACCCGGCGCCGGCAAGACGAGCCTGCTTGAACGCACTTTGGAATCATTCCCAGCGAATGAGCGCGTCGCCCTGCTGACTGGAGACCTGCAGACCGATAATGACGCCCGCCGCCTCGCGCGCTTTGGCTTCCCGGTGCGGCAAATCACGACCGGCGGAACCTGCCACCTCGATGCCCGCATGATCGAAAGGGTGCTTGCGGATTGGAAGTTTGAAGATCTGGATATGCTGCTGATTGAAAACGTCGGCAATCTGGTTTGCCCATCAAGTTACGATTTAGGCGAAGCTGCCAAAGTGGTCGTGCTCAGCGTTGCCGAAGGCGAAGATAAACCATTGAAGTATCCTTCCATGTTTTTCAAATCCGAGCTACTGATTTTGAACAAAATTGATCTGCTGCCTCATGTTCCCTTTGATCTGGCCAAGGCGCGTGAGTATGCGCTGCGCGTGCACCCGGATATTGAGATCATCGAAGTTTCGTGTACCACCGGGGCTGGACTTCCACAATGGTTGCATTGGTTGAAACAGCGCCGCGAGCTTCAGTTCCCGAGTTTTGTCCACGCCGTGCGCTTATGACCACTCGCAAGCAAATCCGCGTTTCCGGCATCGTTCAGGGAGTCGGCTTTCGTCCTTATATATATAGGCTGGCCAAGAACCACGGATTGGCTGGGCACATCGGCAATACCGCTGCCGGTGTCACTATTGAGATACAAGGAGAGAAGCCCGCGATAGAAGGGTTTCTCGACTCGCTGCCGCGGGAAGCGCCTCCTCTGGCGCGCATTACAGATGTGCAAGTTTCTGTCATTCCCTGCAATGGCGACAGAGCTTTTCATATCCTGGCGAGTGAAAAATCTGAAAGCGCGCAAACACTGATTGCTCCTGACGTCGCCGTCTGCGCCGATTGTCTGCGAGAGCTGTTCGACCTCACAGACCGGCGCTACGGCTATCCTTTTATTAACTGCACCAATTGCGGTCCGCGTTTCACCATCATTCGCAGCATTCCCTACGATCGGCCCAGCACATCTATGGCGAGCTTCCCAATGTGCTCACGTTGCCAGGCCGAATATGATGACCCCACGAGCCGGCGTTTTCATGCCCAGCCTAACGCCTGCTGGGAGTGCGGCCCACAGGTCGAGCTGTGGGACCATCAAGGCTTGATTTCAAGGGACGATCCCATTCCCGTGTGCTGTGCATCTACGTCCATTGCCAAGGCATGCGAGCATCTTGAAGCTGGGGCCATTGTAGCAGTGAAAGGATTGGGAGGCTTTCATCTCGCGGTAGATGCAACGAATTCCGCTGCGGTCCAGCGATTGCGTAAACGCAAGCATCGCGTAGAAAAGCCACTGGCAGTCATGGTTCCAGATCTGGAATCAGCGCGGGATCTGGCCTTCATCGAGAAGGCAGATGAGGATTTGCTTCTGATGCCGCAACGTCCCATCGTATTGCTGGAACGCAAACCCGGATGTGCAGTCGCCGCGGAAGTTGCGCCGGGCCATTACGACCTGGGACTATTTCTGCCCTATACGCCGCTGCATTATCTCCTCTTTGCCAGGAGCAAATTGAAGGCCCTGGTGATGACCAGCGGCAACCTCAGCGAAGAACCCATTGCCATTGATAATGACGAAGCCCGGTTCCGCCTTGCCGGCATTGCTGATTTCTTCCTGGTCCACAACCGCGAAATCCTGCTGCGTTGCGACGATTCCGTCGTGCGGCCTGTCGGAGGGCGGGCGAGGCAACTGCGTCGCTCGCGAGGATTTGTGCCTATGCCCGTGTCTTTAAAACAAGAGCTGCCGCCAGTGCTGGCGGTTGGCGGCCAACTGAAGAACACGATCTGTGTTATGAAAGGCCGCCATGCATTTCTTAGCCAGCACATCGGTGACCTGGAGAATGCCGAAAGCGATAGTTTCTTTCGCGAGGTCATTGAGCATTTGCAGAAGATCCTCGAAGTACGGCCCAAGACATTGGCCTACGATCTGCATCCCGGCTATCTTTCTACCAAATGGGCGCTGGCACAAAAAGATGTTCAATTCATCGGCGTGCAGCATCATCATGCGCATATCGCAAGCTGTATGGCCGAAAACGGTCTCGAGGGGCGAGTCATTGGATTAGCGCTCGATGGCACCGGATACGGCACCGACGGTAATATTTGGGGAGGTGAAGTGCTTATCGCCGATTATCAGCGCTTCGAGCGCGCCGCTCACCTTAAATATGCGCCCATGCCGGGGGGAGAAGCCGCTATTCACGAGCCGTGGCGTATGGCGGTAAGTTACCTGTTGCAAGGATTCGGAACGCGATTGGCAACTTTGCCCCTTGCATTCATTCGCGAGATTCCAACTAAGAAAATAGAAACACTTCAGCGCATGATCGAACGCGGTGTGAACTCGCCCCTCACTTCGAGCTGCGGACGGCTGTTTGATGCGGTTGCGGCACTGGTTGGGCTGAGGCGGCAAGTAAACTATGAGGCTCAGGCCGCTATTGAACTGGAGATGTGCCGCGATCACAGAGAGAAGGGTGCCTACACCTTTGCTATTTCCGAAGAGAACGGCGCGTGGTGTCTTAATCCGGGGCCGATCTTTGAAGCCATCGTGGAAGATATAGCCCGTAAGGAGTCGCCCGGAATTATCAGCCAGCGCTTTCACAATGCTGTAGTCCACGTAATGACCGACGTAGCTGTAAGGCTGCGTGACGGCAGCGGATTAAACCGTATCTGCCTGAGCGGCGGGACATTTCAAAACGTCTATCTCGCCAGCGAATTGGAGCGCCAGTTACAGCAAAAAGAATTCTCGGTTTATACCCATTCCGAAGTCCCAACCAACGATGGAGGCTTGAGCCTGGGACAAGCGGTGATTGCGGGCACTCAGAGCCAACTCTAAAGACAAAAGCAAACCACAGAGGACAACGAAGGAATAAACCACCAAGGTATTAGACTCAGCCCAGCGAGGGCATGGACGCAGAAGATCCAAGCAGGAAAATTGTACCTGCCATTAAGCTGTATGCTGCCGTCAAAGCTGTGAGAACAAACTGGAACCTGGGTATCCGGGTACTGAAGCCAAAGAATCCGGCGGCCGAGGCGGTCATCAGCGTGTTCATGGCGAGCAATCCGGCGAGAAACATACCGAGTCCAAGAAAGCCTTTCCCCAGTCCTCCCAGGTTGGCGGTCAGAAAAAAGATGAGCAATTGGCTGGGGGTTTCCGCCCCGAGGCCGTGAATGATGCCAATCACGAATACTGATTTTTCGTTGTAGTTCCAGTTCTGGACTTGCGGTTGTGGGAGCTCATGGCTATGCCAATAGGTCTTGACCTTCCAGTGTAGCCACTCAGCCGTATTCGCCAGCAAAACAAAACGGCTACGCGGCGCACAGTCACCCTTGAAGAGCAAGCCGAGAACGTAGGTTCCCAGGACCACAAGAGTAAGCCCGACCAGCCTCTCGGCAATGCGATCAATGGCGTGCGGTAACGATACCTGGAAGAAAATCACGGCGCTTCCCAGGGCCGCCACGGTGGCGGCGTGCCCCAGAGCATACAGCAGGCCGAGCTGCATGGACCGCCGCGGCGAATTCTGCATGCGGGTGATATCGGAAATGGCGGCGATGTGGTCGTAATCAAAACCATGGCGAAAGCCAAGGACAGCCGCTGTAAGCAGGGCAAGGGGCACACCGATGGGAGCCATTATCGTCAAATTATCTCTTTCACGGCGCCCGCAAATGCGTTTTTCGTGGGTGCGGCCCCGAAGAAATCAGCGGCGATTCGCTGCGCCGCGCGTTCCACGGCGCCTGCAACTTCTGGGGAAAGAGACGCATTCATTTGAAAGTTTCTGCCTGCGATGCCGTACACGATAAGTGTGAGCGGCAAGCGGCCAAGAATGCGCGCCAATTCTACGGCTTCGCGGACTCCAAAAGCGTGGGTTGAGCAGCAGAACGATTCCCTGGGCAGTGGGACGAGATTCGCGTTCCAGACTTGAACGGCGCCGGGCTCGCCTTCGGCAGCGACTGCATCCACCAGGACTACTTTTTCCGCGCTTGCCAGGCTCTCCATCAGGACGAATGCCTCGCCACTCTGCTCCTGGGCTGGAACTCCCAATTGACGCAGCCGCCGCGCCACCAGAAGCCCAGCGGCATCGTCGCCGCGGTCGAGGTTGCCGCATCCGATCACTTGAAATGTCATGGTTGTTCCCGTTCCAGGTTCAGGCGTAAGAAGTGGGTGGCGCAGGAGATGCACGGGTCATAATTGCGCACGGCCTGCTCGCACTTCCATCTTATTTCTTCGGTTGGCATCTCCGCCAGCCGGGGCACAAATTGCCAGAGATCATCTTCAATGCGCTTCTGGTTCTGCGACGTCGGCGGAACAATCTTGGCCAATATGATCAGCCCTTCTTGATCGAGTTTGTAGTGGTGATACAGGAGACCTCGCGGCGCTTCCGTGGCAGCCTGCCCTACACTGGAATGCACGGGGACCTGCTGGCGAGGCGCGGAAGGCGGCTGGTATTCCTCGATCACCCGCAAGGCCTCGTGGCAGGCGAAGACCAGTTCAATGGCCCGCACCACGATGCTGCGAAAAGGATTCCGACAGGGCAACGACAGACCGCACTCCCGCGCGGCCTCTTTTGCCACATCGGGCAACTTTTCGAAGTTGAGATTAAAGCGCGCCATCGGGCCAACTTTGTAAGAGCCCCGGCCGCGCAAGATGGAATGCAGCGCGTTGGAGTGCTGCACATGCTGTTCTATAAAATACTTCTCATATTCAGAGGCTCCTATATTCAGTCCTCGATTGGAGACGATCCGGCCTTCATTCAACGGATACTCGCTGGGATGAGATAACGAAACAAACTCATAATCCTGTTCGAAATCGGGAAACTCGAAGCCGGCGACCCACTTGGCGGTTTCGAGTGAAGCTTGCAGTGCCCACTTCAGATCATCCACCAGCGGGAGCAGGTCGCGCCTGGCCGGAACCTTGTAGAAGCCGCCTACCGCGACGGAGACGGGGTGAATCTCCCGCCCTCCCAGGATTGTCATGATGAGGTTCCCAATTTTCTTCAAGCGTAAAGCGCGTTCCACGATGTGCCGGTGATCGGGCGCCATCTGGATGAAATCCTGATAACCCAGAAAATCCGGGGCGTGTAGCATATAAACGTGCAGAGCGTGGCTCTCAATCCATTCCCCGCAGTAAAAAAGCCTGCGCAACAGCCGCACCGCGGGATCGACATGGATTTCCAGGGCACGTTCGAGGGCGTGCACAGCGCTCATCTGGTATGCGACCGGACAGATTCCGCAAATGCGGGCGACAATATCAGGGACCTCGGAAAAATGCCGGCCACGGAGAAAGGCCTCGAACAAGCGAGGCGGTTCAAAGATCTTCAACTTCACATCCTGAACCTGGTTCCCTTTCAGCTTGACATAGAGTGATCCCTCGCCTTCGACTCTAGCGAGGTAATCAACTTTGATCGTTCTGTGTTTAGGATCGCTCATGAACGTTCACTTTCTTCGCTGGCCTTACGGAAGGGCAAAGCCCATGCGTTGAATCCGCGAAAGACGCGCGTGATTTCGCGATTGCTTTGGCCCAGGATGCGAAATTGGCTGCTCAATGCCGCGGTGTTGGGGCTTTCCATGGGGCCGTAGCAACCATAGCAGCCGCGGTTAAAGCTGGGACACAAAGCGCCGCAACCCGCGTGGGTAACCGGCCCCAGGCAGACCACACCTTGCGCTACCGCGATACAGACGTTGTCCCGGCGTTTGCACTCCATGCAGACGCTGTAGGCGGGGATATTCGGCTTTCTTCCGGCCAGCGTAGCGGTGATCAACTCGACCAGTTGGTATTTGTTGATGGGACAGCCGCGCAATTCGAAATCTACGGGCACATGCTCGGAGACAGGCGTGGAGGTGTTCAGTGTGCTGATGTACTGCGGCGTGGCATAAACCGCGCGCACAAATTCTCTTACATCCTTCCAGTTGCGCAGGGCCTGGATTCCGCCGGACGTGGCACAAGCTCCAATGGTAATAAGAGTTCGGCACTCACGGCGCACCTGGTGAATTCTCTCGGCGTCGTGATGGGTGGTGATCGAGCCTTCGACCAGTCCGATGTCATACGGACCCTTCAGCATGGCCCTGCTGGCTTCGGGAAAATATGAGATATCTACGGCGCTGGCAATGCCCAGCAACTCATCTTCTGCATCCAGCAAACTCAATTGACATCCGTCGCAGGAAGCGAACTTATAGACCGCGATCTTGGGCTTACGCTTGTTATCAGAGTTCATGACGATCCCAGAATGGACGAAGCCGGTCATAGGAAAAGACAGGCCCATCCTTGCAGATGAAATAAGGGCCATATTGGCAATGGCCGCAAAAACCGAGCGCGCATTCCATGTTGCGCTCCATGGAAACATAGATGTTAGGACGCGCCACCCCGCGAGACTCAAGCTCTCGAACCACAAAGCGCATCATGATTTCCGGGCCACATATCATGGCAATAGATTGCTCAGGACGAATCTTGACGGAACTGAACAAGTTGGTAACTACGCCCACATTGCCTCGCCAGCTTTGGTTCCCGGTATCCACGGTGATGTAGACGTCGGTTTCCGGCTCTTTTGCCCACGACGCAAGTTCCTTGCGATAGAGCAGGTCCTTCACCGTACGCGCTCCATACAGGAGAAACAAATGGCCGTAATCTTCGCGGTGGTGCAAAACGTGGTAGATCACAGGCCGCAACGGGGCCAAACCAATGCCGCCCGCCACGATGATTACATCTTTACCCCTGGTTTCTGCAACCGGCCAGTTCGTGCCGAAGGGCCCGCGAATTCCTACCATCCCGCCGGGCGGACAGCCGGTGAGCGCCTGGGTTGCTTTTCCCACAGAACGCACTGTGTATACCAGATGGCCGGGGTTCCCGGGATCTCCGCTGATGGAAATGGGCACTTCGCCGACACCAAACACGTATAACATGCTGAACTGGCCTGGAAGAAAGGACGGTTGCGATGAGGCGCCCTGATCGGGTTCCAGGAGCAGAGTAAATGTATCGTGGGTCTCTTTCGACACACTGCGGACCAGATACCGATTGGGCAGCATAGGATTGGGATTGAGGGCGAGCCGGCTCACTGGAACTCCTTCTCATTGTGCCGTAGTGCTACGGGAGTAGCTGAGTACACATCGAGCATCTGGATGCGGGTCGCTTCCAGTCTGGTGCCAATTACGTTGACCACGCGCTTCAGCAACTCGTAGCCCAGTTTGTTGTCGCTCTCGCATTTGTCGCGAAGGCACTTTCCGTCCAGAGCAATTGCCCGAATAGGTTGTACCGCACGAGCGCTGTTGGACCAGCGATATGGCGGCACCAGCCACGACCATCCCAGCACTTCACCTTCGCCGATGGTTTGAAGAATGATTGGCTTCTGGTTCGGCGCGAAGGTCTCCAAAGCCACTCTGCCCTGGCGGACCATGTAAAAGACGTTGGCCTCTTCCCCTTCGCGGAAGATGTAGGTGTGCGAGTCGAAGCGGACATTGGATGCACAGCCCACCATGAGTTGGAAATACTCCGGCTTCAATCCGGAGAAGAACGGATGCGCCGCTAAGATACGTTTAAGATCTTCCATGTTCCTCCTTTTTGGCTGGATGCAGCGCATTCACCTGCGACTCCTGCATGGCATGGACTTCTTCTGTAATGTCAATGCCTACGGGGCACCAGGTGATGCACCGGCCACAGCCTACACATCCAGACGTTCCAAACTGATCGATCCATGAGGCCAGTTTGTGCGTCATCCACTGCCGATAGCGTGACTTGGCAGAGGAGCGCACGCTGCCTCCGTGGATATAAGAAAATTCCTGGCTGAAGCAGGAATCCCACTTGCGCCACCGTTCTGCATGCCCACCTGTAACGTCGCTCACGTCTTCCACGGTCGTGCAAAAGCACGTTGGGCATACCATGGTGCAGTTGGCACATGTGAGGCATCGCTGGGCGACGTTGTCCCAACGGGGGTGATCGAAATTGTTGTAGAGCAATTCGCGGATGCCATTTGTATTCATGTGCCTCTGCATGCGGGAAGCGTTGCGCTCGATTGCGTCTTCGGCTTCTCGCAAAATATCGGGTGTGGCGTTTGCGTACTCTAAGTCGGACAACACTTCGGCGCCCGCCTCGCTCCCGATCTTGATCACAAATTGGTGCCCACGCTGGGTCGTCAGCTCGGTAACGGCAAGATCAAACCCCTGGCGGACTCCGGGACCGGTTCCCATCGAAGTGCAAAAACATGTCGAAGCTGCTTGCGTGCAGTTGACCGCCACGATAAACACGCCAGGGCGCCGGTGCTGATACACCGAATCCTTGAACTTGCCCTCCAGCAGTACACGGTCCTGGATCGCGATAGCTGCCAACTCGCAGCCCCGCACGCCCAGAAAGGCCCGCTTCATGGAAGGTTCCAGAGGCTGATTGTTATTTAGAATCTGGAAGACTCCGTCCTGACGCTTGGCGCTGAACAACCGCACCTCAGAAGGATGCAGGTACCTCTTCCAGCTCTGCGGTCCTACGGCATACCCAAACAAGGCGTCGGCGTCGGCCTTACCCTGGCGGGGTTTCACGCGGTAGTGGCCGGGCCGCTGCTCGTCGGTCCAACCGGCGGGAAGATCTGCCAGTTTTTCAACCACATCATAGATAATCGCTCCCTCTCGCAATACCGGCCCGATCACCTCATAGCTCCGGTGATGTAACGCTGGAATCAGATTTTCAAACTGCTGAACCGTAAGTACGGCTTGTGCACCAATACCGGTTCTTTCGATTGTCGTCCTTCCCTTTACGACAGATTCGTCAGTGATCATCGATCTTCCTCTTTCACAAGCCTCTTTCCATGGTTACGCGCCCACGCCAGGACAAAAACTATTGGAACTCTTGTTCGTCCTGCTGTAGCACCACGGGCGTCGCCGAGTAGACGTCGAGCATATTGACGCGGGCGGTTCCCAAGCGGGTCCCGATTACGTGAACCACGCGCTTCAGCAGCTCGTAGCCTAGTTTGTTATCGCTCTCGCATTTGCTCCGCAGGCATTTTCCGTCAAGAGCGATTGCGCGGACAGGCTGGACAGCGCGAGCGCTATTCGACCAGCGATACGGCGGCACCAGCCATGACCATCCCAGCACTTCACCCTGGCCAACAATTTGGAGAACCATGGGCTTTTGGTTGGGGGCAAAAGTCTCCAGCGCCACTCTGCCTTCGCGGACCAGGTAGAAAATATCGGCTTCATCCCCCTCGCGGAAGATATAGTTACCCGCCTCGAAGCGCACATTGGATGCGCAGCCTACGATGAGCTGAAAATACTGGGGGTTCAGGCCGTCAAAAAAAGGATGTGTGTTCAAGATAGATTTTAGGTCTTCCATGTTTCCTCCTAGGAACATATACGTTTCGTCGTTGATTGGCTGTGCCAATCGTGGTTGCAAGCATCCGCAAAATCAAAACTCATACGCGAGCACTCCCGGGAAGCCGGGAACTTTGCCACACGGACCCACAATCCCTGGGCCTGTGAGATCCAGCTCTGCATGCACCATCTGAGCCCCATCGGGGAGCACCGTAAACCCAGCCCGCCGGCATATTGCCTGCATCTCGCCATTGTTCGCCAGAATGGTGCAGGTCAGGCGTTTGATGCCCAGCCGGCGAGCAGCTTGGACGCAGCAGCGCATGAGCTCGGTTCCCAGGCCCAGGTGCTGGAACTCGTCACGCACTACGATCGTGCAGCGGGCCGAATCTGCGCCGCGCACCCTGCCCAGTCTGCCAACTGCCAGAATCTCCGGCGTGCCGTCGTTTGGATCGCAGTGTTCCGCTACAAGAGCGAGCTGGCGCTCATAGTCAATGCAGCACATCCTGATCAGGCGATCGTGGTTAATGCGTTGTGTGAGCTGCAGGGGCTGAAAGTATCGTTGGTAAACGCTTTGATCAGACAGCCGCTCATGAAACTTCACCATCAGGGGCTCATCCTCAGGGCGAATGGGCCGTATGGTCACTGCCTCACCATTTTTAGTTTTCCACTCGTCGATAAACTCAACCGGGTAAGGTGAAATGGCGGGCTTGGGCACATCTTGCCTGTTCACTCCCTTGGCGTGCACTACGACTCTGGCGTCAAGAGCCAATAACCGCTCCGGAGAAGCCAACAGTGGATTGATATCAATTTCTTTGATCCAGGGTTGCTCCGCCACGAGTTGACTAAACCTCACCAGCAACTCCTCCAGTGCCGCCAGGTTCACAGGCTTGCGGCCACGCACGCCCGTCAGCGCAGTGAAGATGCGTGTTTGCTCGATCATGCGACGGGCCTGGGTCGTGTTGAGCGGAGGCAGAGCCAGGGCGCGATCTTTGAAAACTTCCACCAGCCGGCCACCGCTGCCGAACAGCAGCACCGGACCAAATTGGGGATCGAGGCTGCTGCCGATGATCAGTTCTTCTCCTTCAGTCTTGATCATGGGCTGCACCGTAACTCCCTGGAACGATTCCGCGCCCGCCGATTGCGTTACCGAGTCTTTTATTCTGTGAAAGGCATCGCGCACTGCGTTGGCATCCTGCAAGTTGAGCTGCACCCCCCCGACATCCGTCTTGTGGGTGATGATTTCTGAATAGATTTTGAGGACCACCGGATACCCAATCTCTTTTGCAATTCGAATTGCCTCTTTATCGTCGTGGGCGATCCGGGTTTCGACGACGGGAATGCCGTAAGCTGCCAAAAGCTGCTTCGACTCCGGCTCGGTAAGAAGAGTGCGGCCAGCTTCGCGGACGCCGCGGATGATATCCCGCGCGGCCTCACGGCCTGAAACATTCTCCGGACCTACACGAAGAATCGGGGTCTTGTACAGCGCATTCAGATTTTCGGCATAGCGCCACATGTAATTGAAAGCCCTGGCAGCCATATCAGGAAAAGGAAAGGTGGGAATCCCAGCTCGCTTCAGTATGTCTTCTCCAGCGGCAACTTCGGCGCCGCCCATCCAGCTGGCTAGTACAGGTTTCCCCGTACTGTGCGCATAAGGCTTTAACTCTTCCGCAATTTGAGTGGGGTTCGTCATGCCCTGCGGAGTCAGGATCACCAGCATTCCGTCAATGTTGGGATCTCGCGCCGCAATTTCCAGGGCTTGAGCGTAGCGTGCCGGTTCGGCATCACCGAGAATGTCCACCGGATTGTTGTGACTCCAGGCAGCAGGCAGAAGCTTATCGAGCGCCTGCATGGTCTCTGATGAAAGCTCCGCCAGTTCGCCGCCACCACTGATAAGGGAATCCGTCGCCAGCACTCCCGGGCCTCCGGCGTTGGTCACAATCGCCAAACGCGGCCCGCGCGGACGCGGCTGCTTGGCCAAAACTTCAGACATATAGAAGACATCAGCAATGTTGTCCACACGCAGCACGCCGCAGCGGCGGAAAGCGGCATCCAGAACTTCGTCGCTCCCAGTCAGCGAACCGGTGTGTGAAGCCGCCGCCTTGGCTGCTGCTGCAGTTCTTCCTGCTTTGATCACGATGATCGGCTTATTGAGCGAAACTTCGCGGGCTGCCGACAAGAAGGAGCGAGCATCGCCAATCGATTCCATGTAGATCACGATGCTTTGGGTGCGCGGATCATTCCCGAAATAATCCACCAGATCGCCCCAGTCCACATCGAGCATCGAGCCTATGGAGACAAATGCGCTGAAACCCACCTCTTCCCGCAGGCTCCAATCGAGAACCGCCGTGCATAGCGCCCCGCTTTGACTGATAAAAGCGACGTTGCCCGGACGCGCAACCGTACGTGCAAAGGTGGCATTCAGGCCGGTAAGCGGATTCATCACACCCAGGCAGTTAGGTCCAATCAGGCGCATGCGTCCACCCTGAATGTGCTGATGAATCTGGCGTTCCAACTCTTTTCCTTCTTCTCCTTGCTCTTTGAATCCAGCGGAAATAATGATGGCCGAAGGAACCCCGATGCGTGCGCATTCTTCAATAATCGCAGGCACAGTGCTCGCAGGAGTGACCACGACCGCAAGGTCGGGGCGCTCCGGCAACGAAGCAACATCCGGGTAAGCTTTGATGCCCAGAACATTGTGGCGCTTGCTATTGACGGGGTAGATCGTGCCGCCAAACGGTGTGTTCAACAGGTTCCAGAGCACGGTGCGGCCGACACTGCCGGCCCTCTCCGAGGCTCCAATCACTGCCACGCTTTTCGGCGCAAACATTGTGTCGAGCGGGTCGCGGCCAGAGCGATATTGATACAAGTCGTGGGCTGGATCAACAATAAGTGTTTCTTCTGAAGATGGCGCATGAGCGATAGCAGTGACCATGAGGACCTCGTAATTTTGGAAACAAAATTGTTGTTGATGAAACCGCAACCGCCCGCTGCAAAGGGGGCTACGCTGCTGAATGCGTGTCAACCCGGCACTCTCTAGTGTGCAACGATCGTCAAAACTTCACCGTGACCAATATCACACCCGCAAATGACGCAAGTCACATCGCTTGTTTCGTCTTTTGCTGGATGATGCTTATAGTTCTTTTATTTATTCAATACATCTGCAGATGAGGAGATCTATATGGCCACGCGTACCCTTCCTAAGTTAGCTGGCAAACCAAAGCCCACACTTGTGTCCGCCACCCGTTACGTCTACTTTTTTGCCAATGGGAAAGCTGAGGGAAACCAGCACATGCGCGCCGAACTCGGCGGCAAAGGCGCTGGCCTGGCTGAGATGACCAACGCCGGATTGCCTGTGCCCCCCGGCTTCACGATTCAAACCGCTGCTTGCCGCGAATATATGCGCGGCGGCGGGAAAGTTCCGATTGAAGTTGACCGGCAGATGCGCGAGGCGCTTCGCCGGCTCGAAGAGTATGAAGGCCGCAAGCTGGGATTAGGGGAGAACCCGCTGCTGGTAAGTGTCCGCTCCGGCGGGCAGGCCTCCATGCCAGGGATGATGGATACCATTCTCAACCTCGGGCTCAATGATAAAAGTGTGCTGGCGCTTGCCCGTTACAGCAATAATCCCCGCTTTGCCTATGATTCTTATCGCCGACTGATCCAGATGTTCGGCAGCACTGTGATCGAAATCTCAAAGTATGCCTTTGAAGAAGTATTTGATTCCGTGAAGAAGCACAATCACGCCAAGTTCGATACCGATCTCGATGCGAACGCTCTCCTGCAAATTATCGAAGGCTACAAAACAGTCGTCCGCGAACATGCGAAGCGTGAATTCCCACAAGACCCGTGGGAGCAGCTTGTCATGGCGCGGGATGCGGTATTCCGGTCCTGGAACAACGAACGCGCGCGGCACTACCGCCGCCTGAACCAGATCTCCGATGATCTTGGCACGGCGGTCAATGTGCAGTGCATGGTATTTGGCAATTTGGGTCCAAATAGCGGCTCCGGTGTGGGCTTCACCCGTAATCCCTCTACCGGAGCGAAAGAGTTCTACGGCGAGTACCTGATGAACGCGCAGGGGGAGGACGTTGTGGCCGGTATTCGCACGCCGCTCAGCATCGCCGAACTCGGCCATAACATGCCCGCCGTCTACCATCAATTGCGCGAGATTGCCTCTCGTTTGGAAAAGCATTACCGCGACATGCAGGATTTCGAATTCACCATTATGGAAGGCCGGCTCTATATGCTGCAGACCCGCAATGGCAAGCGCACTGGCCGCGCCGCCGTGCACATCGCTATTGATATGGTTGAAGAAGGGCTCATCACCAAAGAGGAAGCCATTTTCCGCGTGGATCCGAACCAGCTCTATGACTTTCTGCTTCCGCGTCTCGATGATAAGCATGCCCATCGGCATGAACTGACGCGCGGTCTGCCGGCTTCGCCGGGCGCGGCCGTCGGCCAGATTGTATTTTCAGCCAATGACGCCGTGAAGAAAGTAGAGCAAGACAAGAAGACACCGGTGATCCTGGTGCGCACCGATACCACACCTGAAGACATTCATGGCATGGAAGTGGCGGCCGGCATTTTGACCTCGCGCGGCGGAATGACAAGCCATGCAGCGGTGGTTACTCGCGGCATGGGCAAGTGCTGCGTTGTGGGCGCCGGCGACCTTCGCGTGGATGAAAGCCAACGCGAGATTCGGCTGAAAGGCAAAACTCTCAAGGAAGGAGATTGGATTTCGCTCGATGGCAGCACCGGGCGCGTTTTCGAGGGCAAGCTTAACACCATTGCGGCCTCTTCCGATGATCCGGAGCTGCAAAAGATCCTGAGCTGGGCCGAGCCTTTTCGGACCATGCGCGTGCGTGCTAATGCGGATATCCCTCGTGACGCCATTCAAGCCCGCGCTTTCGGAGCGGAAGGAATTGGATTATGCCGAACCGAGCACATGTTTTTTGCGAAAGACCGCATTCCGCACATGCAGGCCATGATCTTGGCAAAGACGGAAGAAGAGCGCCGCGAGGCATTGCACAAGCTGCTTCCCATGCAGCGCAGCGATTTCATCGGCGTATTTCGGGCAATGGCAGGATTTCCCGTGACGATTCGTTTGCTCGATCCTCCTCTGCATGAATTTCTGCCCCGCCGCGAAGACTTGATGGTCCAGGTCGCGCTGCTGGAAAAAAACAATCCTCACTCGACAAAATTGCGCGAGCTGCACAAGTTGTTGGCCCGCGTGGAAGAGTTGCATGAATTCAATCCCATGCTGGGGCATCGTGGATGCCGCCTTGGGATCACGTATCCGGAAATCTCTGAAATGCAGGCACGCGCCATCTTTGAAGCCGCCGTGGCCGTGAAAAAGGAGGGCGTTGAGGTCCTTCCAGAGGTGATGATCCCGTTGGTCAGCGGTCCGAAAGAAATGGAAAATCAGAAGAAGATCGTCAACAAGGTGGCCGAAGAAGTGTTCGCCGCCAAGGGCGTCCGCGTGGACTATCTGGTCGGGACCATGATCGAGGTGCCACGCGCCGCTTTGATTGCAGACGATATCGCTGAAGTAGCCGACTTCTTCTCCTTTGGCACGAACGACTTGACTCAGTTGACCTATGCGTTTTCCCGTGATGACATTAACAAGTTCCTGCCGCGCTATGTTCAAGAGGGTGTTCTCAAACAGGATCCCTTTGGCGCGCTTGATCGCAAGGGCGTTGGGCAGCTCGTACTCATGGCAACACGTCTTGGTCGCAAAGTAAGACCGAAACTAAAAGTGGGGGTCTGCGGCGAACATGGCGGCGAACCTTCCTCGGTCGAATTTTTCTACTCGGCGGGGTTGGACTATGTGTCTTGCTCTCCTTATCGCGTGTTGACGGCACGCCTGGCAGCAGCGCAGGCAGCAGCCAAAGAAAAGCTAGGACTGGAAACTGGTAGCACGAAATAGACCAAGCTTTCGAGTACTGGCTGGGTTGGAACCCGAGATATGGTACAGGGAATCTTTGTAATATCGGAGTTTAGAAAATGCGCAAGACCCGTAACGTTGGAATATGGCCAGGGATTGTTTTTGTCTTGCTCCTTGCAGTCTCGGCTGCGCAACAACGCGCAACACCAGGTCACGCAAAACTGCAGCCTGAGAACTCAAAGTCACATGCTGCCAGCCCCAAGAAAAAAGAAGACACACCAGTCGAAAATGACAAGACCCAACCCAGCACTCAGGAAGACGCCGAGTCAAACAACGTTGATCCCTCCCAATATGTAGGCACGGAGGCTTGCAAAAGCTGCCACGAGAACGTCGGCGACAGCTTTGACAGCAATCCTCATTCCAAAACATTGTCGGAGAAGCGGCCTGATCGGCAGGGGTGTGAATCCTGCCACGGACCTGGACAGCATCATGCTGAAAGCGGAGACCCGGACAACATAATTCGGTTCGAGAGTGTGTCAAAAAGCGGGACGTCAAAGATCTGTTCGCATTGTCATCTGTTTTCCAAGGATCACGGCAGTCCGCTGCACTTGCAACATAGCAAAGCCGAGGTTGGCTGCCTCGATTGCCACTCTGTACACTCCGCCAACGAGCCGGAACACCTGCTCAAATCAAAGCAGTCAAAGCTTTGTTCGACATGTCATCTAAGCAAGCAGGAATGAGCGTTTCGAAACCGGCCAATATGGATTCAGCCTTGTAAATTTCTTCCCTCTTTTTGCAGCTGGAACTCGTTTACTTCCTCTAGAGCGATCCGGGGACGTCGGCTGGAGTGTTTGCATTTTCGTTGTAGTGCATTCAAATGGCTGGCGCCACGAACGCGATTGCCATGCAAGGAACAATCACAACTAGAAATTCCAGCCGACGTCTAGCAGACCGTGTCTGCATTTAAGTCCCGAATCTATGTGACGGCGCACTA
>DASREY010000011.1:0-9322 GCA_035651775.1 Terriglobales bacterium
GCAGGTGGAAGAAAAACAGCGCAAACTGCCAGCGCAAGAAACGAGATACCCATCCAGCGCACTGGGGAGACCGACATCACGCCGGCGGCCGTCAGGGCTGCGCCGTAGCATCCCAACCAGACAACCGGCAACAGCTCCGGATTTTGGCTGCGTAGCACAGCCGCGCTCATGACGGCTCCCAGCGCCATAGGCGCGGAGAAGGGCCACAGCGCCTTCCGCAGGATCGGAGACCAGAAGGCCACGCCGGTGCGGCTCGATTTTCGCGCCATGCCGAAAGCCGTAACTCCCCCTGAGAGCACCAGCAATGCCGCCCAGACTGCCAGGGCCCGGTAGGGCTGTGCGCCGGCATCCCAGGGCGTTCCGGTGATTCGCACATTCGCGACCACCGCCGCCAGGGCGAGCACGCCAACAAAAAAAGTGCCGCTGCCTGAGACCGTGCTGAGCCGCCCGGCAGCTTCCAGGGTACGGCGGATATACAGCAGGCTATCTTGTGGAGTGCCGCTGTGAATCAGGTTCTCATCCAGATCGTTGTTGAGCCTGGCCATAAAAATTAAGAGCTGTTTTATTGGTCTGGACGGGAAATCTCGAGCTTTGCATCAGGGCACGAGTTTTACTCGTTCCGTTCACAATGTTGATGGGCTTTAGCCCCTGCGTTGTCCAAAGCAAATGGAACAGCTACAAGAGCATCATGCCGCTCTGCTTGGAAAATGTCAAGTACTTTACACTATAAAGCTATGTTGTCCAATCAGCGTACCTTATCGTTTGCATTGCTAATTTGAAGAGGAGAAGAAAAGCCCGCAAGGTATAATCAAAGGTCGTGATTAAATATTCCATTGTCGTACCGTTTCACAACGAGGAAGAGAATTGCACCGAGCTCTACGACCGGCTGAAGGCCGTCATGGAAACCGCCGGCGAAGAGTTCGAGCTGGTTTTTGTGGATGACGGCAGCCTCGACCGTACTTTCAAAGCGCTGCAGGATATTGCCTCTGTGGATAGCCGCGTCGTCGTAGTAAAGCTGCGGCGCAACTTCGGGCAGACCTCCGCTCTGGCGGCCGGCTTCGATCATGCCACCGGCGAATATGTAATCGCTATGGATGGCGACCTGCAGCATGATCCCGCCGATATTCCGCTCTTTTTGGAAAAACTTGCGGAAGGATACGACATCGTAAGCGGCTGGCGTAAAAACCGCGTCGATAACTTCTGGATGCGCCGCATCCCTTCCCGCTGCGCCAACTGGCTCATGTCTAAACTCAGCGGCGTTGATATCCACGATTTCGGCACGACCTTCAAAGCTTACCGGCGCGATTTGATCGACCGGGTCACGCTCTACGGCGAGCTGCATCGCTTTATCCCCGCGCTGGCTTCGTGGCATGGCGCTACGATTTGCGAAATTCCCATCAAGAATGTGAACCGTGAGCGCGGCGTCTCGCACTACGGAATTTCACGCACCTTCCGCGTATTCTTTGATCTGCTGACTATCCGCTTCCTGCTGCGCTATCTCTCGCGCCCGCTGCACTTCTTTGGCACTATGGGTATGCTCGGCATCCTTACCGGCGCCGCCGTGGCAATTTACCTTGCCATCGATAAATTACTGCACAGCACCATGGATATGCTGCAGCACGGCCCCCTGCTGGTCTTTTCCGCGGTGTTGATCCTGGCTGGTGTGCAACTGCTGGCGCTGGGATTGCTGGCTGAACTCCAGGTCCGCCACTACTACGATCCTCCACGCCGCACGCCCTATTCCGTCGACTTAGTATTGCGCACGGAGAAGAACGAGCAGTCTACCGTCTCGGAATAACAAGAAAGTTGCCTAATGGCTTCTTCCTTTAAGTTTCTTATGCGCCTGGAAGATCTTTGATCCAGGGGTAATCGGAGAAGGAGCTTGATTTGCAAGCAGATAGAGACTTCCTGGCATTTGACTGAACATCAATAATAATTTCCCAGAGAATTAGCTTTTCTAACCCTCTGTTGTCCATTTATCATGCTTCGGCAAGCCAAATTGGGTTTCGCCCTTCCTGCAGCAGGCACCGCACTGCCCTGCAAATACATAAGCGTAGTTTCAGGGGTCAAAGACCTCGCCCAGAAGTCTGCGTGCTGGATTGTTGCGCCAATAAAGGCAGGAAACTGCCTGCAGAATCACAAAGAACAACGAGAGGATTAACAACCATGTTGAGGAGTCAATTACAGAGTTATCGGTGGATAGCGGTCTTGCTAATCATGCTTGCAGCCAGCGTCGCGTGGAGCCAATCGGCCCCAGCTAGTCAATGGGTGTTTGTGGATTCCAGCGGCAAACTCGCCTACAAGACTTTGCCGCAAGGCGATCATATTATGGATTTTTCCTGGGCCGGCTATATGGGCGGCGGTGTCAGCCTGCCCACGGTGCCGGTGCAGCGGACCCTCAACCCCTCAGGTGGAGACGACACCTCCGCTATCCAGGCTGCGATTAACGCAGTCTCGGCCCTGGCTCCAGACGCGAATGGGTTTCGCGGTGCGGTGCTTCTGTCTGCAGGCACCTTTCATATCAGCGGTACGGTACACATTAACGCCAGCGGCGTGGTGCTGCGCGGGAGCGGTTCGGGAAACGGCGGCACCGTCATCAGCATGACGGGAAGCACTGGGTTTTTAGCGATCAGCGTCCAGGGCTCGGGTTCCTATTCCACCAGCAACACCGCCAACTTCACAGACTCCTATGTGCCCTCGGGAGTCAATACCATCAACGTCAGCAGTACGTCGGGCTTCAACGTTGGCGATAACGTGCTCATCACCCGAACGGTTACTGCCGCCTGGGTTCATTTCATGGGAATGGACACTCTGGTTCGCAACGGCGCGCCCCAGACTTGGCTCGCAGTGGGCACCAAGATCACCACCGATCGCGTTATCACCGCGATCTCGGGCAACAGCATCACAATCGACGCCCCGCTCACCGATTCCTTCGATTCCACCTTCCTGGGAACTCCAGTGGGCACTATCGCCAAGTACACCTTTGCCGGCAGAATCTCGCAGGATGGAATCGAGCATCTCAAGATGCTGGCGCCCGCAGGCACCACGGCTTACGGCGCCGTCACCATGAATAACATCATTGACGCGTGGGTTCAGGACGTCGTAGGCCAGGAAACCCAAAACGCCTTCAACGTAGATAAGAACGCCAAGCGGGTAACCTTGGATCACGTCATCAACAATATCAGCGTAGTCCAGACCCAGGCGGCCCGGACGGGCGATTTCTCCATCACGGGCACTGAGATTTTGGTCAATCAGTGCCAATCCAATGGCACTGGCGACTGGCCCCTGGTAACGTCAGCAACCGGCACCGGGCCAATTGTCATCCTGAACTTCACCAGCACGGAGAACGGAGGCATCTCTCCTCACCAGCGATGGACGACCGGCATCCTCTCCGATAACGGCAGCCTGCCCAACCCGCCCTCCGGCAACCCCGGCATTGCCTACAGAGACCGGGGCACGGATGGCTCCGGTCATGGTTGGACAAGTGGCTGGTCGGTGGCATGGAACGTCACCACGCCTGATTTCCTGGTGCAGCAACCGCCGGGAACAGAGAACTGGTGCATTGGCTGTATGGGCACCGAGGTGAGCGCCTCTGAGCCAGGCGGGAATGGCACCCTGCTGCCCAACGGAATCTTCGATTCCACCGGCACAATGGTCACCCCCTCCAGTTTGTACCTGGCGCAACTGTGCCAACGGCTGGGGGCAGCGGCATTGGCCAACATTGGTTACAGCAGCAGCTTCTGCGTAACCTCGCAGGCGATGCCAGACTTCTCACTTTCGGCTTCGCCATCTTCGCAGACCGTGATCCAGGGCGGAAGCACAAGCTATACGGCGTCGGTGTCACCCAGCAATGGTTTCAATAGCGCAGTCAGCCTGAGCGTGAGCGGCTTGCCCGGCGGGGCCACAGGGACTTTCAGCCCAACTTCCATCAGCGGCGGGTCCGGCTCTTCAACCTTGAGCATTGTTAGCAGCAGCACCGTCGCAACAGGTACGTATACGGTGACAATCACCGGCACGGGCGGTGGCCTGAGCCACAGCGCCACGGCGACTTTGGTCGTGAACGCTCCGCCTGACTTTTCGATCGCGGCTTCGCCATCTTCTCAGACAGTGATCGTAGGCGGAAGCACAAGCTATACCGCGTCGGTGTCACCCAGCAACGGTTTCAACAGCACGGTCAGCCTGAGCATCAGTGGATTGCCCAGTGGTGCTACAGGAACTTTCAGCCCAACTTCCATCAGCGGCGGGTCAGGTTCTTCAACCCTGAGTGTTGCCACGAGCAGCACCGTTGCTCCAGGCAGCTATCCATTGACGATCACCGGCACGGGCGGCGGCGTGAGCCATAGCGCCACGGTGACGTTGGTCGTGAACGCTCCGCCTGACTTTTCGATCGCGGCTTCGCCCTCTTCCCAGACGGTGACTGCGGGTAATGGCGCCAGCTATACAGCGTCAGTGTCACCCATCAATGGCTTCAGCAGTACCGTCAGCCTAGGCGTCAGCGGCTTGCCCACTGGGGCCACAGGAACTTTCAACCCAACCTCCATCAGCGGTGGGTCAGGCTCTTCAACTCTGAGTGTTGCCACCAGTAGCACTGTTGCTGCCGGTACCTATCCACTAACAATTACCGGCACGAGTGGTGGCCAAAGCCACAGCGCCGCAGTGACGTTGGTGGTGAACGCTCCGCCGCCCGACTTTTCGCTCTCGGCTTCGCCATCTTCGCAGACCGTGACCGCGGGCAATAGCACCAGTTACGCGGTGAGCACATCTGCGTTGAGTGGATTCTCGGGCAGCGTGGGCTTAAGCGTAAGCGGCTTGCCCGGTGGCGCAACCGGTACGTTCAATCCCACCTCTATCAGTGGCGCTGGCTCCTCAACCCTGAACGTGACCACTACCAGTTCGACGGCCGCGAACACCTACACGTTAACCATCACAGGAACCAGCGGCAGCCTAACCCACACCGCCACGGTCTCGCTGGTTGTGAAGTCGCCGGTTACAACCACCAAACATGAGGCAGAGGCCAGCGGCAATACGCTTTCCGGCGCGGTCGTCACGGCCACGTGTTCGGGCTGCTCGGGAGGCCAAAAAGTACGCTTTATCGGTAGCAACGCCTCGAATTTCCTGGTCATCAACAACATCAGCGTTCCCACGGCAGGAACATACACCATGGTCATCTTCCCCGTTGTGAGTGGTACCCGCACGCTCTTTTATAGCGTCAACGGTGGGACCGGAAGCTCGGTTTCGGCTACCGGCAGTAGCTGGGGCGCAACCGCCCCCGGCATCACGGTGCATGTTGCTCTCAACGCTGGATCGAATACCGTGAAGTTCTATAACAACACCGCCTTCGGTCCCGATATGGACTACATCACGGTCGGGCCTTAAACAGGAAGAACATAACAAAGTAAAATCTTCGAAACGGATATATACAGCTTTGGGTAGAGGCGCGCAAGCGCCGCTACCCAAAGCAACCCTTCAATTTAACGTAAGACTATCAGGCAGAAATTGTTGCTGCGCTGGCGGCTTCCTGCTGCGTCTGGACTGCAGATTCCCTACCAAAAAATCCTTCAATTTTGCGTGAGGTTTTAGGTCTCGCAAGCCAGTATTAGGTGGGTCTAGAGTCGCGGCAGGCTCTTGCTAGGAGGACGAAACGCGCAGTGCCTGACCGCGCCCGGCGTTGCCTGATTTTCAAATGTAACTCCAAAGTCGCTGTGGCCGGAAAGTAGCTCTTGGCCGAGTTGGCGAATAGAGGGAGCGGGAGAACAATTTTTTAGGCCAGGATTTTTTCCGGGCTGGCAATATCTTTCTGCTGCCTGTACCAATCCACCGTACTTCGAAGTCCTTCTTCGAACGAAACGCGCGGCTGATATCCCAGCAACTCTTGCGCCAGGGAAATGTCTGCCAGCGAGTGCTTGATATCGCCGGCGCGTTCGGGACCATAAGCCGGCTCTCCGTTGTAGCCGGTAATTTTCTTCAGTACCTGGAAGGTTTCTTTCAAGTTCACTCGTCTGCCGCAGGCGATGTTAAGTACGCGTCCCGCCACCTTTTCAGCAGGCGCGGTGCAGGCCAGCAGGTTGGCTGAAACTACGTCTTCAACGCTCGTGAAATCGCGGCTTTGCTCGCCGTCGCCATAAATCGTCGGCTGCTCGCCGCGCAGCATGGCTGTAATGAACTTGGCCAGTACTCCCGAATATTGTGAAGTGGGGTCCTGCCGCGGGCCAAAGACGTTGAAATATCGCAGCGAGACCGTTGGCATGCCATAGGCCTTGTGAAAGCACTGCAGGTAATACTCTCCCGTCAGCTTGGTGACAGCATAAGGAGAAATAGGGTTTGGCAGCATTCCTTCATGCTTGGGCAGCGTGGGCGTATCGCCGTAGGCGGCCGAAGATGCGGCATATACGATGCGTTTGAGCCGGCCTTCGCGCTCGTAGGCATCCTTCGCAGCTACCAGCAGATGCAGCGTGCCATCAATATTCGATTCGTTGCTGCTAACCGGATCAATCACCGAGCGCGGCACCGAAGGCAGTGCAGCTTCGTGCAGAATATAATCCACACCGCTGCAGGCGGCGGTAAGCTCAGGCGAAGCGGTTTTAAGATCCAATTCGCGGAAATCAATGCGGCCCTTGATTTCGGCAATATTCTCGCGCTTGCCGGTAGAAAAGTTATCAATGCCACGCACCTGCTCGCCCTGCGCCACCAGCGTATGCGCCAGTGACGAGCCGATGAACCCCGCAATTCCGGTAATCAAATAAAGAGCCAAGCATCTAAAATACCATAAGTAAGGTGTTGCTTTTGCCGCTTTAGAATCAAGTAATGGGTCGGTGTTGAAGCGGCGCCGGCATCTGGGCCGCGGGCTCACACGCCTGGAAACCTATGGAAAAAGTATGCATACTTATCCAAAGCCTCAAGCTGCCATGAAATGCCATTTTTGAATCAAATCACGGGGGCCACGTCAGCCGGGAAATAGGAAGTTTTAATGAGCAAAGCCATACAAACTGAATTGCGTCTTGCCCGGCGGATGTCGCGCCTGGGAACGGAAACCGCTTTCGATGTATTGGTGAGGGCCAAGGCGCTAGAAGCGCAAGGCAAAGATATTATCCACCTGGAAATTGGCGAGCCTGATTTCGATACCCCTGCCAACATCATCGGCGCCGCGGCTCAGGCGCTCAACAGCGGATGGACCCATTACGGCCCCTCCGCCGGCCTGCCCCAACTGCGGCAGGCCATTGCAGAAGATGCCGGACGCCGCCGCGGAATCAAAATCGACCCCGCTGAAGTGGTTGTAGTGCCTGGTGGTAAGCCAATTATTTTCTTCTCAATGCTGGCATTAGTTGAAGAAGAGGATGAAGTTATTTATCCCAACCCCGGCTTTCCCATTTATGAATCTCTTATCCATTTTCTGGGGGCCAGGGCAGTGCCCGTTCATCTTCGCGAAGAAAAGGACTTTGCCCTCGATGCCAACGAACTCGCCGGCCTGATCACAGACAAGACCCGGCTCATCATCCTGAACTCGCCTCAGAACCCCACCGGCGGCGTGCTCAGCGAGCGGGACATTCGCCAGATAGCCTCCGCCATTGGCGACCGTGACATCATGGTTTTGAGCGATGAGATATATAGCCGCCTGCTCTTTGAAGGCAGGCATTTTTCCATTGCGTCCATCGATGGCTGGAAAGAGCGGACTATTCTGCTTGACGGCTTTTCTAAAACCTATGCGATGACCGGATGGCGCATGGGCTACGGCATCATGCGCCCTGATCTGGCGACTCACATTGCCCGTCTCATGACCAACTCCAACTCCTGCACCGCCAGCTTTACCCAGATTGCGGGTCTCGAGGCCTTGACCGGCGACCAAAACTCGGTGGAGGGCATGTGTGCAGAATTCAAGCGCCGCCGCGATATTTTTGTCGCCGGCATCAACCGCATTCCCGGCTTCTCCTGCCGCACTCCGAAAGGGGCCTTTTATACCTTCCCCAACATTACCAAGACCGGCTGGCCCTCAGGAAAGCTGGCCGATGCACTGCTCGAACAGACTGGTGTAGCCTGTCTTTCCGGAACCGCCTTTGGGAGTTTCGGTGAAGGCTATTTGCGCTTCAGCGTAGCCAACTCGGTTGAAAATATCCAGAAGGCCCTGGAGCGCATTGAAACCTGGGCCAGAAAGAACTTATAACTAAAAAATTACAATTTGGATAAGTCAGATTGAATATAAATACAAATTCTCCCGGCACTCGCTGAGAACTGAGAACCGAGAACTGTTCCTCCAACATGCCTGAATCCTTTCGCATATTCGCCACCTGCCACATCGGAGACGAAGCCTTCGACGTTCTCCGCCGCCGGGGCTACGCGCTGGAAGTTTATCCCGGTCCGGAAGCCCCTCCCAAGCAGCTCATCGTAGAAAAAGTTAAGCAGGGAATTGACGGCCTGATTACGACCTTGCGTGATCCTATTGATGCTGAAATCTTCGAAGCCGGGCGCGGGCATCTCAAAGTTGTCGCCCAACTCGCCGTCGGCTTCGACAATATCAACCGCGCCGACGCCAACCGCTACAAAATTCCTTTTACCAATACCGCCGACGTTCTTACCGATGCCACCGCCGAGTTTGCTTTCTTCATCATGGGGACCCTCGCCCGCAAGCTCTGGCCAAGTGAATTAGAGGTGCGAGAAAAGCGCTGGGGCGCATGGCATCCCTTCTTGCCTTTCCTGGGTGACGAAATCACCGGAAAGACCATCGCCATCATCGGCACCGGGCGCATCGGCCAGGCCATGATCAACAAGTGCACCGGCTTCAATATGAATATCCTGTGCTACGACCCCGGCTATCAGGACCAGAAGTTCGCAGAACAAATCCAGGAACTGATGGACTTCCGTCACCAGCGCGGATTGCAGAAAACTAAGACAGAAATCAAATATCTTTCATTTGAAGATGCGCTGGCGCAAGCCGATTACGTCAGCGTGCATGTGCCGCTGATTCGTCCCGGAGAGGGAACGCCTCCAACCCTGCATCTATTCAACGAACGCACCTTCCGGATGATGAAGCCCACGGCATATTTCGTAAATACATCGCGTGGGCCGGTGGTGGATGAATCTGCCCTGGTGCGGGCGTTGCGCGAGAACTGGATCGCCGGGGCCGCGCTTGATGTCTTTGAAAAAGAGCCCCTGCCGGCGGATTCTCCTTTGCGAGATCCAGCCATCGCCGATCGCTGCCGGCTCTTTCATCACTTTGCCAGCGGAGGCAGAATCACGCGTCTTTCCCCCGATCCCAATAAGGGAATGGCAGGCCGCTGTGTGCAGGGCTTGATTGACGTTCTGGAAAAGAATTACGGCGGGGATGTCA
>DASREY010000012.1:0-14939 GCA_035651775.1 Terriglobales bacterium
AACGCAAGATCCTTCGCGTCAAAAACGGGCGCGCAGGATGAAAAAATGGCATAACGAGACCAGAAAACTGAAGGAGCATCTCAATGCAGCACAAGTCAGGAAAAATCGCGGTCCTCGGTTTGGGAAAAATGGGCGGCATTCTGGTGCGCGCATTTCAAAAGCAGGGTCTGTTCGCCCCCGGCGACATCTCGGCCACTGTACAACATGAAGAAAAAACCCCGGCGCTTTCCGATGATTTGGGGATCCATGTCGGCACCGATAATCGCGCCGCCGTGCGCAAGGCAGATATCATCCTGCTTGGGCTCAAGCCGTCAACGGTGGGAAGCGTGCTCGATGAGATCCGTTCCGAACTCAACCCCAATCAGCTTGTCATCTCCATCGCCGCCTCGGTGCCTACCGAGTACCTGGAAAAGAGATTGGCGGCTGCTATCCCGGTTATTCGTGCTATGCCTAATACCCCCGCGATCGTGGGCTGCGGCATGACCGCGATCTGCAAGGGAAAATTTGTCCACGAGAAGCATCTGGAAACTGCCAGCCGGCTCTTTGCGTCGGTAGGAAAGACGGTCACAGTGGACGAGAAATATATGGACGCCATCACCGGGCTCTCAGCCAGCGGTCCGGCTTACATCTACATCATTCTGGAATCGCTCTCCGAGGGCGGCGTTAAGGTTGGATTGCCCCGCGATCTCGCCACGCTGCTCGCCGCCCAAACCACACTCGGCGCCGCACAGGTGGTGCTGGAAACCGGATCGCATCCGGCATTGCTGAAAGACGAGGTCACCACCCCTGCCGGCTGCACGATTGACGGCATTCTTGAACTCGAAGAGGGCAAGCTGCGGGTTACATTAATTAAAGCGGTGGTAAAAGCGGCACAGCGGGCAAAAGAACTGCTGTTTAAAGATAGTGCCGCGGGGGCGTAAAGGCCAAAAAGGTTTCTGCCACGGATTTACACGGATGAACACGGATTGGCCTCTGCGTTTCTCCGCGCCTCTGCGGTAAATTCTCTTACATCACCGCCGGTACGCTAATTCCCATCAGCCCCAGCGCCCGCACCAGCTCACGTCTTACAATCGCGGCTGTAGCCAGTAAGAACCTCTTCCGGGCCTCATCGGGTTCTGAAAGAATGTGGTGCCTGTGAAAGAAAGTGTTGAAAAGCTGCGCCAGCTGGAAGGCGTATTTGGCTAAATAAGCAGGCTCGGTAGTAGCAATGCACTGCTCTACTGTATAGCGAAGCTTGGAAGCAGCCAGCCACAGCTCCCAGATTTCATTGCCCTCTTCGCCCGCTAAGAATCTCTCATACTCAATTTCTTGCGCCAGCGCTTTTTCTGGATCGATTTCCCCTTTGCGAAAAATACTGAGTGCCCGCACGCAAGCATATTGCGCATAGGGCCCGGTCTCGCCTTCGAAGCTGAGCGCGTCTTTCACGTCAAAAGCGATCACGGAAGCTTTGGTGTACTTCAGCATGAAATAACGCAGGGCTCCAATCGCGATGGCGCGGGCGATCGCATTGCATTCCTCTTTACTCAACTCAGGATGCCGTGATTGCACTTCTTTTTCACTGGCGGCGATCAATGTGTCGATCAGATCGTCGGCCTTGACCCCAAACCCTTTTCGCCCTGAGACTTCAATGTAGGATTTCTGCTCATCTTCAGCAGAAAGCTGGTAACCCAGCTCGGCGGCGCAGCGCGGGGTAAGAGCCACCATCTCATAAGAAAAATGATGGTAGTTTTTCGCCTGAGCTTCGTATCCCAGCGCGCGAATGGCCTCGATAACGTTGTTCTGCGGATCGGCCTGGCGGGAATCAATCACGTTGTAGATGGCGCTGACTCCGCCAAAGTGCGGATGCCGGGCTTCGCCCTGCTCGGCCGAAATCCAGACCTCATGTTTGTCGGGATATTGAAAAAATCTCTTGTAACCGAAATCCTTACCCAGCAGGCCGAACTTCCACAGGTGATACGCAATGTCTTTACCAACGTAAGTCACAGTCCCGTTGGAACGAACAATTACCTTCTGGTTCTCTTCATCGTCCGCCGCGTCCGTATTCGAACTGCGCTTCATCACCCAGCAGCCCTTGTTCTTGCCTTCGGTAATCAGGGTGACTACGCCCTTTTCCTTGAGCAGCGCAAAAGCCGCCTCCCAGAAGTGAAGATGAAGAATCTCGCTCTCGCGCGGCAGAAAGTCGTATTCAATGCCCAGGCGCAGCATGGTCTCCAAGTGCCGGCGCAGGACTGCGGTGGAGATCAGTTCAGCAATCTCGGCAGTCTCATTTCCGCCCTGCTCGATGGCATGTAAGGTATCGAGCCTGATCTGCAGGTTCGTTTTGTCTTCTTCATACCATTGTGAAACGCGCGTGTACACGTCCCAGCACATGTAATCAAAGCGTGGCTGGCGGGTAAGCTCTTCAATTTCGGCTTTCGATTTCTTTTCCCGATGCGTGAACCCCACCACCACGTCAGCCACCTGCACTCCGGTGTTATCAATGTAGTTCTGCACGTCAACATGCGTGCCGGCCGAGCGCAGCAGGCGCACGAAGGTGTCTCCCAGAATGGCATTGCGCAGATGGCCCACATGCGCGGCTTTGTTGGGATTAATACTGGTGTGCTCGACCAGGACCTTTTGCCCGCTTCCCTTTTCCTGGGACTTCTGTCCAACGGCAAGCTTTTGCGCAAAAGTGCCACGTGAGATGCGAACATTAATATAGCCTGCGCCGGCGACCTCGAACTTTTCTATGCCCGGTATCTCGCCGATTCCGGCAACAATTTCTTCGGCGATCTTGCGCGGAGCCTTGCGCAGTTGCTTAGCCAGCTCGAAGGCCAGCGGCAAGGCATACTCTCCCAGGGCCACATTGGGAGGCTGGGCAATTACGATGTTTTCGGCATCAAGCTGGTACTGCCGCCGCAAACAGGCGCGCACGTGCTCGACAAGTTGATTTTGGATCTCCTGATACAAAGTAAATCCATCATAACAAACGCAGTTCTCAGTTCTCGGTTCTCAGTGGCATTGCAAAAGTAATCGGTACTTGGTAATCGCTACTCAGAAAATCTAAAAACAGCGAAAGCTGTAAATCGAAAATCGTACTTCGTAAATCAATAATTCCTCCCGTGCCTCCGTGGTGAAATGATCCCCGGTTTGACGCTATGGCGTATGCGAACCTATGATTAAAGGTTTACGGACTGCCACTATGCGCCGGGTGAGCATCATACTTCGGCAGCGGGGAATGCCGTTAGGCATTGGCATTCCGGAAGTTAATCCTAATGACAGACGCAGCAACAGCCAGCAAGTTCTACATTACGACGCCGATTTACTATGTGAATGCGCGTCCCCACCTGGGCCACGCCTATACCACCATCGTGTGCGATGCCATTGCGCGCCGAAAGAGGATGTTCGGGGTTGACACCTGGTTCCTCACCGGCACCGATGAGCACGGGCAAAAGATCGAGCGCGCTGCCGCCGAAGCCGGCCTGACCCCCAAAAAACTGGTGGACCATATCTCCGCCGAGTATAAGACCTTGTGGAAGCGCATGGAGATCAGCTATGACGATTTCATCCGCACCACCGACGAGCGCCATCAGCGCGGCGTGCAGCAGATGTTTCTTCTGCTGAAGAAAAATGGCTGCATCTATAAAGGCAAATACACGGGGCAATATTGCGTATTTGACGAACTCTACGTGGATTCTGCCGGGCCGGGCGAACCATGTCCTGTATGCGGACGCCCCACGGAAACGGTGAGCGAAGAAAATTATTACTTCAAGCTCTCCGCCTTTGCCGACAAGCTACTGAAGCTTTACACCGAGAACCCCGCGATGATTCGTCCCGAGACCCGCCGCAATGAGGTGCTGGCCTTCGTGCGCTCCGGCTTGCGCGACCTTTCCATCAGCCGCACTTCCATCAAGTGGGGCATCCAAGTGCCCGATGATCCTAAGCATGTGATTTACGTCTGGTTCGACGCGCTGTGCAATTACATCACCGCCGTGGGCTATGGGTCCGATGCGGAAAAAGATAAGAAACAGTTTGCCCACTACTGGCCGGCTGACGTGCACATGATCGGCAAAGAGATTGTGCGCTTCCACTGCGTCTATTGGCCGGCGCTTCTGATGGCCGCGGGGCTGCCGCTGCCCAAGTCGCTCATCGCGCACGGCTGGCTGCTGTTTGAGCAGGACAAGATGTCGAAGTCGCGCGGCAACATCGTGCGTGCTGAAACCATTCTCGATGTCATGGGAAATGATGCCCTGCGTTATTTCCTGTTGCGGGAAATCGTCTTCGGGCAGGATGGATCGTTTTCCTTCGACGCCCTGCTGCAGCGTTATAACGCCGACCTGGCCAACGACCTGGGCAATCTTTCCAGCCGCACCCTGACCATGATTGGCAGATATTTCCGTGGTGAGGTTCCGTATCCCTCGCGCACCGCGCAGCGCACGTCCGCGGAAGATTCGATTGCCAGCCTCGCCGCCAGGACCATATCGGACTTCAACACTCTGTTTGACGACTATCAGTTTTCGCGCGCTGTGGAGACTGCCTGGAACCTGATCGGCGCGGTGAACAAATATCTGGTCGAGGCCGAGCCCTGGGCTGTGGCTGAAAAGGAGGACGAGAGCAGCCGCGCCCGCGTCGCAACTATCCTTTATACCGCCGCCGAGGCGCTGCGCATTGTCACCGCGCTGGCCCATCCCATCATCCCGCAGGCGACGGCGCGCATTTGGGCGCAGCTCGGATTGGGAGATATTCGCAAGCTGAAGCTCAATGATCTGCAATGGGGACAATTGCAACTGGGAACAAAACTCGGCACCATCGAGCCCGTCTTCCCCCGGGCTGACAAATCTGCCATCGAAAGGATGAAGCAAATGGAAGAGCAACACCACGGCTCGGGCTCATCTGAAGAGAAGGCTCCGGCAACTCAATCTGCCGGCTCCAGCGGACAGGCCGCAAAGCAGGCGCTGGCTCCGGCGCCCCCAGCCCCACCGGCTGCACCAGCCGCGAATAACAGCTCAGGCGACAATAACAAGATTGGTATCGAAGACTTCAGCAAAATTGAACTGCGCGTCGGGCAGGTAAAAACTGCGGAACGAGTGAAGGGCGCTGACAAGCTGCTGCGTCTGGAAGTTGATATCGGCGTTGAAGTCCGCCAGATTGTTGCCGGCATTGCCGAAGCCTACGCCCCCGAGAACCTGATCGGACGCAAAGTTGTAATCGTCGCCAACCTCGCTCCTCGCAAACTGCGCGGCATCGAATCCAACGGCATGATCGTTGCGGCTTCGCTCGGAGAGCAAGGCAAGCCCGTGCTGGCAGGCTTTCTGGAAGACGTGCCGATTGGCGCGAGATTGAAGTAGTTTTCACCACAGAGACACAGAGAAGAAATGGGTCATTGAATATTTGGCCATAGAGAAAATTACGATTTGTGATTTATTTGGATTCACAAATCGAAAATCGGAAATCAAGAATCGTAGTTCTTCTCTGCGCCTCCGCGGTGAATTAGCCCTTTATGTACATTGATTCCCACGCTCATCTCGAGATGCCGCAATTCGACGCCGACCGCGAGGCCATGTTGGCGCGGGCCCGGGCGGCTGGCGTGGGAACGATTCTTGCCATCGGCAGCGGCACCGGGCCGGGGTCGCTCGACTGCGCCATCAAGTTGGCCGATCAATACGATTTTCTTTATGCCAGCATCGGCATCCATCCTCACGAAGCCAAGCTCGCCACTGATGCGGATTTTGATGAGATGGCGCGGCTTGTGGCAAACCCCAAAGTAATCGCCTGGGGAGAAATTGGGCTGGACTACTATTACGACCATTCTCCTCGCCATGTGCAAAAAGACGTTTTCATCCACCAGATGGAACTGGCGCGCCTGGCGAAGTTGCCGATCATCATTCACTGCCGTCCTTCGGACAATGGCGAGAATGCCTGGAGCGATTGCCTGCGTCTGCTGGATGAGCATTGGGCCAGCAGCGGACTGGGCGGCATTTTGCACTGCTTCACCGGCTCTCTCGCCCATATGCAGGCCGCGCTCGATATCGGATTCATGATTTCCTTCGCCGGCAATGTCACCTTCCCTAAAGCGCAGAACATTCGCGATGCCGCGAAACAGGTTCCACTCGACCGCATGTTCATTGAAACCGATTCGCCCTTTCTGGCTCCGGTCCCCCGCCGCGGCCAGCGCAACGAACCGGCTTTCGTACCCGAAGTCGCGCGCCAAATCGGCGAACTGCGGGGGGTGGTGACAGAACAGATTGGGGAGATCACAGCGAGGAATTTTCGGGCCTTCTTCCGATTGGATGAGAACGTCGCCGAAGAGTCTGCGTAACACGATCCAGCCCCTCCGTATTGTCATATTGAGCGGAGCGCCGCGAAAAAATGACAGCTAGACGCTGACGGGCGCGGAGACGAAATACCCCGAGGATGCTTCACAAGAAGATGCTGATTCGGGGAATTCTTCCCGGTATGTGTCCTAAACACATCGCGCCACTTGTCCAAAAGCTGTCAAACGCGACAACATTTCCGCATCCGGCTGTATGGAGAGAATTCCCTGATATGGCATGGGTTCTGCTGGTCTCCTCGGGGTGTTTCGACTGTGCGCTTGAGATTCTCTTGCTCTGAGACACGATCGTGGCGCTCCGCTCAACATGACAGGACTAGAGGGTGTGGGCCAGGAAAACAGTGTTTTTCCATTTGTGGATTGCGAACCTTGCCAAGGGTTCATCCACCTTGAGAACAGCATGTTTTCGTGGTAACAATAGTTATCCATGTCCAGACAGCAAGCTTTTGCCGATGAACTCCGCCGCTCCATGCACGACAACCTGGTGCGTGAGCTTCGCGTGCGCCAGCGGAACATTGTTTTCCCCGATACCGTGAGAAACGAGGGTGTTTTCTATCGCACTTTGGCCAGCAAGGTCATCTATACCTTCACAAGCCACAGAATTTTTGCGGTTCTTTGGGGGTTTTACTTACTGGCAGGAGCAGTGCTGTTTGTTGTAGTTATATCTAAATTCCAAGGCGAGCTATCGGTGAGAGCTTTGAGGGAGCTGAACAATTGGGGATGGTCCATTGAGTCGTTAATCTGGTGGGCAGTCGGATTAAAAATTGCTGTCAATGCCCTCGTGCCTGACAACCCTAAACCCAGCCCGCTTCCGCCCAAATCCTACCCTCGCATAAAAATTTGAACACCGCCTCTAATTCCTCAAGTTTTCCCTGTTTTCCACCCCTCTGATTTAGAATTAAGGGTTCCTATGGCTGAAAATTCATTTGACATTGTGAGCAAGGTTGACCTGCAGGAGGTCTCCAACGCGATCCAGAACGCGCTGAAGGAGATCCATACCCGCTTTGATTTGAAGGATTCCAAGTCCAACATCGTGCTCGAAGGAAAAGACGCGATTATTCTCACCTCCGTGGATGACTACAAACTCAAGGCGGTCAACGACATTCTGCAGGCCAAGCTGGTAAAGCGGGGCGTGCCTATCAAGGCGCTGAATTATGGTGTCGTAGAGCCGGCAGCGGGGGCAACCGTTCGGCAAAAGGTCACCATGCAGCAGGGCATTCCGGTTGAGAAGGCGCGCGAGATCGTAAAGACGATCAAGGATTCCAAAAAGAAAGCGCAGGCCTCAATCCAGGGAGATACCATTCGCGTAAGCAGCAAAGATCGCGACACCTTGCAGGAGATCATCGCGCTGCTACGTGGCTCTGATTTTGGCATTGACATGCAGTTCACCAATTACAGGTAAAACTGAGGCGACAAAGAATTGGGCAGCTCCGCAACCATTTCGCAGAAAGAAATTTTTGACCTGTTGCGGGAAGATCTTTCCGCCATCGAGCGCGAGTTCGGGCGCGACACTGTTTCCAGTGTCCGCGCCATCACTGAAATTGGCGAGTACCTGCGCGAAGGGGGCGGCAAGCGCATTCGTCCGGCGCTGCTGTTGCTCTCCTCCAAGCTTTTCGGATACACCGGCCGCGGCGCCGTCCAGTTGGGCGCCGTGGTTGAGATCATTCACACCGCTACCCTGGTTCACGACGACATTATTGATGAAGCCCAGACCCGCCGCGGGCGTCCTGCAGCCAACACGCAATGGGGAAACTCAATGTGCGTGCTCGCTGGCGACTGGCTTTATATGCAGGCCTTCAGGATCGCCGTGCAGGAGCGCAACTTCCGCGTTCTCGATGTGCTCATTGACCTCACCCAGCAGATGGTGGAAGGCGAGCTGCTCCAGATTGAAAAGCTCGGCAAGTGCATTTCCCTGGATGAGCATTTCGATCTTATCTACCGCAAGACCGCCTGCCTGTTTTCCGCGTGCATGAGAATGGGCGCGATTCTGGCGGGAGCATCAGACGAAGAAGAAAAAAGCGTCGGAGAATTCGGACGCAACCTGGGCATGGCCTTCCAGATCGTGGATGACGTTCTGGATCTCACCGCCTCCGAAGAAGTCCTCGGCAAGCCCGTAGCCAGCGACCTGCGCGAAGGGAAAGTGACCATGGCGGTCGTCCATGCCCTGGAGCGGTGTACACCGGAAGAACGAAAGCTGGTTGAGACCGTATTGCGCGAGCGCGCCTTCATCAGCGTCCATCACCAGCAGATTCTGGCTATGCTGCAGCGTTACGGCTCGGTCGAGGTTGCTATGGCCCGCGCCCAGGAATATTCCCAAGCCGCTCGCAAATCCATCTGCAGCTTCCCTGATACCGAAATCAAGCGCGCCCTGCTCTGGGCGCCAGATTTTGTGGTGGGAAGAGAGAAATAGCAGTCAGCAGTCAGCACTCAGCATTCAGCATTCAGCCCCTAAAAAGCATTTAGCATTTGGCACTTAGCATCTAGCCAGAAGAAATATTTGTTGGTTCCCATAGCGACCGGTAGAGACGTAGCTTGCTACGTCTCCTCTTAGGGTAACCATCCCGCCTAGGGGCCAAATGCTAATTGCTAAGTACTAAATACTTGTTTAGGGGCTGAGTGCTGAGTGCTGAATGCTGACTGCTGACTGCTCGCTTCCAGAGAATGAATGCTGCAAGCAAATAAAAAAGCCGCCTCGGTTTCCGGCGAGGCGGCCATGAAGTCCTCAAGGGGGGAAGAGGACTCAACCCGTATATTTTATTTCTGTTGCGGTGCTTCCGCCGGCTCGGTCTGTGCAGCCGGAGCGTTATTTTGTGCTGCTGCGGGTGATTCGATCGAGTTGGTCATCAGCCGAACATCAACCCGGCGGTTTTGCTGCCGTCCTGAAGCCGAATTATTGGAAGCAGCTGGTTTATCTTTCCCTAATCCAACGATATAGAACTTGTGCGCCGGAATATTGTGCGCCTCTGCCATGTACTGGATCACGGCAAAAGCACGGCGCTGGCTGAGTTCGTAGTTATAATCGGCGCCGCCGACTGAATCGGTGTTGCCGTCAACCTCGAGAATGAAATGTGGTGTGTTCGGAACTTCGTTGGCCAGCTCGTCGAGGGCATCTTTGGCCTTCTTGGTCAAATCGGCCTTGTTGAAACCGAAGTGGACCGTCGCCTCGGTCACCGGATGGTAATTATCCAGATTGGCCACTGTATTGGTCAGGGCATTTACGCCAGTAACCGCTTGCGTGGCTACCTGCTGGGCTTGATCAGCCGCAGTGCCTGCTGCCAGGGCTTTCTGATTGGCAGCTTCGGACCGGGTATTTACGTCCGTAATTCCCTTCTGGGCCCGGGAATCTACGTCACGAATGTCTTTCGTGTTCTGGGCGGTGATTTGATCCAATTCGTTGGTCTTGTTGATGATTGGGGTAGTCTGCTTGCTCACGTAGTTCTTGGTGGTGCAACCTACCGTAAAGATCATGATCAAAGCGGCAAATGTGGCGACGATATTGCGGTTCATGCTGGGGCTCCTTAACCTTGGCCTGGGGACGCTAGTTTTCGTCCTCGTATCTCAGAATGTGATGAGCACGAAAGGGGCCATTTCCACCATCTCCTGGACTCTCGGTAAACAAATGTAAATAAGCCACTTAGCGAAGCATTTCAAGCGCTGGAAGCAGACCTCGCCCCAAGCCAGAGTAGAATTTTTACGGAGCCCACGAACTCTTGTAACATCAAAACAAGCAGCCCTTCCCGCATGGACCTTCAAGAAAAAATACGGACTCTGCCCACCTCCCCCGGCGTTTACCTCTACAAGAATGCTGAGGGCGAGGTCATCTACGTGGGCAAGGCCAAGAGCCTGCGCGCCCGCGTGCGCTCGTATTTTGGCGAAGGCGGAGACACCCAGCCTAAGACCGATTCCCTGCTGCGCGACGCTGTAGATGTCGAATACATCGTCGTTGACAACGAAAAAGAGGCTCTGGCCCTCGAAAACAACCTCATCAAGCAGAAAAAGCCGCGCTACAACATCCTGCTGCGAGATGATAAGACTTACCCTTATGTGAAGCTGACCGCCGCCGAGCGCTTTCCCCGGGTCTACGTTACCCGCCGCCTCCGGAAGGACGGCAGCCTCTATTACGGCCCTTACTTTCCCGCTAACCTGGCCTACCGGATCGTAGACCTCATCCACCGCAACTTTCTCGTTCCGTCGTGCAAAATTGACCTTACCCGCTACCACCTGCGCCCTTGCCTGCAGTACTACATTAAGCGCTGCCTTGGTCCCTGCGTGAAGGAGCTGACCACGCCTGCCGCCTATGCTGAGGCTGTGCATGACGTGAAGCTGTTCCTCGAAGGCAAGCATGGCGACTTGTCGAAATCGCTGCGCTCCCGTATGGAAGCAGCCGCCGATCAGCAGCACTACGAGTTGGCCGGTAAGTACCGCGATCTTATCTCTACCGTGGAGCAACTGCAGGAAAAGCAGCGTATGGCCGTGGTTGAGGGCGACGACGCTGACGTCTTCGGCTATCACTATGAAAATGACATGCTGGCCGTCAATCTCTTTCACATGCGCGGAGGCCGCGTGCTCGACCGCCGTGACTTCTTCTGGGAAGAGCTGCCGCCGGTCACCTATTCCGTCGAAGGCGACACTTCAGAAAGCGGCAAGCGGCCGCGCTTTGACGCCGGCGCATTCTTCAGCGGCCTTTTGCCGCAAATCTACGTGGATCAGCAGTACGTGCCGCGAAACATCTATGTACCAGTAGATTTCCCGGACCGGGATTTACTGCAGGAGGTCCTCTCCGAGCGCCGTGACGGTAAAGTGGAAATCATGGTTCCCCAGCGCGGGGAAAAGCGCTCTCTGGTTGATCTGGTGTGCAGGAACGCCAAGCAATCATTCGACCAACGCTTCCGCGTCCTGAAGCCTGCGGCAAAACAGATTCAGGAAGCATTGCAGGATGCCCTCGACCTGCCCGCCCTGCCCAAGCGCATCGAATGCTTCGATATCTCTCACATTCAAGGAGCGGAAACCGTAGCTTCCATGGTGGTGTGGGAAGACGGCAAAATGAAAAAGTCTGATTATCGCAAGTTCATCATCCGCACCGTCGAAGGCGTGGACGACTTCGCTTCGATGCGCGAAGTGGTCACGCGCCGTTACAAGCGGGTTCAGGCCGAAGAGCAGGAAATGCCGAGCCTGATCCTGATTGACGGCGGCCTCGGCCAGCTTCATGCCGCCGCCGACGCCCTCACCGAACTGCAAATCACCAGCCAGCCGCTGGCCGCCATTGCCAAGCGTGAAGAAATAATCTACGTCCACGGGCAGGAGAGTGACCCAGTTGTCCTCGACCACCACTCGCCGGTGCTGCACCTCATCCAGACCGTCCGCGACGAAGCCCACCGCTTCGCCGTCACCTTCCACCGCAAGCGCCGGCAGATGCGCGACCGCGACTCCGAGCTGCTGCAAATCCCCGGCATCGGCGCCCGTACCCGCCAGCGCCTGGTAGAGCACTTCGGCAGCATCCGCGCCGTCCAGCAAGCCGATTCCGCCGCGTTGTCGGCGGTCGTCACCAAACCCCAAGCCGAGGCGATTTTGAATTATTTTGCCGGCAATCAAAATTCAGAAGCGAGCATTCAGCATTCAGGAACTAGCACTCAGCACTCAGCAGTCAGCACTCAGCCCCTGAACGGACTGGAAGAGAAATAGAATTTGCTTCCGGTTGATGAACCGAAGCTGTGGTAAAAGCTTCGGGCCTCCCAATAGTCAGCGTAGAGACGTAGCTTTGCTACGTCTCCCATCTTGCCTCGAAAATCCCGCTTAGGGGCCAAATGCTAATTGCTAAATGCCAAATGCTGCATTTGGGCTGAATGCTGACCGCTGAATGCTGAATGCTCTCTGCTAATTGCTCTTTCTCTCTTCCAGCATCTTCATCAAATAACTCTTCACATTCGCTCGCAGCCGCGAGTTATTCAGCACCTGTCGCAGTGCTGCTGACGACATACTTTCGGCAAATGCCAGAGCCGGCGCCAGCGGCGTCTTCTCGTTGCGCAGCAGGGCAATGCGAATCTCGCGCCGCAGGCTCCATTTCGGATCGTGGCATACAGCATCAATCAGGTGTTGCGGAGCATCGTCCCTCATGATGGCTTTTACAATCGAGGCTTCCGTCATGCGGGCATTGTGCAGAGCGGCTTCCATGACGCGTTTCTCCGGATCCAGCAATAGTGCCGCAGCAATCGCCGGAGAGCTGCGCTTGGCTAAACTCAGGCGCTCGCCGGCAGTGGTGTTTTCCAGCCGGGAGATCAGGACATCTTCCGCAAATTTCTTGATATCGGCAAAAACGCTGGGCGTAAGCGCAATTTGCATTAATTCAAAAGCAAAAAGCCGCCGGATAATCGGCAGCGAAACATGACGCGGGGCCCGCGGATGCACCACAAGCGCATTAATCACGCTGCGATGCTTCATGACTGCGCCGTTTTTGCTCATGGCCTCGATGGCCGCGGGCGGCAGGTCGCGGCGTTGCAGCAGTGTCAGCGCCAGGTCTTCAGTCAGGCGCCTGTCGGCAGCGGCGCTGCGCAGCAGCTCCGGCGACTGCTCCTGCACCAACATAGAAAGGTCAGTCTGCGGGGTGCTCACAGAATGCGGATTTTGCGGATGCCCAGCCATGCTGAGTTATGGAAAGTTTATGACAATCCATCTCCTGTGCTTAACTTTATTGCTCCTTTGTGTTCTTCGCCCTTTTCCTTCGCGTCGTTTGTGGTTAGCTTTTGTTTTCTCAGCGTCTCCGCGACTCCGCGGTTGGATTTGATACTTGATTGCGGCGCGCCATCTCCAGCGCTCCCATAACTGATTCAACATTTCCAAAGCTCACTGCTATTTCAGAATGCACTTTCCTCATCGCGTTCACAAACGCCTGTCGAACCAGCGCCGAATTCTGCAAAACTCCCCCGGCAATCGCAACCCGCACCCGCTGCTCTGCCGGCCAAAGCCGGCGAATTACGACCAGCGCCAGTTCAGCCAGTTCAGCCCCGGCGCGCATCAGGATTTCCCTGGCCAAAGCATCGCCCTGCTCGGCTGCATTCAGCACTGCGGGAACAAGCTGAGCAAAATCGGGCGTAGGTGATTCGCTCGCCCTACGCAGAAAATCTTCGGACGTTGCCAGGGCCCATGTATCCATGATTCCGGACAGCAAAGCCGTGCTCTCGCCGGCATCGTACGCGCGCAAGACGGCGGCCACGGCGGCGCGTCCAATCCAATATCCGGAACCTTCGTCAGAAGCCGCCGGCCCCCATCCTCCAGCCCGGACAAACTCGCCGCGTTCATTGCGCCCCAGCGCGATTGAACCCGTACCGGCGATCACGATGCATCCCGCGCCGCCGCCAAATGCGGCTTCCAGTGCGATCATCACATCCCCTACAACTTCTATCGGCACAGAGATGACCTCGCCCAAAATGCGGCGCACTGCCTCAGCTACCTTCGGATCGGAAGCGCCGGAGATCCCAATACAGGCACGTTCAACCTGCTCGGCACTCACACCCGCCGCCTGGATTGCCTCTTTAACGACAGCATGCAAAGCACGCCGGGCTTCGGCCTCTCCCACGCGTTGAATCTTGCAACTCGAACCCTGGGCCGTGCCTAGGACACCATGCTCGTCGCCGATGGCGCAGCGCGTCTTACTTCCGCCCGCATCAATGCCGAAAAAGATTGCCATATCTGGGAAAATCACCTTCAGTCTGCCACACTTCGCAAACCAGACCAAATTGTTTGAGTCATAGTCGGAAGCAACCGCGGAGGCGCGGAGACGCAGAGGAAAAGGAGCAAAAGCTTTTATTTCTTCTTGTATAAGCACCGATTATTCTTAGGGGCCAAATGCTAATTGCTAAATGCCAAATGCTGCATTTGGGCTGACTGCTGAGTGCTGAATGCTAACAGGCTGCTGACTGCTATTCCCAAAATGCTATCCTTGACAGCACAGGAGACCGCCGCTGCACTTCCTCAAACTCAGGCCTTTTGATTTGGCACTCGTTGTCGTTTATCTGGCGGGTATTACTCTCTTTGGCCTGCGTTTTCGTAAAAAGCAGCGCTCGTTGCGCGATTATTTTCTCGCCGACCAGAACATTCCCTGGCCGGCGATTGCGCTCTCCATCGTAGCCGCTGAGACCAGCACGCTGACCATCATCGGCACACCTGCCCTGGCCTACGATACGAATCTCGGCTTTCTGCAGGTTGTCTTCGGATACCTCATCGCCCGCGTGCTGATCAGCATCATTCTCATCCCAAAGTATTTTGCCGGCCGCATGATGACCGCCTATCAGCTCATGGAGCACCGCTTCGGCGGCGGCCTGCGCTCCCTCACCGCCGGACTCTTTCTGGTCACCCGCGCCGCCGCCGAGGGCGTGCGCGTCTTCGCCATCTCCATCGTCATAGGGATCGCAATTGGAACCCACGACATCGCCTCCATCGCCATCATCACCGCGCTGACTCTGATCTACACCTTCGAGGGCGGCATGGCGGCCGTGATTTGGACCGACGTAGTGCAGATGACGATTTACATCGCAGGAACCATCGTCGGGTTCTTTACGCTCCTGCACCTGGTTCCGGGAGGATGGCCCGCCATCCACGCCGCCGCTGCCAGCGCAGGAAAATTTCATCTCTT
>DASREY010000013.1:0-23154 GCA_035651775.1 Terriglobales bacterium
TCCGGGTGTCGCCTTCCTGGCCCGCACGCAGGAGTTCGACGCCGGCATTGTGATTTCGGCCTCGCACAATCCCTGGATCGACAATGGCATCAAGATCTTCGGACACGATGGCTATAAACTCTCAGACAACGCGGAACTCGAAATCGAGCGCGAAATCTTTGCCCTGATCGAAAAACCGGATTCCGCCGCGCCTGCCGCCTCACCTCTGCAAGACGTCACAGCACTGCATACGTCTTATGTAGATTGGCTGAAGCAGCAGGTCAACCTTCGCCAGATCAACCGCAAGCTCGATGAGAAGACCCGTCGCATGAAAGTAGTCTTCGATAGCGCCAATGGCGCCGCCAGCCAGATTGTTGCCGAAGTTTTTGCTGCGGTCGGATGCGATGCGATATTCATTCACCACACACCCGATGGACGCAATATCAACGAAGGATGTGGCGCGCTTCATCCTGAACTGGTCGCGCGCGAGGTCCTCGATGAGAGTGCCGAACTGGGAATCACCTTCGATGGCGACGCTGATCGTTCACTGTTTGCCGATCATCACGGCAATATCGTCAACGGCGACGCCGTGCTTCTGCTGACGGCCCGTCACATGCAATCCCAGGGCAAGCTCACTGGCAATGTAGTTGTGGCTACGACGATGTCCAATATGGGACTGGAGATTGCGCTGCAGCGCGCCGGCATCCAGATGCTGCGAGCGCCGGTGGGCGATAAATATGTTCTGGAAGAGATGCTCCGGAGCGGCGCCGTGCTGGGCGGAGAGCAGTCGGGCCACATCATCTTCCGCGATGGGGATGCCACCACCGGCGACGGATTGCTGACCGCGCTGCGCGTGATCGAAATCATCGCCAACAGCGGCAAGACCCTGGCAGAATTGGTTGCAGACCTGAAGGTGTTTCCGCAAAGCATCAAGAATGTGCGCGTGCGCGAGAAAAAACCATTTTCTGAGATTCCGGAAGTCGCCAGGTCCATTGCCCAGGCGGAAAGCGATTTGCAAGGCAATGGACGCGTGGTCGTGCGCTACTCCGGCACCGAGGCGCTCGCGCGCGTGATGGTAGAAGCAGAATCGGAAGAGAAAATGAAGAAGTGGACGGATGCAATTGCCACGGCGCTGCAAACAACATTGGGAGCGTGATGCCTACAACCTTCAAATGGCCGAAGCCGCAAGAAGCATTCTTCATTTTCATGGCGGTGTGCCTGCTGATTGCGCCCGAGCTCATCATGAAGATCACGGTGTTCGACAGCATGGCGGTGCTGCAATTGTTCCTGATGCTGTTGTTTGCCGCCGGCCTGGTATTGCCGCTCTGGTCTTTCTACAGGACATTCCTCAAAGCGCCGTTGCGCGCGCGGCGCATTGGACGAATTAGGCATGACCGAATATTGCGAGAGATTAGAGAAGAGCGCCGATTGCATAGTTTTCCACCGCGAGAATAGTGGGTTCTCGAATGTTCTAAGCGCGAGGCGGTATTTTTTGAGCACCGTGGATAACAGCTAATACTTCGACCTGCTCTGCCGCTACAAAATAGATAATGCGATAAGCACCTTCAATAATCTCGCGAATTTCATCTGCTTCATATTCAGGGATGGTTCGACCCGATAGCGGGAATGCAGCAATTTGTTGAGAGCGCCTGGTGAGACGGTCTACAACTCGGAGGGCGTAATCTTCTGAGGTTTGAGAAATAAAGTCATAAATAACCTGCAGTTGAGTTACTGCAATATCGGTCCAAACAACTTTCACCGGGACAGTCCGAATTTGGAGCGAACTTCGGCTACATCAGTCACTCTACCGGCATCACGATCAGCCAAGCCTTGTTCAATTGACTGCCTGACATAGATCTGATGCATCAGATCATCCCAGCTCATGTCATCAGGGAGCTTTTCAATCAGCTTTCTGGCTTCTTCTTTAACGTTTACAGGATCCATAAGGTTAATATTAGATTTTGTGCAGTCCGGAATCAAATCAGCATTTCAAAACCATTCACAAATCCTTATCATCAAACTCCAAGTCCCGCCAATTCTTACCTACTCCCACCTCAACCAGCAGGGGCACGCGCAAAGCATAGACGTTTTCCATCTGCTCTTTGACCATGGCTTGCACGGGCTCGACCTCGGCTTCGGGGACTTCGAAGACCAACTCGTCGTGGACCTGTAATGTCATTCTGGTTCTCAGTTTGTGTTTCTGCAATTCACTATCAATACAGATCATGGCAATCTTGATGAGATCCGCAGCGGTGCCCTGCAAGGGTGTATTCACGGCGGTGCGCTCGGCGAAGCCGCGCATGTTGGGATTCTTGCTCTGGATGTCGGGAATGGGCCGCACCCGGCCGAACAGTGTTTTCACGCACTGGTCACGGCGCGCCTGGTCGAGCGTCGAGTCAATAAACTTGCGCACGCCCTTGTATTTTTCAAAATAGGCATCAATGAATTTTTTTGCCTCGCGTTGCTCAATGCCTAACTGTTGCGCTAGGCCGAACGGTGATAGCCCGTAAACAATGCCGAAGTTCACGGCCTTGGCGCGGCGGCGGTGCTCGGCATCAATCAGCATGGGAGGCACGCCGAAGACCTGCGCTGCGGTGAGCGCATGAATGTCGTCCCCACGGCGAAAGGCTTCTACCAGCAACTCGTCTTCGGAAAAGTGGGCCAGCAGGCGCAGTTCAATTTGGGAATAGTCCGCGGCCATGAGCACGTTGCCCTCTTCGGCAATAAAAGCGGCGCGAATCTCGCGCCCCAGCTCGGTACGGATGGGAATATTCTGCAGATTGGGGTTGGTGGAAGAGAGGCGCCCGGTCGCGGTGCCGGTCTGGTTGAAAGTCGTATGCAGGCGGCCCGTGCTGTGATGGAGCAGCACGGGTAATGCATCCACGTATGTGGACTTGAGCTTAGAAAGTTGCCGGTATTCCAGCACCAATTTGGGAACTTCATGGGTAAGCGCAAGCTCTTCCATCACATCGACGGCGGTAGAGATCATTTTGCCCTTGCCGTATTTGACCGGCTTGGGCAGGTTCAGCTTATTAAATAAGACATCGCCCAGTTGCTTGGGCGAATTGATATTGAATTCAACCCCGGCGAGCTTATGGATTTGTTTTGCCTTGGCGCAGCACTCCCGTTCCAACCGTGATGACATTTCCGCCAGAACTTTGCTGTCGATCTTCACTCCAGCCTCTTCCATGCGCGCCAGCACGGGCACCAGCGGCAGATCGAGTTCGTTGTAAACCTTCATCAATCCAGCCTGCTCGACCTCGCGGCGCAGGTCGCCCGCCAGTCGTGCAGTAACATCGGCGGCCTCGGCAATTTCTCCCGAAAGCTTATGATTGAAGCGGCGCAGCGAAATCTCAGCCAGGCGATGAGAAGAATACGTGGGGTTCAGCAAATAAGAATAAATCTGCAGATCGTCGTTGACGCCGGCGAGCGCGGTGCCTGACGACATCAGCAATCGCATGGCAGCTTTTGAATCGTGAATCGCTTTGGGAACGGACGGATCTTCAAGCGCGGTGGAAACCGCCTGCGCTGCCGCACTCGAACCAAACTCGATGGCCAATGCCTCGCCGGGCAGCGCCGAGATAGCGATGGTGGAAACAGCGGCAGCTTTAGCTGCCGGCGATGGAGCGGAGGCAAACAGAAGGCCTCCGGTCTCTTCCGCCCCACTCAATTCCCCTTCGTCTTCTTCCACAGTATCTTCTGTCTGAGGCGCCTGCAGCGCAACCCCGAGCGAAGCTCCCTGCTTCAGCTTCTTCAGCAGTTTTTCGATTTCTTTGGCTGAGTCGGTCTTCTCGTAGTGGGTCTCGCCCCAATCGGCGGTGGGCGCGGCCACTTCACCAATCAACGTTGTGAATTCCAATTCGGTAAAAAGCTTGCGGCAGGCTTCGGCATCGGGCTCGCGGGCGATCATGGCATCGAGATTCAACTCTACCGGAACATTGTTATCAATGGTCACCTGCTGCTTGCTGTACAGAATCTGGTCGCGATGGTTCAGCAGCGATTCCCGGTAGGTCTTTTTTTCGACCTCAGCGGCGTGCTCGAGGGCGTTCTCCAGGGTTCCGAAGCGACGGATAATCTCAACCGAACCCTTGTCGCCGATTCCCGGAGCGCCGGGGATGTTATCAATGGCATCGCCGCGCAGAGCCATCACATCAATGACCTGCTCCGGACGCACCCCCAGAATTTCCTCGACCTTGGCGGCATCGCAGATCAGGTTATCTTTGGGCGGATTGAGCACGCAGATTTTCTCATTGACGAGCTGCAGCATGTCTTTGTCGCTGGAGACGACAAAAACCGGATGGCTGGCCGCCGCGGCCTTGCCGGCCAGGGTGCCAATCACGTCATCGGCCTCAAACCCCGTTAGCTCCAAAATAGGAATGCGGTAAGCTTCGAGCGCGCGCCGTATATAGGGCAACTGCTGCGCCAAGTCAGGCGGCATTTCGGCGCGGTTGGCCTTGTAACCTCCATAGGCTTCTTCTTTGAAGATCTGTGTCTTAATGTCGAACTTGCGGATGGAAGCCACCGCTCCGCCCTTCTCATCGCGAAAGGTGGGGCCGGCCACGTCGAAGACGGCGGCAAGATATTGCGGCGAGAAATCGGCGCGCAGCTTGCGCAGCATGTTGACGAAAACGTAGGTCGCGGCGGTGGGAACACCGGTCTTGGTGGACATTGGCCTCTGCCGCGCCATGGCATGATAGGCGCGAAAGATGAATGACATGGCGTCAATCAGGAAGACCGGGGGCTTGGTTGGAGTGGGCGAAGTCACTGTCGAATAAAAGTTTAACAGGAAGAATTGGGCAATTTACGGTTTACGAAGTACGATTTACGATTTGTTTGAGTGTTTTGATAATTAAAGAGCTGACAATCAACAGTTTAGTTTTCAATCGCAAATCGTAAATCTTAAATCGAAAATCACCAAATTATTCAATCAGCATACAATCGCCATAAGAAAAGAACCGGTACCGCTGCTCAACGGCATGCTCGTACGCAGCCAAAACACGTTCTCGTCCCGCAAATGCGCTCACCAGCATGAGCAATGTGGATTGCGGCAGGTGGAAGTTGGTGAGCAACGCCTGGACCACGCGGAACTGGAATCCAGGATAGATAAACAGCTCGGCCTCTCCCGAGTGCGGTTCCATGCGTAGCGGTTCGCCTTGCGAAACCTGGGCAGCGCAATATTCCAAGGTCCGGACTGTGGTTGTGCCCACGGCGACGATCCGTCTTCCAGAGTCCAGAGCAGAGTTGATTTTCTGCGCGGCTTCAGGCGAGATGGAAAACCTCTCGCGGTGCATCTTGTGGTCTTCCACACGGTCGGCGTGAATGGGCTGAAATGTTCCCAGACCCACATGTAACGTAATCTCAGCAGTCTCAATGCCGCGAGCGCGGATGCGCTCAAGTATCTCAGACGTGAAGTGCAAGCCCGCGGTGGGAGCGGCAACCGAGCCGCGCTCACGGGCATAGACGGTCTGGTAGCGGTCGCGATCTGCCTGGCTGTCGGCGCGCGAAATGTAGGGCGGCAAGGGTATGTGGCCAATCTTTTCCAGCATTGCAAAAAAATTATCGACCGGCATAAAACGCAACGTTCTCTCGCCAAATTCGCCGCGGGCAATCACCTCGGCTCGCAGCGACTGGTCGAAATGAATCTTCTCGCCGACTCCGATCTTTCTTCCCGGCCGCACCAGCGCCTGCCACTCCCAAAACGAAGCAGAAGCCGAATCTGGCGAGAGTTGCTTGGTCAGCAGCACCTCAATCTTCCCTTGTAAAAATTCCTTCGATGCCGGGTTGCGCGGGCTCACCTGTTGCGAGCGCAATCCGGCGCGGTGGCCGTATAGCCGGGCGGAAAAAACCTTGGTGTTGTTGAAGACCAGCAAATCCGTTGGGCGCAGCAGATCGGGCAGCTCGCGAAAGTTACAGTCTCGCCATTGCCCTGAAGCCCGATCCAGATGCAGCATGCGCGAGCCGGCGCGGTCAGCCTGCGGCTGCTGCGCGATCAGCTCTTCCGGCAGATGGTAGTTGAAATCGGAGACGAGCATCGTGACTGCAGTTCTCGGTTCTCAGTTCTCGGTTCTCGGTTCTCGGTACTCAGTACTCAGTACTCAGTACTCAGTACTCAGTACTCGGTAATAATTTACTTGACTCATCCACCTATTTAGGCTATAGTTTTGGGCATGGAGAACGGTATGAAGCCCGAACCTAAGAGCCTTCAAGAAGCAATCATTTATTTTGCAGACCCCGACAACTGCATTAATTATCTGGCAGTCCGGCGCTGGCCCAAAGGCGTCGTTTGCCCGACTTGTGGCTCTGACAGTGTGAAGTTCAACGCATCGCGCCGTATCTGGCAATGTGCAAGTCATCACGCAAAACGGCAGTTCTCTATCAAAGTCGGAACGATCTTCGAGGATTCCGCTATTGGGTTGGACAAGTGGCTTACCGCAACTTGGATGCTTACGAACTGCAAAAACGGAATCAGCTCCTACGAAATCGCGCGAGATGTGAAAGTCACCCAAAAGACTGCATGGTTCATGATGCATCGCATCCGTCTCGCTGTGCAGGATGAATCCTTTGGCAAACTCGGCGGTGACGGAAAGCACATCGAAGTGGATGAGACTTTCATTGGAGCTAAGGCCCGTAACATCCACAAAAATAAACGTACTCATAAACTCGGAATGGCGAACAAAGCTATGGTTTTGGGAGTCCTCGAACGTGGCGGGAACATTCGCGCTCGCGTTGCTAAAGACCGCAGTGCTTCGGCAGTTTGCGACATCGTGCGGGAGCATGTTGTACCAGAAACCAAAGTATTCACCGACAAGCTGCTCTCTTACAAAGAACTGGAAGGCGACTATGTTCGTGAAGTCATTGACCATGCCGAGGGCTACGTGCGTGGACAGGTTCACACGAACGGACTCGAAAACTTTTGGAGTCTCTTGAAGCGTGGGCTTCATGGTACTTACGTCAGTGTCGAACCATTCCATCTATTCCGTTACCTCGATGAGCAAGTGTTCCGTTTTAATCATCGCGCCACTAAGAAAAACAAAGTAACCGATGCCGACCGATTCAATCTTGCCATCTCCAAGATCGTTGGCAAGCGCCTTACGTTTGCCCAACTCACTGGTAAGCTGGCAGAAACAGCCGCCTTCTAAGCACTATCGCAAACCTAAGCGCGAGGGGCGCGGGAAGCGGGTTTCCTAACCCGCTTTTTCTTTGCACGCTTTCGCTTCCATTCTTTTTCCCGTCGTTTCAATTCATCATGGGAAACGGAGAGTATCTTTCGTACTGTTGTATCGAATTTTTCAGCATCATTCACGTAAGGTATCCCCACGGTTGCAAATAAGATTTTTTTAGCTTTAACGCTCAGTCTGTCAATATTTGATTTTAGTTCTCGAATGCCGTCTACAGTGAAACCTTTTAAGCGTCCACTTACTGCGTCCAGGCTAAGCAGACGCTCTAAACTTTGTCTTCGGTTCCTTTTTGAATATTCCCGCATTGCTTCTTTGAAATTCTCGTAGGCCACGAAATCAGCGGGTTGCAGCAAGGCACAATGTTGCGAATGCTCTGCGGTAAGAGATGTAAAACGATTTCGATATTTGAATGACGAATCTTCCAACAAAGACCCAAATTGTTCCTGTAATGCCGCATCATAATCACAATGGTCGTGATGCAGACTAATTACGTCCCGTGGATATAAGGCCAGGGTGGTTTCACCGATCTGCTGCATCAAGCGAGTCAGGAGTGTGATGTATGCAAACCCAATGGGATTAGGTTTGGTTTCTGGAAATTCCTGAACCAAGAGCTGTAACGGCATACAATAACCGTGAGTATGAACTGGATTTCTATTAAAGACTTCGACTATCTCGCGTGAAAATTCTTTTTGTTCATCGGGAGTCCAATCTTTAAATTCTCCTTTGAAGTTATTGAAAGGCGCCGCGTGAAAGCGCGAAATTTCTTTTCTCCCCTGCTTTTTGAGTTCCTCGTTTTTTCGCGCTAGGAGTTTCAGCCAATCTATTTCCAGATAACACCAGCCTGCGACGCTCGTTACGGTACAACTCATGCTAAAAACCTTCGGCACCTTAGCATGGTCATAACTTTCGTCAATGAATCCATTGAGCACAACGGCAATCTCTTGTGAGCTATGTTTCAGCCACAGTTCTTTAACTGGTATGTAAGACGGTTGCACGAGTACCTTTCCTCGGCAATAATCGTCTTGGCTTATCATGCGCTTACAGGCATGGATGAGTCAAGTAAATTATTACCCAGTACTCAGTACTCAGTACTCAGTACTCAGTACTCAGTACTCAGTACTCAGTACTCAGTACTCAGAATAGTGACGGTAAAACGGAAATTTTGGCGGACGGGCCTCATTTTTTCGTTTTATCTGCAAATTGATTTTCTGCGTATTCTGTAACCCGCTCCAGCGCAGCCTGCATGATGGACTGGTATTCATCGAGCGGAGCATCGGGCGGCACCCGGATGATCTTGCTGATCCGCACTTCAACCTGGGAGAAGGGTTTGGGCAGCACGAAAGCATCCCAGGTATTGAGCACCCAGGCGCGTTCCACGGCCACATAAAAAGCAGTGAGCGGCAGTTGCGTGTTGCGGGCCAGAAGCACGGGGCCTGGTTTGGCTACGTAACGTGGGCCGCGCGGACCGTCAATAGTAAATGCCACGCCGCGGCCGGCCTCGAGTTCCGAGTGCATAGCCAGCAGGGCGGAGGCGCCGCCGCGGTTGCTGGAGCCGCGGACAGCGCGAAAGCCCAGCTTCTCAATGGTGCGCGCAATGTATTCGCCATCAAAGCTTCGGCTGGTCATCACCGCGATATCGCGATTGCGATAACGATAGCCGGCGGGAAAAACACAACGGTGCCAGAAGACATAAATTCCCGGGAAGACGCCTTCCTGTGAAATTGCGCCTTCTTCGTAGGAAATGTGGTAACGCAGAGTGGGGCCGATCAGGCGGATGGCGAGGTATCCGCACCAACTGATGAGCCAGAGCAGGAGGCGCTGGCGCAGCGTAAATTTTCTCCGGGTGCTCTCGTCGGCAATCGCTGTGGATTGGGTGGCCACGTTACCTCAGGCGTACTTCACCCATTTTATGATCTCGGGCAGCGTCGGCCGCTTTCCGTACATGAGAATCCCCACCCGATAGATGCGCGCGCATATGCTCAGGACCACGTAGATTGTGGCGATCATTAAGGCAATGCACAAAACAATTTGCCACATGGGCGGCTGCTCCACCATGATCCGCATAAACATAAGGATGGGAGCGAAAAAGGGCACAAGGGAAAGCGCTACCGAAAGCGGAGCGCTGGGCGCGCGAAAGATGAACATCATGAACATGACCGCAATCACGATGGGCATCACCACAACAAAGCTGAGCTGCTGCGCCTCTTCGTCAGAGTTAACCATGGCCCCAAGCGCTGCGGACATGGAACTGTAGAGCATGAATCCGAGAACGTAGAAAATCGTGAAGTAAATACCCATGGCAGGCGAGAGATGGATACTTTCGCCCATAGCACTGGCTACACCCATAGCGTAGCCACCAACCATTGCAGCTACCATCGCCCAGACGGCAATTTGTGTAAGCCCCACTGCGCCCACGCCGATCATCTTGCCGGCCATCAGCTCTTTGGGCGTGACCGTTGCCAACATCACTTCCATCACGCGTGAGGTTTTTTCTTCGAGAACAGAGCGCATCACGGCGACGCCGTGCACGATCACCGTCATATAGAGCACCATTACCAGCAGCAGCGTGGTAAAAAACAGCGCGCCGCCGGTTGATTTGCCCGCTTCGACCGGGACCGCATCGAGTTGCACCTGCTTCAGCAGATTATCCAGGTCTACATGGGTGGCGCCACTACTCAACACACGCTGGCGTACAACGGCGCGGAAAAGTGCATGGCTCAGGCGCTCCTGCATGTCAAAATCAGCCATGGATCGCGTATAGAAATTTACCTTGCCGCTTGTTACTGCATCTTTTGTGAGCCACACAAAGCCGTCGAGTTTCTTATTGGCTACTTCAGTTTTTAAATGCTGTTGCTCGGCGTCGGTGGCAGCAGAATCGGTTTCCACCGAGTATTGTCCGCTGTTATCGTTCCCCTTGCCGGCGAATTGTCCTTGGAAACCCTCGGTCAATTGTGGATCGTCGGAGACTACGGTGATCCGCTTCACACCACCGACTTTCATGGTCATCAGCTTGGAAGGCAGCAGCGTGAAGCCCGCCATCATGGCGGGGATGAGAAAGGTCATGACCCAGAAGGCGCGGGTGCGCAGGCGTTGCAGGTACTCGCGGCGAATAATCAGCCCGATATTGCGCAGGGTTTCAGGCATTATTTTTCCCCACTACCTCGATAAAGATCTGTTCCAGCGACGGCTCGACCAGCTCGAACTTGTTCACGCGCGAATGCGCCGCCACCGAGCGCAGCAATTCCTGCGCATCGGCGCCGGGGGCAAGGTGGACTTCCACATAATTCCCAAAATTGTTATAAGAGCCGACCAGCGCATTCTTTTGCAGAAAATCGCCGTTGCCGTCGTATTCAATGTGCACGTTGTTGCGTCCGTAGCGCGACTTGATCTGCCTCAGGTCTCCCTGCAGCACAGCGCGGCCGCCATTGATGAGCGTAATGGAATCGCACAGGCGCTCCACCTGTTCCATCTGGTGGGTGGAAAACAAAATGGTTTTGCCGGCGCGCTTCATTTCCAGCAGGACATCTTTGAGCAGCACGGTATTGACCGGGTCGAGCCCGCTGAAAGGCTCATCCATGATGATGAAATCAGGATCGTGCATCAGCGCGGCTATGAACTGAATTTTCTGCTGCATGCCCTTGGAAAGCTCTTCCACCTTCTTCTCTAACTTTTCTGCGATCTCCATGCGCTCGCACCAGTGCCGGGCGCGTTTGGTGGCTTCTGCGTTGCTGAGCGCGTGCAGCCTTCCCAGCAGCACAAGATGCTCGAGCACCTTCATCTTCTTATATAGGCCGCGCTCTTCCGGCAGATAGCCGACGCGCTGCAGGTGCTTGCGGCAAAAAGATTCGCCGAAGAGCCGTACTATGCCTGAATCGGGCAGGGTAATGCCGATCATCATGCGGATGGTGCTGGTTTTGCCTGCGCCATTCGGCCCCAGCAGCCCGAAGATCGTACCGGGGGCAATGGTGAAAGAAAGGTCGTCCACAGCGACAATGCGGTTGTAGCTCTTGCGCACCTGTTGCAGTTCAACCGTGGACATAACCCATGATTCTATACGAGTACCGTTCTAGAACAGCATGTCGCCGCGGTAAATCACCTGCCCTTCGATGAGACGGGCTTCTTTGGTGACCACATGCAGGCGGGGCGGGGTTACATCCTGAATATGCAAAACCTGGGTTCCGTGCAGCGCGAAATAGTCAGAGACCAGCATACGGTGGCAGTGAAAGAACACTTTCTCCGCACACATGATGGCAGTGGGAGCGCGTTGGGCAAATGTGGAGACGCGTTGCGCAGCCTGCTGAAATTCAGGCGTGAGCATGTAATCGGCGTAGTTGCGGAAGGAATCGTTGCGCAATGCAGTATTAGGCGAATCGTCTCGCAGCTTCTTGCGCCGTCCACCAAGCTCTTTCATCCAGACATATTCAATATTTTCTTTTTGCAAAGATTCTTGCAATGATTCGCGGTTGAAGTAAGGCAGGCGGCGCGACATGGGAAAGGCGCGGATATCAACCAGAGTCGCGATGGAATGCGCGTGCAGGATTTTAAGAAATTCATCGAGTAGACGGGTGGAGTGGCCTATGGTGTACAAAGTCATTGCGTTGCAGCATCACCTGGAACTCGTCTCATACATAGCGCGGGAAGGTACGGCCTTTTCCCCTCATAGATTGCTCAAGCGTATAGGGATTCCTCGTCGCTTCGCTCCTGGGAATGACAATCCAATCCAACTATCATCCGGATGTTTATATGGCATCAATCTGCGACAACGCTTGCACAATCAGCGAATCCTGTTCCGGGAAGACGGTGCGCAAGTCGAGCAACACTCTTCCCTCTTCCACGCGCGCGATAATCGGCGTGGGTTCGGTGGCGCGCAGGCGGCCGGCTAAGGCATCCGCACTCAATTGTTGACAGGTAAGCGCCAGCAGCCAGGTTGGCAGGGCGGCCTGCGGGGCAGCTCCGCCGCCGATGACCGACTCGCCTGCAACAATTTCAATTTTCAAACTGGAAGCAGAGGCCAGGGCTTTTTGCACTTCCGCCGCTCGCTGCCGAAGGGTATCCGCAGGCAGATGCATCATGCGCAACGCGGGAATCGCCGAGCTGTCGTTACGAATGTAGGCAAGCAGCGTGGCTTCGAGCCCGGCATAGGTGAGCTTATCCACACGCAACACCCGGAAGAGCGGATTCTGGCGAATGCGTGCGATCGGCTCTTTTCTTCCGCTCAGGATTCCCGCCTGCGGGCCGCCCAGAAGCTTGTCGCCGCTATAGGTCACAATGTCCACTCCGGCGCGCAAACTGTCGGTTACCCCCGGCTCGCCACTCACTCCGATGCTGCGCAGGTCAAACAGCGCCCCGCTGCCTAAATCTTCCAAAACGGGAATCTTGTGCTTGCGGCCCAGCGCTACCAGCTCCGCCAGCGCCGGCTGCTCGGTAAAACCGACCATGGCAAAGTTGGAGCGATGCACGCGCAGCAGCAGACGCGTCTTCTCGCTGATGGCGCGTTCGTAGTCGGAAATGCGAGTGCGGTTCGTGGTTCCCACCTCGCGCAGGGTGGCGCCCGCTTTGGCCATGATGTCGGGAATGCGGAAGCTGCCGCCAATTTCCACCAGCTCTCCGCGCGATACCACTGCCTCCCCACCCTCGCCCAGGGTGTTGAGCGCCAGCAGGACCGCAGCCGCGTTGTTGTTGACCACTACGGTGGAAGTGCCGCTGGCGGCTTCTCCTGACTGCTGCGCAAAGAGCTTGGCGAATAATTTGTCGGTGTGCGAATCGCGTTTGCCGCGCTCGCCATGTTCGATATCGAATTCCAGGTTGGAGTAGCCGGTGGCGATCTCCCGTATTCTCTGCAGCACGGCATCGCCCAGCGGCGCACGTCCCAAATTGGTATGCAGAATGACTCCAGTGGCGTTAATCACCGCGCGCAAAGAAGGTTGCAGCGACAGGCGCAGCTCACGCTCTACCGCCTGGGGAATTCCCTGCACCGCGACTTCGACGCCTTTGCTGTCGAGATGACCGGAAGATATTTCAGTCCGCAGCCTCGCTAATACACTGCGGGCGGCATCAGCAACGGCGGCATGGCCGTCAGCACGAACAACTTCGGCCATCTCCTGCAAAACTTCGTCCAGCGAAGGAAGCAGGCGGTAAAGATCGGATTTTCCGCTGGTGGGCACGTTCATAGTCTGCCACACATTCTAATTTGACGTAGCGGCGGCGTCCCGCCGGCGGTCGTGTACTGCGAATCTGCCAGCCCAAAACCGCTGCGACGGCTGTTAAGATGTTAGGCTTCACCAAATCATCCCTATGGTCCTGGCCAACCAACCGAGCACGCTAATCAACGAAGATCAAATATCGCGTCGCAAAATCGATTGGGCGACTGCGGCCATAACCCTGTTGACCATCCTCGCTCTTCTGCTTCGGCTGCGGCATCTCGGGGATCGCAGCCTGTGGTTCGACGAAGGCGCCAGCGTGCAGTTTGCCACCATGCCTCTGCCCGATTGGCTGCGCTTCCTCTGGCACGGGGAAGCCAACATGCTGCCGTATTATCTTCTACTGCGCGGCTGGCTCCTTTTCGGACACAGCGAATTCATGGTGCGTCTGCCCTCCGCGTTGTTCGGAGCTGCCACGGTGCCGGTGGTCTACATGCTTCTAAGGCGCTTATCAGGTGCGTTCGCGGGCCTGATGGCGGCGGGGCTGCTCGCCTTCCACGACTTCCACGTGAGCTATTCGCAGGAAGCACGCAGTTACAGCCTGGTGGTTTTCATGCTCTGCCTATCATGGCTTGCGCTTACGCGCCTGGTCGAAAGCGACAGCCGGCGGATGCGCTGGATGTATCTGATCACCGCCACGCTGGCAACGTATGGCCATTTTTTCGCCGGACTGGTGCTCATCTCGCAATGGATCGCGGTCTATTGCTTTGCCCCGCGCGAGGCGGTGCATAGGCTTCGCAAGCTTTCGTTGATGACGGCGCCCATGGTTGCGCCCGCTGTCCTGTATGGGTTTGCGCACCGCGGCGGCATCAACTGGGTTCCACCGGCGACTTCTGCCCGGCTGCTGCATTCGGCGCTGGTATTCAGCGGCAATAGTGGGGTCCTGGCCGCCGTATTGACACTGGTGGCCGCATTCGCAATCTGGCGCGCGGCAAAAAAAGTGGCGGCAAGCGGGCGCTCGATTTCCGCCTGGAATGCGGGGGCGCCGATCGTCTGGCTGCTGTTCATGCCCGTGTTGTTGCTGACAGTAAGCATCGTCAAACCCATGCTGGTCACCCGATATTTGCTGTTAGTGCTTCCCGCGCTGGTGATGGTGGTTGCCACTGCGCTCGCGGAATTAAAACCGGTTGCCGCATCGGCGCTGGCCGTTCTTCTGTCATTGGTTCTCTTGCAGGCCACGCTGGCGAGCAAGAGCTTCGAGCAACCTCACCAGGACTGGCGAGGCGCAGGACGCTATTTGGCGGCACATGCCATGGCCGGCGACGGCGCGCTTTTTTTGCCGGACATAGGCAGAGCGCCGTTCAATTGGTACTGGCAGCAGCAACAGCCAATGCCGCAGATCGTCTTTCCGGGGCGCGGGGCAGGCTTCACCTTGCCCGGCGCCCATCAGCGCCCTGAGTCAGCCATCGAAGCGGTAAAAGGGGCGCCGCCGCCGCGCACCTGGTTCCTTCTAACCACGCCGGATCTGGATCCGAAAGCGCCGCTTTTCAGTAATGAGCTCGCATTGATCTATCCGCACTCGTGCGAACACCAGTTCCGGGAGGTTTTGGTTGTCTTGTACGCGAAAGATGCGGTGGACTGCCCTGAGTAGTTTCGAGTTTCATGTTTCTAGTTTCAAGTTAGTACGAGTTCGGCCACACTGGACCATGCCCACCTGTGGGCAGGATGCCCCACAGGCACAGTCGGCGGGACGCCGCCGCTACAACTTGAAACTTGAAATTCGAAACTTTCCTTCATCCCGCTTCGATTAATCCATATCTTCTCTGCCAGTGGGTCTGCAGATAATTCAGCGTGCGGGAAAACTCTTCAGCCGTGACCTCGGCATTGGGAGCGGAGGCCACCAGGGCGGCCTCGCGCTTGGCTTCTTCCAGAATATCGCGGTCGCGAAGAAGGTTAGCTACGCGAAAGCTGGGCATTCCCGCCTGTCGCGTGCCGAAGAATTCACCTGGGCCACGCAGTTGCAGGTCAAGCTCGGCGATCTCGAAACCGTTGGTGGTGCGCACCATGGCATCGAGGCGCTGCTCGGCTTCTTCGGAAACTTTTCCCCCGGTCATCAGCACGCAGAACGATTTTGCCGGGCCGCGGCCGATGCGTCCGCGCAGTTGATGAAGCTGCGATAGGCCGAAGCGCTCGGCATGCTCGATAATCATCAGGTTCGCGTTGGGAACATCCACACCGACTTCGATCACGGTGGTGGCCACCAGCACATCAAGTTCGCCGCGCTGGAAACAACGCATGACCGCATCTTTTTCGTCCGGGTCGAGCCGCCCGTGCAGCAAGCCGACGCGCAAATCGGGAAGAATGCGCTTGCTGAGCTCGTTATACATTTTGGTGGCTGCCTTGACGTCGAGGGTCTCGCTCTCCTCGATCACAGGGTAGACAACGTAAACCTGCCGCCCGGCGGCCACCTGCTTTCGCAAGAAGGCCCAGACTTCGCTCGACCGCTCGTCGGAGACCCGCCGGGTCACGATAGGCGAGCGCCCGGGCGGAAGCTCATCGAGGATGCTGATATCCAGATCGCCATAGAGGGTAAGCGCGAGGGTGCGCGGAATGGGAGTGGCTGTCATGACCAGGGTATCGGGCTCGGCGTCATGCTTTTCGACGGCATTTTCCGGAGCTTTCTTCATCAGCTTGAAGCGCTGCAGTACGCCAAAGCGGTGTTGCTCATCCACGATCACCAATCCCAATTTGGAAAATTCAACTTTTTCTTCGATAAGCGCATGTGTCCCGATCACAAGCTGAGCGTCTCCATGCGCAATATGGCGGCGGGTGTTGCGCTTGCGCTCCTCTTCCAGGGACCCGGTCAGCAGAACAATGCGATATCCCGCAGGCTCCAGGATGCGTCGTGCGCTTAAATAATGTTGTGTGGCCAGGATCTCGGTGGGCGCCATCAGCGCCACCTGGTATCCGTTTTCAATGGCGATGATCGCCGCCTGCAGCGCAATGATGGTTTTGCCCGAACCTACGTCGCCTTGCAGCAGACGGCGCATGGGAACCGGTTGCTGCATGTTCTCCGCAATTTCTTTGAGAACCTTCTTCTGCGCCTCCGTAGGATGAAAAGGTAAAATCTGCTTCAGCGCGGCGCGCACGCGGTCGTTAATCTCAAAGGCGATTCCCGGCTGTGCGCGCATGGTTCTGCGTTTTCGTTCCAAACCCAATTCAAGAAAAAACAGCTCTTCAAAAATCAACCTGCGATGCGCCGGGGTACGCGCCGCTTGCAGCTTAGAAAAGTCGGCCTCCGGCTCAGGCCAGTGGACGCCCCACAACGCTTCTGCCCGCGATTGCAATGCCATGCGGGTACGCGTGACCGGGGGCAGGCTCTCGGGCAGATTGCCTTTACCCGCGCCCTCGGGCACAACCTGCTCCAGCGCTCCGCGAATGATCCGGCGAAACCATTTTGAGTTCAGCTTGCGATCGGCCGCCGATTCGTAAATGGGAACGATGCGGCCGACTTCGAGTGAATTCGCCGCCTGGGTTTCGGCGTCGTCGTCCGGATCGGCCAGTACCTCAAATTGAGGCTGGATGATCTGCAGCCCTCCTCTGCCGAACGTGCTGCGCTCGACTCTGCCGTAGAGAGCGACGGTTTGTCCGGGCTTGAAGCGGTCTTTAAGATAGGCTCCATTAAACCAGATGCAGTTAAGGCTGGCGCGGCCCTGCGAGGCCGTCATCTGAAAAATGGGCATCCGCTTGGTGCGAAACAGGCCTGAGTTGCGGACTTCAGCAATCACGCTGGCCATTTCCCCTTCGCGCAACTCGGAAATGCCGCGCGGATTCAGGCGGTCTTCATAACGAAACGGCAGGTAGTACAGCAGGTCTTCGACCGTATGAATGCCCTTGGCGGCCAGCAGATCGGCAATGCGCGGGCCAACGCCTTTCAGGTATTGCACTGGTGTGGTGAGGTCGGGCATTTCTTAGGGTTCCGTCTCAGGTCTGAGAAGGATTATAGAAGTTATCGGTTCTCAAGTTCTCGGTTCTCAGAATTTCTCCTGATTGCGGTATGGAAATTGAGAGGAGGATTGTTAACTGAGGTCACCAAACCCGGCGGACTTTATAAGAATCGAAAGCAACATCATTGCTGATGATGGGAATGTTCTCTGCCTGGGCTTGCGCGATCAGCATGCGGTCAAATGGATCTCGGTGAGGTTCGGGCAGCAGCCCGGCTCGAATCGCATGGTCATCTGTGATCGGTAGGCTTTCGAAATGTTCGCGCTTGAGATATCCGGAAAAGTCGGCTATTAAGTCCGCCGCGCCGGGAAGCTTGCCTAAACGAAATTTTATGGCAATCTCCCATGCCGAGGCCGCACTTACCATCACCGTGTTATTAGCGCGGGCAATCAGCTTGCGCGCTGCGGCGCTCAACCCTGGATCATCACTCAGCCACCAAAGCAGCGCGTGGGTGTCAAGCAACAGCTGCACTTCACGGCTCCCAGTCGGCCAGCTCTTCGGCCGGCAACGGCTCGAAGAACTCCGGTCCAACGCGCAGCTTACCGCGCAAAGCACCCGGCTGGCGCCGGCCTTTGGAGTCTGCAATTGGGACCAACCGCACCACCGGGTCAGGACCGCGGGAGATCAAGATCTCTTCGCCCGCGCAGGCCTGCTCGATCAGCCGCGAGAGATTGGTTTTGGCTTGATGGATAGTCACAGTTTTCATTGATTGTTAATTAGCTAATCCAACTTAGCTAATTCTAGCATAACATTCTGGGTTCTCAGGCTCGGAACCACCCGCCGAATTGCAAAGCATTCTCCATGCACTATCCTTAGAAGCAGGCAGGATTTATGCTACGCCGATTCCTTAAAGCCCTGGCGGCGGTGCTGGCAGGGGCTGCAATTTACTGGGTCCTGCGGCCTCATCTGCCGGCGGCGGCACAACACCGGATTTTTCACTTCGATTTGGGATTAATGCTGTACTGCCTGATATCCAGCGCGATTTATGGCCTGCTTTTGTGGATTGACCGGAGGTAACTAACTGAAGTAACTAACAAATTAACGGTCATTAGGCCCGTTTTCGCTGTACAATTTTTCAATTCTCCCATTTCCTGGATATGCAGAAAATCGCCATCTTATACGATGCCAGCCAGATCGTGCTCTCCACTTTTGATCTGGACGAGGTGCTCGATCGCATTCTCCACACCGTACGCGATTACTTTAATCTCGATAACGGAACTATTCTGCTGTTAGACAAGAAAACCCAGGAGCTGTACCTCAGAAATCATTTTGGATGCATGCAGCCTCCGTTGAACCTGCGTATCCCGCTGGGAACCGGACTCACCGGCACCGCCGCCAAGGTTAAGCGGCCTATCTATTCGCCCGATGTACAGAAAGACCATCGCTATCTAAAATCCAAGGCCTTCAAAAGCACACGTTCTGAGCTGGCCATCCCGCTGCTTGTGCGCGACGAGGTGGTGGGCGTGCTGGATATCCAAAAAGATGTTGTCGACGGCTTCGACCGCGCGACCATCGACCTGCTGACGCTTTTTTCCACGCAAGCCTCCATTGCCATCCAGAATGCCGAGCTGTACTCGCGCGAGCAGCGCCGCACCCGGCAGCTTGAGGCCATCAATGCCGTCGCCAAAGAAACTCGCGCTCTCATGAAACTCGACGAGCTGCTGCCGGCAATTTGCAACCTGGTGCTGCAATACTTTCCCGTGGACCACGCCATCTTGCTCACGGCGGAGCGCAGAAAGCTGGTCCTGCGTGCCCATAAAGGGAAGCTCCATGAGCTTGTTACCTTGGGGTTCGAGATGCCCCACAACTCCGGAATCTGCGGACACGCATTGGCTCAGGGTGTAACGATCGTGGCCAACCAGGCAAAATCTCATCCAGAATATGTTGCGGGCTTCAAAGAGACCCAGGCGCAAATTTGCATTCCGCTGGTCTCGCTCGGCCAGAAGGTGGGGGTGCTGGCCCTGGAAAATGAGGCCCCTGATTCCTTTCGCGACGAGGATATTCACGCCCTCGAGGCAGTAGCCGATATTTGCGCCGATGCCATCCATAATGCGCAGTCCTTCAAGAAAGCCGAAGACATGGCAGATACCGACGGCCTCACCGGCATCTATAACCGGCGTCACCTGGAAAAAGTGCTGATCGCCGAAATTGACCGCCTCTCCCGTTACGAACACGGCATGGCCATGCTGATGATTGATATTGATAATTTTAAGAACCTGAATGACGAGTTTGGCCACATCCTGGGCGATGAGGTGCTGCGCCAGGTCGCAGGCCTTTTCACCAAACACCTGCGCAAGGCCGATGTCGTGTGCCGTTACGGCGGCGAAGAGTTTGCTGTGCTTTTGCCGGAAACAACGGGAGAAAAGGCCATGGGGGTGGCTGAAAAACTGCGCCGCTATGTGGAAAATTTCCCCTTCCCCGGATTGGGACGCCCTTTAACCGTCAGCATCGGCGTGGCTGATTTTCCCGAGCATGGCAGCACGCGCGACGCCCTGGTCAAAGCCGCCGATACCGCTCTCTACGCCGCTAAAGACGCCGGCCGTAACAAAGTCATAAGAGCAGTCGTAGCCACCGAGTCGGCAGCGGTAAAGTAGATGGCCTCTGGACCCGTCGGAATGTGTTTGGGATTCACGGTATTTTGTTTTGTCTGCGTCTTCAGGCCGGAATATCTAGCCAGCACCTACTTCATCCGAGAAAAATACGGACCCAAAGTCACGCTTCTGTTCAGAGTTCTTGCCCTGTTGTTCGGACTGGGCGGGGTGCGGATAGCGATTGACACTTATAGGAATTCGCCGTTCGGGCAACAACCTAATCTGATCGTGAGCAGCTTTATAGGCTTGGTGATTGCAACGTTTTTCATTCTTTTTGTTAAGTGGGGTAGAGAAAGAAGACTACGACAGCGCAGTAAGCAGAATTAGACCCCGTGACTCCGTGGTGAAATTTCTTCCTCAGAGGCTCCGCGGTAAATCCACTAATTCGGCTTGTCTTCTTTTTTAGCCTTCACGATGCGTTCGTCAATGGGTTTGCGGCCACGGAAGCCCTCGGTCATCCCATGCCAATGAGTGATTCTTTGCTCCCCCAGCTTCCAGCACAGCAGAATGACCTGGTCTTCGACCAGGCAAGGGAAATCCAGCAGGCCAATATCCAGGTCTTTCACCTGAACGCCGGTGGCATCAATTTCGGCGAGAGAGTCTTTGACGGTTTGCACGGCCTTATCGCGCTCGGCCTTGCGCCGGGCAAGCGGTACCACGTCTACGAAGGTCCCGCCATTGAGAAAAATCTTGTGGCAGGTTTCCTGCAGTTCGGCCTCAACGTCTTGAATTAATTTCTTGCCCTCCATGGCGGAGCGCAGCAGAGATTCCAGAACGGGAACCAGTGTTTGTGCTTCTTCTAAAGTAAAAGTTCGTTCTGCCATAATTTCTATGAATCTTCTAAAATTTCCCGTTAAACCGTCATTGAATTTCCAGCATACGGTCCAGCGCTGCCCGCGCCCAATATTTATCGTTATCGTTGACCTTGATCTGGTTGACGACGTTGCCTTCCACCAGGTTCTCCAGCGCCCAGCATAAATGCTGGGGCGAGATGCGGAACATGGTCGTGCACAGGCAGCCGGAGTTATCCAGCGTGACCACCATTTTATCCGGATTCTCCTTCGCCAGCCGGGTTACAAGATGAATTTCTGTCCCCACGGCGAACTTGCTGCCGGAGGGAGCCTTGGCGATGGTGCTGATAATTTTGTCGGTAGAGCCAAGCGAATCTGCCTTCTGGCAGACCTCCCAGCGGCATTCCGGATGAGCGATCACCTGAATATCAGGATACTCCCGGCGAATCTTATCCACATGTTCCGGCAGAAAGCGCTGATGCACCGAGCAGTGCCCTTTCCACAGGATCACCCGCGCGCGCCGCAACCGTTCGGGCGTCTGCCCGCCCATGATCTGATACGGGTCCCAAACCACCATATCTTCGCGTGGAATGCCCATGGCATATGCGGTGTTGCGGCCGAGATGCTGGTCGGGGAGAAAAAGGACTTTAGGGTTTTTGGCGAAACCCCAATTGAACGCCCCGGCGGCATTGGACGAAGTACAAACCATGCCTCCGCGCTGTCCGCAAAAAGACTTGATGGCCGCGGTCGAATTCATGTAAGTGATAGGCGTAATGCCCTGGCCGGCATCGTCGCTCAGCCCCAGGCTCACAAGTTGCTCCCAGCAATCTTCCACCTGCCCAATCTCGGCCATATCGGCCATGGAGCAGCCGGCGTTAAGGTCGGGCAAAATCACTTTTTGGGTTGAACGACTGAGCACATCGGCGCTCTCAGCCATGAAGTGTACGCCGCAAAAGACGATGTAGCGGCTCTCGGCTTCGGCGGCGATCTTTGAGAGCCGGTAAGAATCTCCACGGAAATCCGCAAAGCGGATCACCTCGTCGCGCTGGTAATGGTGGCCTAAAATTACCAGGTCGCGCCCCAACTCGGCGCGGGCCGCGGCAATACGCGGATCTACTGAGTGATCGGGCTGCGTCAGATAGTTTTCAAGCGAGCACGTTACTGCTGGTGTTGCTGTAGCCATTTTTTGTTCCGCCTTCAGTTCCGGCGCCCTTGATTTCAGGCCCGAAACGGGGATGTTGAAAGCACCTATCGGCTCCAGTAGATCCACTGACCTTGCGTTCAAGGCCCCGACCTACGGGGTTGTTGAAGCCGTTAGAATTTCTTGTGACTCTATTTGCTTAGATGCCCCACCGCTTCAGCGGACGCAAACAATCCACAGTCGCCTGCCTCGCCCTTGGAGCAATTCTTAATTTTCCCATCTCGGGCCACTCTTGCGCAAGAGGATCGTGGCTTGTTAACCAGTTGGTATATGTAAGAGCTAAAAGCTCACCGCGGATTACGCGGATTTCCACGGATTATTTGCAGGACTATGGTCCTGCCGAATTGGAAACTACTCATTATCGGATGCAGCGCGAAACCGGGTTATAATCGCTTTTCCCCCTCTGTTTCGGCTTTGATTTCCGCGGGGCAAACCCCGGCCCAAAGAAAACTAATGCGCAAAAATTTCGCTTCTTCACCTCAAACGTGCAACTTCCTGCACGACACCATTCAACTTGCGGTTCTTATTTTTGCCTTGTTTGTGCTTTCTTCCGCTGCAAGCGCTCAACAACGCATTGTCGCCCTGGGCCCGGCGAGAACGGCCCTCTCTTCGGGAAAAATCATGAATTTTTCGGGCCTCCTGAAGTACTACGGCGGCAGAGTGATCTCGAATGTCCAGGTGGTTGTAGTCTTCTGGACCGGGAGTGTGGATGCAACGACCCAAAGCCAGATTGGGGGCTTTTACACCACGATCACGAACAGCCCCTACTTGGATATGCTCAGCGAGTATGACACGGTGGGGTTAACGGGCTTTGCTGACGGATTGCGCGGAAGCAATCAGCTCATCGGGCACGGCACTGTCATTGGCCCCTATACAATTACGCCCTCTACAAACGCGACGACAATTGATGACACTCAAATCCAGGCAGAACTTCAGGCACAAATCGATGCCCATACTCTGCCTGCTCCTGCAACCGATGGCTCAGGCAACGTAAATACTCTCTACATGGTCTACTTCCCTTTGGGTTATACCATTACCCTCCAAGGCTTTTCCAGCTGTGTGCAATTCTGCGGTTATCACGGCACCTATGTGAACAACAGTCTCTCAATTCCTTACGGGGTGATGCCAGACCTTTCAGCACCTGGCTGTAGTGGACGTTGCGGAAGCGGCCCCACGGTCTTCGACAACCTGACTTCGGTCTCATCGCACGAGCTGGCGGAGAGCATCACCGATACCGAGGTCGGCATAGCGCAAGACATTGCTCGTCCG
>DASREY010000014.1:0-6152 GCA_035651775.1 Terriglobales bacterium
CCCGATGCTCTGGTTATTAGCCAGGTCTACAAAATTCTGCGTCGACGAACCAGTGCCACCGTTGGAAATGGAGAGTATCCCGTTCACGTTGCCCATATTTACATTCAGAGCTGTCAATCCAGATCCATTGCCGGTAATGGCCCCGACAATGAAGGTTTGCGTTTGCGCATTGCCAATGCGGATGGTGTTCGACTCGCTAGCGCCACTGGAAGCCGGTCCCGGGTGACCGATGTAAATGTTGTTATCCCCAGCGCCAAGATTGATCCCAGCTGAGTCACCGATGGCGATGTTGTGGTTTCCAGAGATCAGCAGGCTGGCCGCCTGGTCTCCCACAGCTGTATTGAAACTGCCTGCAGCCCCGAGATTTATCAGGGTGTTGTAACCAAAGGCGTCGTTATGAGAGGCGTTGTTAACAAAGAGCGCCTGATAACCAAAGGCGGCGTTGAAGCTACCAGTTCCGCCCAACAGAGCACGGTTGCCGAAGGCCGCATTGAAATTCCCTGTCGTGTTGCTGCCCAAAGCGCTTGCCCCAAAAGCCGCATTGGCGCTGCCCAGAGTGTTACTGAAAAGCGCCTGGTCGCCGAACGCTTCGTTGTAGCTACCGTTGTGGGCGGTGTCGCCGGTGTTCCTGTACAGAGCATTGTGGCCAAAGGCGTTATTTCCGCTGCCAAGCGTGTTGCTGTAGAGTGCCGAATCACCAAAGGCGGCGTTGCCGCTGCCGTTGCCGACATTGTCTCCGGTCGTGGAAAACAGGGCATAGGCGCCGAAGGCATTGTTATTTCCCGCCTGAGTCATCGAGTTGAGCGCGAATACTCCAAAGGCGTTATTGAACTGGCCGGCGCTCGAATGCAATGCCGAGGCTCCGATGGCGATATTGTCAATTCCTGTCGTGGTCGTGTTGCCGGCCGAGGGACCGATGAAGATGTTGCCCCCAAAGTTCTGAATGAACGGTGTTCCGCCAAAGCTGATTACACCAGCCGATCCTGCGCCATTTGTGACGGGTAGAGCCAGGTTGCCGCTCAAGTTGATCGTGCCTGCAGAGAAATTCCCTGAACCATCCCGGCGCACAATTGCGCTCGCGGTATTTGCCGGCACCGCATTCGAAACCACGGTTGCGCTGGGAGCGCCGGTCACCTCGCCCGCCAGGTTCGCGAGCCCAGGAAATGTCTGAGTCGGGGCAAAGGTGATAGTTCCTGTCATGGTGCCGCCGCTCAGTTGCAGATAGCGCGCATCTGTTGCTGTTGTATTTAAGCCGACGGTAGGATTGGCCGTAGTCCCGCCAATCGTTATAAAACCATTGCCCGCAGTAACACTGCTCACGCCTGTGCCGCCTGGAAAGGTTTGTCCGTTGGCGAAGCTGACGATGCCGGTCGCGCCATTGATGATCAGACCATTGCCTCCTCCGCCGATCATTACATTGCCGCCGCTGATCGTAATCGGCGAACTGGTAAGGTGGCGCGGATTTGTATCGAAGACCGGCACAGTTCCTGGCACACCGCTGGAATTGAAGATGAGCTGATACAGCACCGGGCTATCGGGCTGCTGGACCGTGGGCGAGGCTCTCTTCCACACTAATCCCCTTTCAGGCCGCAAGCTGGCCATCTGCCGCTGTGCCTGAGAAGACGAGCAAAGCGGGAACAGAGACAGTGCCACGCAGAGATAGGCGAAGCGCGAGAAGCGCATGGATATCACCTCAAAGGCGTTGAAATCGGGGCTTTCACAAGCCTCCGTCGAGCAATGGTCACCAACCAGCGCAAGGCGCCATTGAATTCACAACGGATGCCTTCTCCAAAACAATCCGGGCGAACCCAAGATGGCGCCACAATGCGTTGGTTAAAACGTCTCCAAGTTCTGCCGCTGAGGATGCGCTTGCAGCATCCGAACGCTGGGAAACGGCGGTTGGAGTACGCGTTCAGCAATTTGCTTATGTCGGCCGGTTTGGCCTTCATTGAGTAAGGCGGAAAACAGCGGGAATTTTTGTGGAGAGCGAAAACTTATTTTGCACGAATGCTGACACAGTCCTGAAGCAGGGCATTGGCGGGCGCTGACCCACATTCATGACAAGAATAATTATCCGATTGTGGCAGCATTGGATGACCTATGCCTGATGGGTGTACGAAACAGCATTGCATCTCTACTTGCAGAGTGCTGCCGCCGGCTATCCAGGTTCCTGCTGAGCACGCCGGCGAACCGTAATTTTTCCTGGTGCTAGGGTACGTTTACCAGATACCCGGAAATATTAAGTTGCACATAAGTGCCAGTTACGCCTGAGATGTATATTTGGCCGGCAACTGTGGTGCCTGCATCTGCATAGACTCTTGTCAGTTGATGGAAAGAATAATGGCTCTCTCCACTCTGAGTGTTAAGAAATGTGTATACGTACTCATGGTTCATCGGTCCTCCTCCGCCCACCGAGGTAGCAAGTTCCAGTTCGTAAGGCACACCAGCTTGAGGGAAATTGAAGAAGCCGTCGAAAAGCTCGATCACCAATGTTTTTCCTGCGGGCACAGTGGTGAGCGTACAGCCTATGAAACCCGCGCTGGAGGCGGACGCGTTGCAACCGGCCTGAAAGGGCCGGCGCGCCGGCTCATCGTTGTTACGAATGATCACGGGAGCCGCCGCAAGATTACCGCTGCCAACAACTGGCAGTGGCGCGGCATTTGTATTTCCTACTGTCACTGTCGGCGTATTGGCCACATTGACGTTGGGCGTACCGGCGATTGTCGCGCTTACATTGGGTGTACCGCTGACGGTAACGCTGGGTGTGTTCTGAATTGTTGTCGGCACCGGATTCCCAGGCGCGTTCTCTACCGTCACCGTGCGGAACTGCGCATGGCAGAGGCCCGTTAAAATGACAACAAAGGTAGTTATCCATATGCAATTTCGAACTCGCCGGCTGTTGTAATTGATGCTGTGCACGCTTTTCTCCTCTTGTCCATAAAGTTTCCCAAGCACCTCGTGAGTCCAGCACGGTGCCTGAACCATCTCGTCTAAAAAGTCAACAAATTAGGGCCGCATACCTGATAAATCGCGGTGATTCGAAGACAGTCCAGCAGCGCAACCGTACCCGAATAGCGAGTAAAGACCGTACTTAGGGCGTTCACTGGGTAAGGCGAAAAGAGGAGGGAAATTTTGCAGGAAAAAGAGGAATTTTCTATCGTGAATGGGCGATGCAGTCCTGGAGCAGGGCCTCGGCGCCGGCCAGGTCTTCCGGATGCACGTAGCCATTTCCGGAGGCAAGCACTTGCTTATATCCGGCAACCGCACGCTCAGCAGCGGCTCGCGCGTCGCTCCATTCCCCAAGGGTGGCTTCGACCTTTGCCAGACTGTTATAGGCCCGAGCGATGTAGTTGGCGACCGGCCCGCGGTCAGTTCCAGGAAACTTCTCCGCACCCTCGACCGCTTTTTGGGCCATTTCCAACGCGCCGGCACGATCGCCCTGCTCAGCCAGCGCCTCAGCCAGCCACCGCTGACAGCGTATAACCTCCACCAGTGCGGGGTGATCAGAAGGGTCCCGAGCCACAATCTTCTCGCTGATAGCAAGCGATTGCCGGTACTCGGCGACGGCGCCCGAGATGTCTCCCAGCTCCTGTAACCGCTGGCCTTCGTATCGCTCAACGTAGGCCAAGGGTTTTGACTTGCCCGTGCTTTGCGGGTCGGCGGCCACGAGCTTTTGCAGAATGGCATCGGCTTCGCGCAAAAGGGTCAACGATGCAGGCAACTCCTGCTTTGGAAAATCCAGGGAAGCATAAAACAGCAGGGCATATGCCAGGTCATACTGTGCCAGTTGATTGTGGGCATCGGCGCCGGCCAGGTCGCGCGCAATGGCCAGCGCCTTTCCGTAGTACTCGCGCGCTCCGGCAGTGTCGCCCAGGTTGGGGAACATTGGACTGCCCAGATTGCCTCCCAGGTTGCCGTAGGTAATCATGAGGGCACGCCGCGTTATTACATCGGTAGGGTTGTGCTCGAGCGTATCCTGCCGCAGTTGGATGGCACGCTTGTAGCGTTCCACCGCATCAGACAGCCTGCCGTGTACGTTCAGGATCTTCGCTTCCTGGCTGTAAGCACTGGCAAGCTCGAGCTGAACCTCGCGACTGTTGGGAAACAATTTCAGGGCGCTCTCATACGATCTTGTTTGGAGCTCGGCGTATTCCAACCCTCCAGCCACGCTGGCGTGATCCAGGATGTCGACGAGTGCTGAGTACACAGCGCCTTCGGCTAGCAAACACTGCACATCGCCCGGACAAAGCTGAGCAAGTCTCTGGGCAGTTGGCAGAAGGGAACGCAACGTAGAGACGGCAACGGAGCTATTACCCATGGTTGACATCACATACGCCAGCTCCTGCTGCGCCTGAAGCCACTGCAGAATGTACTCAGGGCGATTCGGTTCTTTTTTCAGAAGAGGCTCAATCAACTCGATGGATTTCTTGTAGTTGGCCAGTGCACCTTTTGAGTCGCCGAGATTGGGGCGCGTTGGATAGCCCTGTACAGCGGCGACCTTTGAATAAGAAACGCTCAGTACAAAACGCAAACGGTCATCATTGCCCGCATCCTTCGATAGGTCTTGTAAAAACTGGAGCGTGGTGGCGACGATCTGGCGGCGGGCTTCGGTTGCTCCGGGTAGCTTCTCGATAGCAGAGTGGACATCGTAGAGCGAGCGGTTCGACAGCTCCACCATGTCGCTGAGACGGCGCTCGGCGCGACCGTGTTCTGTCTTGGCTGCCTGCGTCTCTAGTTCAGCCAGAGCCCGCTCCCGCTCAGCTCGGCGGGCCTCCTGTTCAGCGCGGGTGCGCTCGCGCTCGGCCGCCTGCTTCTGCTCTTCCGCCACTTGCTTTTGTGCTTCCGCCAGTTGCCGGGCCGCCTCGGCGCGGCGCGCCTGGGTGACCGACACGACGACTCCCGCGATCAGGCTGAGGAAGACGAGGGTCACCGCCGCAATTGAAAGACGATGACGGCGGAGGAACTTGCCGGTGCGATACCTAAACGAATCCTGTCGCGCGCGCACTGGTCGGCCATCGAGATAGCGCGCGACGTCCTCGGCCAGTTGATCCACGGATGCATACCGGCGCTGGTGCTCCTTGCGCATCGCCATCAAGACAATATTATCGAGATCGCCCGTCAGTTGACGCGCCAAGCCGGCAGTCACGGCCACGCTGCTGGGGCGTGGGACCTCAGTCTGGCAAACGACACGCTCGATTTCCGTGGGGGTATATGTGTCAATTTTCTGCGCCCGCATTTCTGTGAGCAACTCGAACAGAATCGCTCCCAGGGCGTAGACATCCGTAGCAGTCGTGGTCGGCAGACCGCGAACCTGCTCCGGGCTTGCATATGCCGGCGTGAGTGGGCCCATCGGCAATGAAGTCGAGGTCATCCCAGGATCGGCACTGGGGCTGAGCAGTTTGGCCACGCCGAAATCGAGAAGCTTGGGAACAGTGTCACCCGTGACAAGAATGTTACTGGGCTTGAGGTCGCGATGGATAACAAGAGAGCGGTGTGCATACGAGACGGCCTCGCATACGCGCTGAAACAAACTAAGCCGCGATTCCAGGCTCAGATGGTTCTCGCGACAGTAGGCGTCGATGGGCTGCCCCTGCACATACTCCATGACGAAGAAAGGACGTCCGTCGGGTGTGGTGCCACCATCAATGAGACGTGCTATATAAGGGTGCTCGAGTTCCGCCAGAATCTGGCGCTCGTAACGAAAGCGGCGCAGCACCTCGGTCGTATCCATGCCACGCCTGACGACTTTGATCGCTACCGACTTACGGTAATGCTCGTCATCACGCTCGGCCAGATAGACTGATCCCATGCCGCCATGCCCGATCTCGGTCAACAGACGGTAGGGTCCTAATCGAATGCCGGCCAGAGAATCTTCCTCCAGCATGGAAGCAACTTCCGATTCGATGGCGGCGGAGACCGCAAAATCCCCGGCGGAGTCTGCATGTAAAAGAGACTCGACCTCCTGACGCACGCTGGCATCTCCGTCGCAGATTGCATGCAGGAAGGCATGGCGCTCTGCTGGAGGCAGCTCCACCGCCTTCAAGAAAAGCTCCTGGACCCGTTCCCAACTATTATGTGGCGACACTTGTTCCTCAGCCTGGAAACATCATCTACTTCTCTAAGGCGAAAAACGCGGAGGCGCGTTGCGCCGA
>DASREY010000015.1:0-2315 GCA_035651775.1 Terriglobales bacterium
TCAACAATGCAATCTGCCCGCCGTGATAGACCGCGTGCTGAATCATGCCCTGAAATAAATGATAGAAGTTATAGGCCCGACCAGGAACGGTGGCATCAAGCCGGTCGTCCTTAAATGTCTTAACAGCTTCGACCAATTTTAAGTGCGTGGAAAAGAAAGCGCTGACTACTTCCTTCCACGCCTTTTCGCTGGTATCGGTCACCGGCGGCCAATCATCTTCCTTGGGCATGGTGGACCATGCGGGAATCGGCGTGCCTTCAATAGCGCCGATGCAGAACTTCACCCACACTTCAACGTGGCGAACAAGCTCCCATATAGTATGCGCATTAGCAATCGGCCGCGCCTGCGCCTGCTTTGTTGTTACATTGTCCAGGATCTTGCGCAGCGAGTCGCCGTACCAGGCGTCTCCGTTGATGGCTGCTGCGATAGCGGAAGCGATGCGAGTGCATTCAGTGTTCATAGAAATTCAACGAGGACGCAAAGACTGCTTTTTCTGAAATCTCGAACCCGCGGTTTGTGCGGGTGAGAGATCCCTATGGTTGCGAATCTCTCCAGGTAAATCCTAGAAAGCATTAGGGCAATATGAATCTCTCGCTTCGGGATTAAAAAAATCCTAATGTTCCCTTTGCGGTAAAAGTCCTGGTTACGCTCGCACGTACTTCCCTGCCTCAATCAGCCGGCTGGCAATCTGCTGCGTGAGCGCGATCACGTTGAACGGCTCATGCTTAAACAACCGGCGCAGGATCACCAGTTGCGTGCGCAGCATATCGCCTTCAGCGATCGCGGCCACAACTTTCTTCGCCGCCGCTTCCACCTTATCAAACGAGTGCGTCAGGCTTACCTGGGCCATGGCAATTGCAATTTGCGACTTCGCCTCGCCCTGGCGCTCAATCAGCTTCTGCGTGCGCAGCACCACAGAGTCCATAGCGTAGATCTCAATCACCATATCGGCAATGGCGGCCAGAATTTCCTGCTGCTGCTCAATCGCCGTCATATATTTCTGCACGGCTGCGCCAGCCAGCATCAATCCGGCTTTTTTGGCGTTGCTCACCAGCGTGCGCTCCGCGGCCAGCGGACCATCCAGCGGCTCCGCCGTGCTCGGACCTGACATAATTTCGTCCGTGAGCTTCTTGATCGCGGGCATGAGCGGCAGCTGGCCTTTCATGGCGCGCTTCAGCAGCCAGCCGGTGATGATCATGCGATTAATTTCGTTGGTGCCTTCAAAGATGCGGTTCACGCGCGAGTCCCGATACGCACGCTCCGCCGGATACTCTTCCACAAAGCCGTAGCCGCCATAGATCTGCACGGTCTCGTCGACCACGTAGTCCAGCATCTCTGAGCCAAAAACTTTCAAAATGGAGCACTCAACCGCGTACTCCTCAATGTTCTCCGCCGTCTCCTTATATACGTCAGGCGAATTCTTATCGATCTCTGACATCGCCGCATCAATCATGCCCACAGTGCGATAAGACATGCACTCGCCGGTATAAACGCCCACTGCCATGTTGGCCAGCTTTTCCTGGATGAGCCCGAAATCCGCCAGCGTCTTGCCGAAAGCCTTGCGCTGCTTGGCATAAGCAATGGAGTTATTGAGTGAGTTACGCGCGCCTCCCACCACGCCTGCACCAAGCTTGTAGCGCCCAATGTTCAGCGTATTGAAAGCAACCCGATGGCCCTTGCCGATTTCGCCCAGAAGGTTCTCTTTGGGAACCCGGCAGTCGTTCAGGATGATCGGCGTGGTCGAAGAGCCGCGAATGCCCATCTTCTTTTCTTCCGCGCCCGATTGGAAGCCGGGAAAGCCGCGCTCTACGATGAACGCCGAGAACTTTTCGCCGTCAACTTTGGCAAAGATGATCACGACATCGGCAAAGCCGCCATTGGTGATCCACATCTTCTCGCCGTTCAGTATCCACTCTTTGCCATCGGGCGAGAGCACAGCCTTGGTGCGTGCATTCATGGCGTCAGAAGCCGAGGTCGATTCCGACAGTGCATACGCTGCCAGCAATTCACCGGTCGCTAGCTTGGGCAGATACTTGGCTTTCTGCTCGGGCGTCCCGAAATAAACGATCGGCAACGTGCCAATGCCCGTATGGCCGCCAAACGCAACGCTGAAGCTGCCCGAGACCGACATGTGCTCGGCGATGATCGCTGAAGCAATCTTGTCCATGTCAGAGCCGCCGTACTGCTCCGGAATGTCCACGTTGGCAATGCCAATCTCGCACGCCTTGCGGATCAGCCCGCGAGTTACGTCGAACTGCTTGTGCTCGATCTTCTCTACGTTGGGCAGGATCTCATTCTTGGCAAACTCTTCCGTG
>DASREY010000016.1:0-7461 GCA_035651775.1 Terriglobales bacterium
GGGTTTTTACCTTGTATACGGGCTTGCGGCTCATCAAGGGAACAGAAATTCTCTTTGACGTGGAAAGCGCTCAGGGGCGTGGAATCAGCGACGCTCTGGGGTTGGCCGGGTTTACCGATCTCGATGTAGTCCGCAATCCCAGCCTGGGTGCAGCCCCTTACATAGCGCGCGTGATGCTGCACCAGATCATTCCTCTCAGCTCGAAGATGGTTGAATCTGAGCGTGGACCATTTTCTCTAGCCACGGAATTGCCGGAGCGCCGCCTTGAAATTCATGCGGGAAAGATAAGCATCGTTGACTGGTTCGACGCCAACGCTGTTGCCAATAGCAGCCACGATCAATTTCTGAATTGGACCATCGACAACAATGGCGGCTACGACTACTCCGCCGATACTCGCGGCTACACCTACGGGCTCCACCTGGAGTATCAGGATCGCGATTGGGCCGTGCGTTTTGCCGAATCGCTCATGCCCAAAGTTGCCAATGGCATTGATCTCGATTGGAACCTGCGCCGCGCCCGCGCTGAAAATATCGAGTTCGAGCTGCGGCGTTCGGCGCTGCCCAAGCGGGCGGCTGCATTTCGCTTTTTGACATATATCAACCACGCCAACATGGGCAGCTACCAGGAAGCTATTGCGGCGTTCCTGGCGGGAAAGGACCCAGTGCCCGACATTACCGTTCACCGCCGCCAGGGACGCATCAAGTATGGCTTCGGCATCAGCGCCGACCAGGAAGTTTCAGACAATATGCGCATCTTTGGACGTTGGGGATGGAACGAAGGCAATAACGAATCGTTTGCCTATACCGAGGTCAATGAGAGCATTCTGCTGGGAGCTGACTACAAGGGTGTCCCCTGGGGACGCAAGTTCGACCGCCTTGGAGCCGCCTTTGTAAGCAATGGCATATCGAGGGCGCATCAGGAATATCTGAAGCTGGGCGGCCAGGGTTTTCTGCTGGGCGACGGAAATTTGAATTACGGCCGCGAGAATATCGCCGAGGTCTATTACAATCTTCATCTTTGGCGTGGTATCTTCAGCTCACCTGAATTGCAATACGTTGTGAATCCGGGATACAACCGCGACCGCGGCCCGGTGGTTGTGCCGGCGCTGCGGATGCACGTTGATTTTTGATTGACTCTAAGAAAAAGCCACATGACGCAGCCGACGCTAAAAGACGATACAACCAAAACCAGGGCCTACAAGAGGGTCTTCCGCAAGAGACCGTTCTTCAACCTGATGCAGGTCCGTCTTCTGGCGTTTTTTGCCATCCTGGGGCCTGGGTTTATCACGGCCAACGTGGATAACGATCCTGGCGGCATCCTTACCTACTCCCAGGCGGGAGCGAAGTTCGGATACGCGCTGCTCTGGACCTTGATTCCCACCACCATCGCGCTGATGGTCGTGCAGGAGATGGCCGCCCGCATGGGAGTTGTGACCGGCAAAGGGCTCTCAGACCTGATTCGGGAAAACTTCGGCATCCGGGCTGCTGCCTTCACCATTCTGGTGCTGGGCATCGCCGATTTTGGGAACATTGTTGCCGAGTTTGCCGGCCTGGCTACCGGCATGAGTATTTTTAAAGACACGTCTTTGTTTTACGGCACTGTTCCCATGCATGTGCTTGCAAGCAAATATGTGGTGGTTCCCGCCGGGGCGGCGCTGGTTTGGGCCGTGGTTGTGAAGGGCAGTTACAAGCCGGTCGAGCGCATTTTGATTCTGTTTTCGCTGATTTACTTTTGCTATCCCATTTCGGCGTTTTATGCTCATCCTGATTGGCATAAGGCGCTGCACGATACCCTCGTTCCCACCTTCAGCCGCAACTCCGAATATCTGGTGATGGTGATTGGGTTGGTGGGCACCACCATTACTCCCTGGATGCAGTTTTACTTGCAGGCTTCGGTGGTGGAAAAAGAAATTCCGAAAGACAAATACAACCTGTGCCGCCTGGATGTGTTTCTGGGCTGCATCATCACCGATGTGGTTGCCTTTTTCATCGTTGTGGCATGCGCCGCTACTCTCTACGTCACAGGCCAGCACGATATTACAGACGCCAGCCAGGCCGCGGTCGCGCTGAAGCCTCTTGCCGGCGAATTTGCCGCGCTGCTGTTCGCCGTCGGTCTGGTGAATGCTTCCCTGCTTTCGGCCGCCATCCTGCCGTTGGCGACCGCCTATAACATTTGCGAAGGCCTGGGCGTGGAATCGGGGGTCAATAAGAAATTCTCTGAGGCGCCGGTCTTCTATTGGCTGTATACCTTCCTGATCGTCTGCGGGGCAGGCGTTGTACTGATTCCCAAGCTGCCTCTGATTAAAGTCATGATTTTTTCCCAGGTGGCGAACGGCGTTCTTCTGCCCTTTGTGCTTATCTACATGCTGCTTCTGGTCAACAAACGCGAACTGATGGGCGAGTACAAGAATTCAACTTTCGCCAATGTGATTGCCTGGTCCACTGGGGTAGTCATGATCCTGCTTACCATCGGCCTCGTCTGGAACACGATAACCAGCTAGATTACGAATTGGAAGGCGGGGTGTGGAAGGCGGGGTGTGGAAGGCGGGGTGCCATACTCAAAGGAGTTTTACGAATTTTCGTATCAGCATGTACCTTGCTGCTGGAAATTACGCAATCGACGAGCTGCCGCGACTTGGTGCATATCTTCGCGGCCTGACGCCGCAACTCTTTTGCCCGCTCACGAATTAATTTGGAACGCTCGATCTCTTTCATAATGCAACCATGCTTCGAAAAATCTTACAAGATCTTACAAAGCGGTAAATTCGGGCCTCAAGCGTCGAAATACGCCGTTTTGCGCCAAAATGACCCCGCTGGGGGAATCCATTTTTGGCCGATAAGCACGACATTCAACGGCAAGGCCCACTTGCCCTGCCTTGCCGCTTGAGCGAACCTTCGCCGGCAAACTAAATTCAGCGCAGCAATAGCAGGCGCCCGAATATTTCAGGCGATAGGAAAAAATGAAAAGTTTCCCTCAAAATCGAATCTCCCGCCGTAGTTTCATCAAAAGCGCTTCCATGGCGGCCGCAGCGCTCGGTCTGAGCGGGTGCGCAGAAACGCTGTACAACAACCCTCTTCGGCTCCCGGCGGCATCCGCCGCGGATGGTATCGCGGTCAACGACATTCACTCTCAACTGAATTCCACGTTCGTACAGCAGGTGCTCAACCCCGGTTCAGTCGACGAGTTCCAATAGATCATCAGGAGAGCTCGCAGTGCGGGCCGGGCCATCGCTGTTGCCGGCGGCCGCCACTCCATGGGCGGACAGCAGTTTGCAGAGGGATCGTTGCTCATCGATACACGAAGCCTGAATCGGATACGCGCATTCGACAGCAAGCAAGGCCTGCTCGATGTCGAGGCCGGCATTCAATGGCCGGAGTTGATTCAATATCTCCATCAGACCCAGGAAGGCCAGGAGCGCCAATGGGCCATCGTGCAGAAGCAAACGGGCGCCGATAAGTTCACGCTGGGCGGCTCCCTGGCGTCCAATGTCCACGGGCGCGCGCTCACGCGAAAACCTATCGTAGGCGATGTGGAATCTTTCACCATTCTTGACCACGAAGGCGAGCTCCACGATTGCGATCGCCAGAGAAATCCTGAGCTGTTTCGCCTGGCAATCGGTGGTTATGGATTATTCGGGATCATCACGTCGGTTCAACTACGGCTGCGCGATCGGGTCAAGGTGCGAAGGGTTGTTGAGATTCGTGACCTGAAAGACATTCCCGATGGATTCGAGCGGCGCATCGCAGATGGCTACCAGTATGGCGATTTCCAGTTTGCCACGGATAGTAACCGGGAAAGCTTCCTTCGCCGGGGGGTTTTCTCCTGTTACCTTCCCGTTCCTATGGATACGCCGATTACTGAACACCCGGTTCGTTTCAGTCCCGAGGACTGGGCAAAGCTTACCTATTACACCCATAAGTACAAGCGTCTCGCCTTTGAGGTCTACACCAAGCGTTACCTGGAAACTTCAGGGCAGGTGTACTGGTCCGACTCGCAGCTTTTTGGCAGCTATCTGGATAACTACCATGCAGAATTAGACCGCAAGCTCCATGCCCGCGTACCGGGAACCGAGATGCTTACGGAAATTGATGTTCCTCGTGCTGCGCTGGTTGACTTCATGAAGAGGCGCGCCTGGTGTTGCGGCAAGAGAAGGCCAACGTAATCTATGGCGTAGTTCGCCTGACCGAAAAAGATGATGAGACTTTCATGCCTTGGGCCAAAGACCGCTACGCCTGCGTGGTCTTTAACCTGCACGTGGACCACGATAAGCAGGGAATTGACAATGCCGCGCGCAGCTTTCGTTCGCTGATCGACCTGGCCATCAAGCACAACGGAAATTATTACCTGACCTACCACCGGTATGCGGAGCGAGAGCAGGTAGAGCAATGCTATCCGCAGTTCAGCAGATTCCTGGAACTCAAACGCCAGTTTGATCCGCAAGAAATTTTCCAGAGCAACTGGTACCGTCACTACCGCCAGATGTTCAAGGCATGACTCCTTTGCGGTCGTCCTCATTGTGTGCTCGGCCAGAACAATCGTGAATACGCTGGTGGGCGCCTGCAACCGGAAACGGCCGGGAGGAGTGTCAGTTGTGTTCGCAGCCCACAACTGTGTCAGCGCGCCCACGCTCGTCGCTGACTGCGGAAGAGCGTAAGTCCCAAAGAATCAACGCCGGCTGCACTGGTCTGTGCTTTGCATTGACAGCAGTGGTCCAAGGAGGCCCGTTATGAAACTATCCAGTGCGCCCACTGCATCATCGATCCGCAACCTTCACCTTGTTATTCTGCTCGCCGCGCTTGCTATGGTGGCGACTACCGTCGCCTGCTCGAGGAACACGACAGCGGCAGTAAGCTCGTCCATACCGGCAAGCGCAAGCTTACGCGCGGATGCGCCTCAAAGCGGCACATCCACCGCCGAACCAGCGGCGGCTGTGGCCGCCACCAAGTCCAAGACATCTTCAGCCGGGAAGCCGCCTATCCCCAAGTTGCTCACCTACAAGAGCCGGGATTACGGAGTTTCGTTCGTCTACCCGTGGCAGTATTCGTTTCTGAGCGCGCGATCTGTTGCCGAAGGTGACGCCTCGCTGCGGCCGAAATCCGACGGTCACGACGGCCAGATCACGCTCGCCAGAATCGACATTCCCAAGGGTTTCTATGCCGATACCGACTACGAAAGCGGATACTTCGCGTTGAGCCTCGATCAGGACCTGAGTCAGCAGGAATGCGAAGCGTCACTGGTTGTGCCTAAAGATGGCAAGCTGGGGAACGACACCATCAACGGAGTCGACTTCCACTGGATTGAGACCGAGAGCGGCGGCGGCGGTCATGCAGCCAGGCTGCGCCAGTATGAGACCTTCAGCAACAGCATTTGCTATGAGTTCGAGATGGGAGTGAAGACCCGCAATGAAGATGGCCTGGCAAGAGAAGTAGATCCTGACAAGGTGCTGCGGCGTCTGGATGGAATTCTGAGGACTGTAAAGATTCTGGCCGAGGAGAGCCCTGCCGCGGCAGAAGCGAAGAGCCCGACAGAAGATTCGGAGCCGGCTTCACACAATTGACAGGAACGGCCCTTGGCCAGCACTCGGATCGTCGCCAAGGGCCGCACGAATTCCGCATCGGGCTTCGGAGAAGTTCGCAGCCTCTTCGCTGGGCTGATTCACAATCTAAGCATCCGCGGGTGAAACCAACGGATGGCGAGGCAGGAATCGTACGACCCTCCCTGGAAAATAGTGTTCCATCCATATCCACACCAAACCATTCCTACGCAGCCCATACATTGACTTTTGATGCCTATTTTGGCCACAATCATAGATTGCTTTCGCAGCCAGATATTGTGAAAAGCTCCAACCGAGTCTCGGCGCAGCATTGGATCACCAAGCCGGTGGCGCTTGCCTGCATGCTGCTGGTCGCCTGGTTTGCCTTCGCGGAAGCGACCCACTTCCATTCTTTTTCCTCGTCCGGCTCTGAGCAGCATTGCGGCTTTTGCGTGGTTATACATGCCAGCGCATCTGCTGTGCCGGTCACGGTTACGCCGGCCGTTGTTCTCAACCCGGCGCCCTCCCAGGTTCTTCTCAGCGAAGAGAGCAAGACCAAATCTCTTCTGTTAGGCGCAGATCTTTACATTCGCCCTCCGCCGGTGGTTTAGGCAATCTTTATATAGAAGTTTGATTTTCAGCCAAAACCAATCTTCCTGCCTGAGGAGGCATACATGCTTTTTTTAGGAAAACGGCTCAAGACCGTTATCTTGGTTCTTTCTATTTGGCCGATCTCTTTTTCTGCGTCGGCGCAGTCATCTGGTACTGCCGGCAGCATCGACGGTAAGGTGACCGATCCCACCGGGGCGGTGGTGGTTGGAGCGCAAGTAAAGATTCAGAATCCCGTCAGCGGATATTCCCAGACGACCGTTGCCGACAGTCTGGGCCAGTTCCATTTCAGGAATATACCTTTCAACCCTTATCATTTGAGCGTTTCCGCCGGCGGTTTTGCTCCCCAGGCCCAGGATGTTAATGTTCGCTCCTCGGTTCCTGTGGTCGCCAATGTTCAGTTGCAACTGGCGGGTGCGCAGCAGTCGGTTACGGTTGAGGCCAGCGCTGAAGACCTGATCGAACGCGACCCTACCGCACACACAGACATTGACAGCAGTTTAATCAAGACTTTGCCGGCAGAAAGCGTCAGCTCAGGGCTCAGTTCGGTCATTACCCTGGGCACGCCCGCCGTAACCGCCGATTCCAACGGTCTGTTTCATCCGCTCGGAGAGCACGCTGAAACTACCTTCACTGTCGATGGCCAGCCTATCTCCGACCAGCAGAGCCGCACGTTTTCCAACCAGGTATCGGCAAACACCGTGCAATCCATGGAGGTGATTTCAGGCGTGCCTCCCGCCGAATTCGGCGACAAGGCCAGCCTTACCGTGCGCACCGTCAGCAAATCGGGCCTGGGGATTCCCCGCATGTTCGGAAGCATCTCTGCCGGTTACGCATCTTTTGGCACCTCGGATGGAAATATTTCCTGGGGCGCAGGCAATGAGAAATTCGGAAATTTCATTTCTTTGGATGGCACCAACAGCGGACGCTTTCTCGACTCACCGGAATTCCGGGTACTGCACGACCACGGCAACGATGAGAACGTTTTTGACCGCTTCGACTATCAGGCATCGCAATCCGACAGTTTTCATCTCAATCTTTCCGCAGCCCATTCCTGGTTTCAAACCCCCAACCAATTCGATCAGCAGATAACCGGCCAGGATCAGCGCCAACAGATCAAGAGCTTCAATATCGCGCCCAGCTACACCCACATCTTTAGCCCTGCGACCCTGTTGAGCGCCAACGCCTGGGTCCGGCAGGATCGTGTGGCATACTACCCGAGCCGCGATGTATTCTTCGACCTTCCGGCCACTCTGGCCCAGGCCAGAAGGCTTACCAACGCCGGCATCAAATCCGATATCTCGTATGTGAAGGGAAT
>DASREY010000017.1:0-4555 GCA_035651775.1 Terriglobales bacterium
AGTTGCGCTACAGGTTTCATTATTAGAAGAGCAGCTACAAAGGCATCTGCCGGATAACTGAGTACGGTTACTGCGTTACGGCTATCTCGGCGGTTCTGCCGCTTTCGTTGCCACGCAGGTCAATGGCGGAGACGGCATAGAAATATTTGTGTCCGGCAGAGACGTCCGTATCTTGGTAGGAAAGCGTGTTGGCGGGAGGGGTAGCGATGCGCGCCATAGCTCCGCCATCTTCGCGGCGGTAGATGATATAACCAGCCAGGTCGCGCTCGACATTAGGCTTCCACGCCAAATCAACGAATTTCTTCGTCGGAATCTCGCTCGGGACCGCCATGAAATCTTCGGGCGTGGAGGGAGGAAAAGCGTCGTGCGCCGTCACCGTGAGTGAAGCGGAATCCTCACCTTCGAACTGCGCGAGAAGTTCATGTTTCACTGAGTAGACTCTGGTCACAGGCGTAATCCAGTAGGTGTAGGTCTTCTCCCACTCGATAGTGGTATCAATAGCCGTCCAAAGTCCGCCTTCATCCTGGTGGAGGACCGAGCGCAGGAACGGAACGGCAACCCTCTGCCCCGCTCCTTTCGCCTGACGCCAAAGGCAATGGTCGAACTCAATACCGGTGGGATCACCTTCCACGGCCTCTTCCCAGATCAGATATACACCGCGAGGATCGAGCGAGAAATTCAATCCTTTGACTGAGGCCGCGGGTGCGAGCGAAGCGGAGGCGTGGTTGGAAGAGCCAACCGAACCATCGGCGCCAGTAAGTTCAATCCAATAGAGCGCGAACCGTGGCGGATCGGCTTGCTGAAGCTTGTCATCGAGCATATCGGTAAAGTGCAAGGCGACGGAGTTCATCCCGTCTTTTACCGTGTACTTGCTGGCGTTAATGTGCCCGACCGGGGTACAGCCGGGGTTGGAAGATACGGGAACAGGCGAGGACGAGATGCTACGGCATATCCTGATGGTGGCGAAAGGGCTCGGGCTGCCAACCTTCTCGCGCGGCTGGCTCCAGGTAAGCGTGACTTTGTCGCCCTTGCGCAGCGCTCTCAGATTGTGTACTTGTTACGCCGGTTGAGTTTGCGGCACGCCGCCCGCTGCCAGCACGCAGGAGAAAAATATGAATATTGCTTTCAATCTCATATGAATTTCCCGGCGAAAAGCAAAATTACGCTTCATATTGCCACAGCGAGGAGCAGCAAGCAATTCCTGATGCCGAAGACGCATACAAGCGCGTCTCGGTTTTCGCTCAGAATTCCAAGCTCCACAGCCGTCTTCATTGCTTTGCTCTTGACTTGCATGTGGCCAATGAACTTCACCCGGCCAAGTATGCGGCCAAGCGCGCCCGGATGGCTTCTCTGGCGACAAATTTTGCTGCGCAAAATGGCGAGTTAGCCGTTCATTCTTCGCAATTTTATATGCAAGATTTTTCCGCCGTTGCGTTCTCTCATCAGAGCGGGAAACCGCAGAACAACTCAAGAGGACAAAATTATGGTTCGCAAGAGCATGGCCCTGCTGCTCATCTTTATCTCCACATTAGGCCCGGGGAAGAGAAGCTTTGCGCAGGAGAACGAACGAGGCAGCACGGAAAAGGGCTCGGACAAACAAAGTGACGCCACGAACAGCAAAGGCATATCAGGCGAGACGGCGCTCACCATCTACAACGGCAATTTTGCTATGGTGCGGCAAAATGTGCCGCTTGAGCTTACTTCCGGAATCAATCACATTACATTCGCCGATGCCACGGCGCATATCGAGCCGGATTCGGTTGTGCTACGCGATCCGGGCGGCCGCCGCACTCTGCAGATTCTGGAGCAGAACTACAGAAACGATCCGCTCTCGCAGGGGCTGCTGCTCTCGCTCTATGAAGGCAAGACCATTGACTTCCAATTGCCCCGGGTTGACGCCCAGGGCAAGAGCGATCCGGAAATCATTCAAGGCAAGATCATCCGCAGCGGCTATGCTCCCAACGCTCCCAATGGCCCGAGCGAGCCGATCATTGAGGTCAACGGCAAGCTGCAGTTCACGCTCCCCGGCCAGCCTATCTTTCCCGCTTTGGGCAACGATACTATCCTCAAGCCAACGCTCGACTGGCTGCTGCAAACCGATAAGCCAGGCACGGCCAACGCCGAGCTGAGTTATGTGACTGGCGGATTAACGTGGCATGCCGACTACAACATTGTCGCTCCGCCCAAGGGCGACACCATTGACCTGGTCGGCTGGATCACCATGAGCAATGACAGCGGAAAGCAATTCGACAATGCCCACATCAAGTTGATGGCCGGCGATGTAAACAAAATCCAGCCGGAAGAACAGAACTATCGGCACGCTTATGATGCCCTCGAAATGGCCAAAACCGCGGCTGCCCCCGTCGTGGTGGAAAAAGCCTTCGATGAGTTTCATCTCTACACTCTCGAGCATCCCACCACCTTGCGCGACCGCGAGACCAAGCAGGTGCAGTTTGTGGCGGCAACCAGCGTGAAGTCGCAGCGGCTTTATGTTTACAACGGCGCTGCAATTCCCAATTATGGCTGGGGTCCCGAACAGATCCGCAACGATGCCAGCTACGGCACACAATCGAATCCTAAAGTCTGGGTCATGCAGGAGTTTAAAAATTCCAAGGAGAATAATCTTGGCATGCCCTTACCTAAGGGACGGCTGCGCTTTTATCGCCGTGATGACGATGGCCAACTTGAGTTCACCGGCGAGAACACGATTGACCACACGCCTTCCGACGAAACCGTGCGGGTCTATACCGGCAACTCCTTTGACATCGTGGGCGAACGCCGCCGCACCGACTACAAGCTGGATAGCGGCCACGATTGGATGGATGAGGCCTTCGAGATCAAGCTGCGCAACCACAAGAAAGAAGCCGTCGAGGTACGGGTGGTGGAAAAACTCTATCGCTGGAGCAACTGGAAAATCACGCAGCAATCATTGGACTACAACAAGCTGGACGCACAAACTATCGAGTTCCGCGTGCAGATTCCGCCCGATGGCGAGCGCGTAGTGACCTATACCGCACACTATTGGTGGTAAACGATTTTTCTTCGGCAGATGTCAGGACCTAATGGGCGGCATGACCGCCCATTAGGCATGAAAGCGCTTTTCGTTAACCATGGCTCATAAACCGGCCCGCATTCAGGCTGCCATAGACGGTGTTTCCGAAACAGGTTTCGAAATTTCGGCCACTGTTTTTGAAACCTTCTCCGGTTTTTCTTTCAGCGCCAAATCAGCTTGTGAAACAACTCCGATGCATTGGCCTTCCCCATCAACCACGGGAATGCGTCTGACCTGGTGTTGTTGCATTAATTCTTCACAACTGTTGATATTCTCTCCATCCCTGCAGGTGACAGGATTGATAGTAAAGAGGCGATCAATCTTCGTACTCACAGGATCCAGGCCGTGGGCAACGACCGTGCAGCACAGGTCGCGATCTGTAATCATGCCCACCAGCTTGCGAGAAGCCTGGTCCATCACCACCGGAACGGAACCGACATTCTGTTCGCACAGCATTCTTGCGACTTTTTGCGCGCTGTCTTCCGGCGTGCAACATACAGGATCAGGAGTCATGACTTCGCGTACTTTCATAGGGAATCCTCCTCTTTGTATAGTTCTTGATCTTCATATTTGGATGGCTATTCCTGCTTTCACGCCCAGAGCCGGAGGTGTTTTTTTTAGAGTAATTGAGTGCTGGGGTGTGCTGCCGATACTGCGGAACGGCAATTCTCGGTGGGGCGGATCACATCCGATTAATTTGGGAATCAGCGAACGTTGGCGGCCGGCTGAATCTCTTCCACGTCAATCCACTGTGTAGGATATTTTCCGGTGTAACACGCCGTGCAGTAGTTGGTATTTTCGCCCTCGCCGCAAGCCAGCTTCATGCCTTCGAGCGATAGATAGGCCAGGGAATCGGACCCGATGAACTCGCGGATTTCTTCCACGGTTTTATTTGCGCCGATGAGCTGCTTCTTGGAAGGCGTATCCACGCCGTAAAAGCATGGTGAAACAGTAGGTGGACACGAGATGCGGAAGTGCACCTCGCGCGCGCCGGCGCTGCGCAACATGCGAACAATTTTCTTGCTGGTGGTGCCGCGGACGATGGAATCATCAATCACGATCACGCGCTTGCCTTCGAGCAGGCTGCGCACTGGATTAAGCTTAAGCTTCACGCCGAAGTCTCGCACCGACTGTTCAGGCTCAATGAACGTGCGGCCCACATAGTGATTGCGGATCAGACCAAAGCGGAAGGGGATGCCGCTCTCGGCCGAGTAACCCATGGCGGCGGTCACGCCCGAATCGGGAACGGGCACAATCATATCGGCCTCGACCGGGGCTTCACGGGCAAGCTGGCGGCCCAGGGCTTCGCGGCTCACCACTACCGGACGTCCAAAAATTGTGCTGTCAGGCCGCGCGAAGTAAACATGCTCGAAGATACAGCTCGATTGCGGAGCTTTGGGAGCGTAGAAGCGCGAAGAGATTCCTTCTGGCCCAACCACGACCATCTCACCGGGTTTAATGTCGCGCTCATAGACAGCGCCGATCAGGTCAAAGGCGCAGGTT
>DASREY010000018.1:0-5913 GCA_035651775.1 Terriglobales bacterium
CAAGATCGGCAGGGCAGTGAGTCGCGGTAAGCCCATTCAGCGTCAACGTTAATTTCCCGATCGTTCCCGTCATGCTCGAGACAGTGATTGCCGAGGGGTATGGAGAGGTGGTGGCGGTTCCTCCTGTAGATCCCGTGGTGCTGAATGTAACTCCCGTGTTGTTCGAGAAGGTCTTGGTGGCTGCCGGGCATGGCGGTTTTACAGTGACATTCGTACTGCCCTGAATCGAGCTGGTGACCGTATCGGTAGCGGTAACGCTCTGCACGCCAACCGTGTTCAAAGTAAGACTGAAGATATGCGTGCCGTTGTCGCCGGTAACAAACGGGTAATCGGTTGGCAAGACAGAGCCTCCATCGGAGCTGGTAAAGTGCACCGTACCGGTGTAAGGCGTTCCGGAATTTGTGGCTTGATTGCCAAACTGGTCAAGCGCTGTCACCGTGATGTTGAATGTCAAGCCCACGCTTGCGCTCGGCGGTGCAGTCACTCCCAGGTGCGTGGCCGGGCCGGGGTTTACGGTAATTATGGCGGAGCCATTGATTGAATTATCGGTCGCTGTAAGCGTCTGGCTTGGAGCTGTTCGCAGAATAAAGCCGGTAAATGTGCGCGACCCGCTGATCAGCGTATTAGAAGCCGGAAACGTGGGATTCGGATCACTGCTGGTAAAGTGCACCGTGCCGCCATAACTCGTCGCCGTATTGCCATACGGATCAAGTGCTGTGACCGTAACGTTGAAAGAGGTGCCCGCGTTGACCGGATTGGCCGACGGACTCAAAGAAAAATGCGATGCCGCCGCCGGATTCACCGTCAAAAACGCACTGGCGGAACTAACTCCGCTGGCGCTCGCGGTAATGCTTTGGAAACCCGCAGTGGTCAGGGTTACGCTGAAAACCCTTTGGCCGCTGATCAATGTGTTGCTGGTGCTGCCGGTGAGAGAAACCGTGCCCCCAAAGCCGGTGGCGACATTGTTGAACTGATCGTAAGCCGTGACTGTTACATTGAATGGCGTTCCTGCTGTTGCGGTGCCCGGAACGCCGCTCAACACTAAATGTGTTGCTGCTGCCGGGCTGACCGTCACCGATCCAGCCATCGAAGGCATCAGCCCGCAATGTGGATCGCAAAAATATGGATATGTGCCCGCTACTGTGAACTGATGTGAATAGGTACCGCCATTCTGCGTACCGCCTGAGCTAAATCTCCCATCTGGGGTGCAGCTCGATCCCGAGTCTACGTTGTGAAAATCGCCAGCGGTAAAATTCCACGTCACGGTTTGTCCGGCGGTGATGTTGATCGTGCCCGGTGAGAAGCTAAAATCAGACACGGTCACACTCTGTCCCACCGCCGTCAGCGGCAAAAGGCACAACACTACACACAGCGCAATCGCGTGCTTTACAGGTCCTGGCATTAAAGGGTATTTTGCTCGAAGCTTTGCCGCGCGCCGCTGTGCCGGCAATCCTAAAAAGGGACAAACACCATTACGGGCAACTCCGTGTCTCTGCGGCAAACGCAATGATCCTGCAACGGCAGTCATAAGCCTTTGTTGTCTCTTTCTCTGAATATGCCCTATGGCGAACGATGTCTGGGGAGGGCATAAGTGTATCCGCTTACCTGCTGGCGGGCAAGAAAAATTGCTTTACCAAAGGAGGAAAAATGCCAATGATCTGTGTAATGTTTAGTTAATACAGAAATGTTAACGGGGGCGAAGGATGGGAATCGAGGCTTCCGCCGTTGCCGGCGGCTTCTTTCGCTTCCAGGTATGCAGGCGGATGGAATCACACTCCATACATCGTGGCCGGCGAAGTGATTTCGTTACAAGAAAAGTTCCTCCTGAAAATCCGTGCGCTCCGCGTTATTCGCGGTTGAGGTTCTTTCGCTCAATTCCAGTCGGGGCCCGGGTGAAATTGGGCACCCGAAACTTGAAACTGAATTTTGTTAAACTCAAAAACTATCTTCTCGTCCGGCATCAATCTGTCTGTGGGGCGCGCTAAACTCAGCGCTAGAGGAGCACGACATGGCAATTCCGTATTACCACGTTGATGCATTCACGGGTGAACTCTTTGCAGGTAACCCGGCCGGGGTCTGCATCCTTTCCGCTTTTCTCGCGGATGGCATCATGCAGAAAATTGCGGCTGAGAACAGGCACAGCGAGACCGCTTTTGTTGTTCCTCGCGCCGATGGCGATTTCGACTTGCGCTGGTTTACGCCCACCATCGAGGACGACCTATGCGGGCACGCGACCTTGGCATCCGCATATGTGCTCGCGCTGCGGAAGCACAACGTATGGCCGGTTCGCTTCCATACGCGCGCCGGCATGTTGACCGTCGCTCAGGGCGCCGATCAGGACAAAGACGGATTTGAATTGGACTTCCCCGCCCGGCCGCCCAGCCATGTGAGACACCAGTCGGCCTCTTACCGGCCCTGGGGTTGAAAGCGGCGCTGGTAATGAAATCGCGCGATTACCTCGTGGTGGTCAATCAGGCCGAGCAAGTGCGAGCGCTCTCGCCCGATATTGCCGCTCTTGCCAGGCTTGACAGCGTGAATAGCGGAACCATTGTTACCGCTCCCGGCCAGGGTGGCGTGGATTACGTGTGCCGGCTTTTTGCCCCGGCGGAGGGCATCGATGAGGACCCCGCAACCGGTTCGATACATTGCACACTGGCTCCCTATTGGGCGGGGCGGCTGGGGAAGGACACATTGCGTGCGCAACAACTTAGTCACCGCGGTGGATACATGCAGTGCACAATCGGCGGCGATCGCGTGAAGATCGCCGGCCAGGCACGCTTATACCTTCAAGGCACGCTCGAACTCTAAGACCTGAAACTCGAAACTTGAAACTGAATTTTGTTAGAATCAAAAAGTTACCTTCTCGTACCGCATCAGTCTGTCAGTGGGCGCTTAACTCAGCGGTAGAGTGCCATCTTCACACGGTGGAAGTCATAGGTTCGAATCCTATAGCGCCCACCATCTAATTGCTTGTCCGTTCCGGAGACATAGGTAACAGAACGTTCCGAAGACATGGGTTACACTTTTCGGCCTTTTCGTGGCTGTCTTCGCTGTGTGATATCAAACCCTTCAATTTTTCCAATTTGCGGGGCATCATGCTTGCAGCCTCTTTCAAGAAAGAATGCTTGGCTTTAGTTTTGGAGATCTTTGAAAATTCGCAGAACAACTTCCAGCTTGCGGCTCTGCGACGCCGTGGAGCTAAGCCCCAGCTTGTTTACCAAAGAGATATCGCAGTTGAGTTTGGCTTAGAGCACCAAGTACTCCCACAGCCATTGCTTCCCACTACAATCGCCTCTCTGTAAATGATTGATTGTCCATGGCTTAACCTGGCTTCGACTACTTGAAGTAATGGGGGTGGGGGGGTATTAACACATCGATAATAAAACCGGCAAACGCAAAAACGCGGAGTCAATGAACTCCGCGTCAGGAGACCAAACACAGCGAGGGTCCGGAAGAGCGGCATCGCCGCTCGCGGCTACGTGCAGGTAAGCGTTGCAGTGCCGGTGACCGTGGCCGCGGTGTTATTCACACCCGTACCTACCGTGATCTGCAGATTGGCCGGCGCCGAGGCGGTGATGGTCGCCGTTCCCGGAATCTTGCAGGTCGCCAGTCCAAGGCTGGTAATCGATGCCACAGCTATGTTCGAGGACGACCAGCTCACGCCATCGCCCACCGTCAGCAACCGGCTCTTGCCATTGCTGAAGTTTCCGGTTGCGCTGAAGCCTGTTTGCCCTTGCGAGCTGCTCGGGGCGGTGGCGCTTGACGGAGTCACTGTAACGCTGGTGATGGTTGGGTGGCCGGCCCCGCATCCCATCAACAAGACCGAAGCTGTTATTAAAGAGAGAAGAGCAAACCGCAATTTTTCCATGAAAGATTTAGACGGCGAGAACCTGCCCGGGGTTGCCGGATATTGGTATGCCATGGCTGCCAACTTCTTCACGAATGCGGGCATCTACTTGCGACATGGACCTTGTATTAGGATTCTTCGGATTACTGGTTAGCTTGGGATACTACCTCGTGGTCGGCGATTCCGACTCTGGCCGAAGTCGCAAGCAATCTTGCCGGGGCCCGCGCTGCATCGGCGGCTGTATTTGAACTCCCCCTCAATGGTTTGAACCCGCCTGGCTCCATCCGTCCAAAAATTGATTTGTATTTATTTCGCCTGGAGTACCACTTTCTGGGTACCAGACAAGGGTCTCTTGGTTACTAAAGTAACCTTGTTGCTTCGTCCCGGATTGTGGGAAAGTGGAGATAACTTGAAGCTGGCAGGGACTTAAGAGCTCTGCGCAAACAGCGGCCGGGTGGGAGCCACACCGTTCTCCATGACTTGGCTGATCATTGATAAGCCCCTCAGGCATTGAGTTCACCCCCTTAACATACCCCCGAAAATTATCCCCCCAGAAGACCGATGGAGGTTCCCCATGCATAAGCAACGCTTTGCTGTGTCTACTTTGTTCTGCGCCATCGTAATGGTGGCATCATCCCTGTTCTCTCAGACCCTGCACTCGAACGCGCTGCCTGAGAGCACGCGATCTCAAGCTCCCGTACAGAGCGCGTCTGTAACCGCAGCGATGCCGGTACAGCCGGCAGACTTCCATCCGGATTATGGAGTACTCAGCGGCAAACATTACGTGAACAGCTATTTCGGATTCTCTTATCAATATCCGGATGGCTGGAATGGCAATGCGATACAGTCTTCTACCGCCAGCCAGATGTATTCCCTGTTTACGGCCAATCCAGCGGTCTCCGGCGGGACAGACATGCGCTACATCAGCATTAACGCCGATTCCCTGGGAAAGAACGCTACTCCCAAGGATTTTATTAAGGCCTCTGCCGATGCTTTCGCAGGCCCCACCGGCGCATTCAACGTGCTCCATACAGACAAGCACTACGTTTTTGCGGGCAAAGACTTCTACCGGGTTGACCTGGTGTCCAAACCAGCGCCCGGCAGTCCTGTGATTTACCAGACGCAGGTTTTTACCTTTTTCGCCAATTACGCGGTTACGTTTTCTTTCATGGCGGAAAATGCAAATGATATCGAAGCTATGATTCACAGCATGGAATCGCTCAATTTTTCCGCCCCCGATCATTCAGCGACCGCGCCCGTACGCGCGGCGACAGTTATGGCCCACCCCCAAGCCAGATAAGTTGCACGTCAGTGGTGAAGAACACCACTCGAAAGGCTTGGAGATTCATGAAGAGACTTAAGTTTCTGCTTTCGCTTTTGATGGCGGAAAACCACTATCAGAGGGAACACGCGTCGGCAGCGCAGACGGCGGCCCTCCGCCTGGGTGTGGACCTGGAAATTCTGTACGCTGCGGGCGATGCGATTACGCAATGCGAACAACTGCTGCAGGTGATTCAATCTCCGAAAGAGACGCGGCCCGACGGGATTGTATGCGCGCCTGTGGGGACAACCCTGATCCAGGTGGCGCGGCAGGCAGCGGTGGCGGGCATTGGATGGGCGCTGCTCAACCGCGAAGTCGAATACATCGCGGAATTGCGCAGCCGGCATGAGTCGCCTATTTTTTCTGTCAGCGTTGATCAAGCTGAGATTGGACGAATCCAGGGACGACAGATCGGGGCGCTGCTTCCCAAAGGAGGAATGGTTCTGTATCTTATGGGGCCCAGCGGTAATTCCACCGCGGAGCAACGCTTGACATGGATGCAGACGGTCAAGCCCAGCAATGTTCAGGTGAGAACGCTGATTGGCGATTGGAGCCAGCAGAGCGCGCACAAAGCCGTGGGCCGATGGCTTCAACTCCGAACTTCACATACAACCCAGCTGAGCCTTGTTGCCGGGCAAAATGATGACATGGCCCTGGGCGCGCGGCGGGCATTTGAAGAGCACACCAGCGGTGAACAGCGGGAGCGGTGGGGTGGGCTGCCCTATATCGGCTGCGATTGCTGCCC
>DASREY010000019.1:0-24300 GCA_035651775.1 Terriglobales bacterium
AACAACAAATATGCCGCTACCGAGTATGTCTTGACGATTCTTCCCGTGAAACAGAAGTTTCTGGCAGGGGCGTGAAATGGCATGGCGTGCTGATGCATAGCTGGTCTCCTTGGAGCCGTAGGTAGACCTTTCAGCTCTTCATTTTTGGGGGATGAGGAGTAAAGATTAACCCGAATAAGTTGGCAGAGCAAGCTCTATTAGGTATCTGGACATTACCATAGGGTAGCGTTTTCTTTTGAGGAATCGGGTATTTTGCCTTACAAATAGCAATCTGAGAATTATTAGGGATGGCAACAACTTTGGATCGATTCCCGCCGCGTACAACTCTCGATTGACGCATCTCGGCTGTTTGGCCCGCTGGCATAAGTTTGGCAAATCGCGTAGGCTAGATAGTTTGAGTAGTTGGCTGCAGAGTTTTCTTATTCCTACCCAGGAGGCCAAGATGGCTCACCAAGTACCCCCGCTACCGTATGACTTCGGCGCGCTGGAGCCCCATATTGACGCGCAGACCATGCAAACCCACCATGACAAGCACCACGGTGCTTACGTCACCAACCTGAATGCCGCGCTCGAAAAGCACCCTGAGCTGGCCAGCAAGAGCGCGGAAGAGCTGATCAAGAACCTGAATGCCGTGCCGGAGGATATCCGCACCGCGGTGCGCAACAACGGCGGCGGGCACGTAAATCACAGCATGTTCTGGCAGATCATGGCGCCCAAGGCCGGCGGAGAACCTGCTGGCCCGCTGGCAGACGCCATCAAGCAGGCCTTCGGCAGTTTTGCCGAATTCCAGAGCAAATTCAATGACGCCGGCCTGAAACGCTTTGGCAGCGGATGGGCCTGGCTCATTCGCAATGCCGCCGGCAAGCTGGAAATTACGAGCACGGCTAACCAGGATAATCCGATGATGGAGGGAAGCTACCCCATCATGGGCAACGATGTATGGGAGCACGCCTACTACCTTAAATACAAGAATGTCCGCGGCGATTACCTGAAGGCGTGGTGGAACGTGGTCAACTGGAAAGAAGTGCAGAGCCGCTTCGAGAAGAAATAATGCAAGCTGGTTTCGTTTGAGAGAAAGGCGCGAAGACAAATCGCGCCTCTCTCAATCCAGCCAGAGAGTAATCTCGAAGTTATTGACAAAATTATAAATAAATAAATAATCAGGCTGTACTTTCGTAACTCGGGCAACCCGATCATCGTCTACGTAGTCTTAAGGTACCAGCTTTATATTTTTTATCCTCTGGCCAAAACACGGAAACTGAAAAGGGACGATCTGTATGCAACCCACTTTTAAGCCTGGGGAAATAGCTCTGTGCAGCGGCATTTATCAGGTACGCCATGCACAGCACCGTTTAGAACACAGCGTAACTATCCTGAAGGACGACCAGTTTCCCGTGTGTCGCAAGTGCGGCAATCTGGTGACTTTTCGCCTGGAGCGCATGGTGTCTGAAAACAGAGCCGTGCACGGCAGTTTCCGCGTGGTTTTAGAGGAATACTCTATCTGGAAAGAAAAAGGCGGCGGGTCCCCACCCGTTGCGGCCTGATAGAAGAGCACTCCGCATCCCTATCATTCTTGTGCATGTCTCGACTATGCTCGTGTTGGCCGAGCTTGGCGCTTCCATCCTGCCCCTGTCATGAGCTAATCTCAAAAGCGCTTGGTTGCAGAAATGGATTGCGTGACAAAGGTCGTGCTGTACGCGGGTTGCGACGAACGAATTGTCCGGAACCGGGTCCAACTGCTGGCGGCAGCGGGTTATTTGGTTCACACGATCAACTCTCCTGACGTCATTGACTGCATGTTCAACGGCGATTTTGACCTGGTGCTGTTGTGCAATTCCATCCCCAACGCGGAGCGCAGCCGGTTGGCCCGCATCATCAGAAATTACTGCCCCTCTACGCCGGTCCTCGTGATTGCCGATTTTGAAATGCAGGAATTTGCCTTCGGAACGCGCACGGTAAATTGCGATTCGGAGCAGGTTATTCGCGCCGTTCGGGAAACGCTAGGCTCGGCGGACAAACCAATTCAGGCAGCATAAACCGGTTGAAAAACAGAAAATAAAAGCCGCGCGAGAGTCAGGCGGGGGTTAATCGGCCACGATCGTGACCGCAGCAGCGTCGGCGGCCTGGGTGATGGCTTCCCCATCCAGCAGCAAACATTTACCAGCATCAATCGCCAGACAGGCCGCCCCTGCCTGCTTCATGGTTTCTATGGTCTTAACCCCAATCACCGGCACATCAAAGCGCATATCCTGATTTGGCTTGGCTACTTTGACTACGGTCAGCGCGCGGCTGAGGGTCGATTCTGCGCTCCCCGACTCGGCATGCAGGCTGCGCATGATCTCGCCGGCGCGGGTAATGGCGGCGTCCGTACCTTCCATGGCTTCGACGGAAACGCAGGCGGACTCGGCAATAACCACGGTCTGGCCAATGTCATAGTGGGCCAGGTGGCGAGCTACGGTGCGGCCATACTCAATATTGGCGCGCTCTTTTTCGTTAGGCGCGCGGCGGGTGAGCACCCCAGCCCTGGCCAGAAGCGGCTCAAGGAAGTCTGTGGATTTGAGCAGGGTGATGCCTTCGTCGGCCAGCACTTTGGCGACGGCGCCGATGAGAGAATCCGTATTGCGGGTGCCGAGGGAGAGTAGGAGCTTGGCCAGGCGCCAGTCCGGACGAATGCTGCTGAAAATCTGCTTGTGCTTGACCTGGCCCGCCATGATGGCGCGGGTTACGCCTTCGCGCTGAAAAGTCTCGATCAACTTCGAGAGCTCGCCCAGCGACAGCCAGTGCACCGCGGCCGCGCCCCGTTGCTCGATCTCAGGAAGAGTCTCTTCTTTGATAGCGGCGACGATGACGTCATTCCCCTGAGCGTTGGCGGCGTCAAGAATCAGCAGAGGGAATTTGCCGTTGCCGGCGATCAGGCCTAGTTTGGGACGGATGGACACTGGTCAGCTCTAAGCTCGCAGAGTTAGCTACAAGTTACAAGTTGCAAGCTACAAGGAAATCACCATTAGAATACATTGTGCAGAATGCATGCGAGAAATGATTGTGCACTTTCGCTATCCTGTAAATCTATTTGAATCGGTTTTTGAACGAACAGTGTTTGATTCGTGCTAAAGTTTTCCTTATGGTAGTTACGGTCAATATTCCCGATGAACTCGCAGCCCAGGCTAAGGCGCGTGGTCTGTCTCTTGAAGCTTACGTCCAAGAGATTCTATCGCAGCGGTTAGCACGTCCTGCTGAAACTCGGCAGCTTCGTACTCCAGAGGAGATTCGCGCCTGGCTCGATTCACTGGCTCAATTCTCAGACAAGATTCCTCCATTACCTGAGACCATTTCGCGCGATTGGATTTATCAGGATCACGATTAAATGGTGCTTGCGGCGTGTCTGGTTGATACCAATATCCTGCTGCGCATGACACGGCGCTCCGATCCCCAGCACCAACTCGTAGACACCGCACTCGCTCAACTCGCCGACCAAGGTACGATTCTCTACTACACGCATCAGAATGTCGCTGAGCTTTGGAACGCAATGACGCGCCCTGTTGCCAGGAATGGGTTTGGGTTGACCGTTCTTGAAGCAGAGCGCGAAGTGCAGGCAATCGAGACTGGCATGAGTTTTTTGCCCGACAACGAAGCGGTTTATCGAGAGTGGAGGAGGATTGTCCTACAGCATGGAGTATTGGGCGTTCAGGTACATGATGCCCGTTTGGTCGCAACGATGTACGTGCACGGGTTAAGCCACATCCTCACGTTGAATGTGACAGATTTCAACCGCTTCGTCGGTCTCACTGCTGTGCATCCAGGCAGTCTTTAGATCTGCTATTTGATTGTGCCGCGTTCGGAGGTTTCGATGAAGCGCAGCAGCAGGGCCACATCTTCCCCTTGCTCGCCTGCGGAGCGGAGTTTTTCCAGGGCTTGCGAGGTATTGAGCCTGGAATTGATGAGCACGCGATAGGCGCGTTGGATCTTGGCGATGCGTTCTTTGCTGAAGCCGCGGCGTTCTAAACCAATAGCATTGACTCCATAGGCTTTGGCCTCGCGCGCGGCTGAGGTTTTGGAAAAGGGCAGAACGTCGCGGGTGATGATGGTTCCTCCGCCAATGTAGGCATGCGCGCCCACGCGCGTGAACTGATGTACCGCAGAGAATGCGCCTACGGTGGCGCACTCTTCCACCGTAACGTGACCGGCCAGGGTGGCGGCGTTCGCCATGATCACGTAGTCGCCGATCGCGCAATCATGGGCGACGTGGGTGTAAGCCATAAAGAGGCAGTGGCTCCCGATGCGGGTCACGCCGCCTCCGCCGGCAGTACCGCGGTTGATGGTCACATACTCGCGGATGACGTTATGATCGCCGATCTCCAGGCGCGTTTTCTCCCCTTTGTATTTCAGATCCTGAGGTTCAAAACCGATAGAGACAAAAGGGAAAATACGGTTATGTGCGCCGATCTTGGTGGGGCCTTGCAGGGAAACATGGGAGATGAGTTCGCAATCCTCTCCTAATTCCACTTCTGCGCCAACCACACAGAACGGGCCGATGCGGCAGGAGGCGGGGACTTTGGCGGCCGGGTCAATCGCTGCAGTGGCATGAATTTGGCCTGCCCGCTCTTCGGTCACAGCGCCCTGTGAAGAGCGCCTCATTGTCCCTCGGAAGCGGGCTTGTCTACGACCTGGCAGGTGAGCACAGCCTCGCAGGCACGCTTGTCGCCCACGTAAGCTCCACAACTGATCTTGCCCGCGGTGCGGCGGAAGGCGAGCACATCTACTTCGATACGCAACTGGTCGCCGGGAACGACAGGCTTACGGAATTTGGCGCGCTCGATGCCGGTGAAGACCATGATCTTGTTTTCGCGGTCTTCGATTTCGGTGAGCAGCAGCAGAGCGCCGGCCTGGGCCATGGCTTCAATCACAAGCACCCCGGGCATAATGGGATAACTGGGAAAGTGCCCTTGAAAGAACGGCTCGTTGATGGTGACATTCTTGATGGCTACCACGCGCTGGCGGCGGTGCAGTTCGACAATGCGGTCGAGCAGAAGAAAAGGGTAGCGATGCGGAATGATCCGCATAATCTGCAGGACGTCGAGCGTGAGGGGAGCAGAAGGCCCGGGGGGCGCGGCTTCTGTGGACGCACCCTCGGCAGTGACAATCGAGTTGGGAGTGTCTTCCATTGCAAATAGAATCGAGGTGAAAATTATAACGTATTCGCCCCTCCCCGTTCTGGTAGGCTAACGCAGAAATAGGCAGGCGAGAATAAGCGTCGGCACCTTTCCAGGGAAACGCTAAGACGTGTGGGCGAGAGGCCCACACGACAGCCGGCGGACGCCGGCACTACTTCAATTTGATCATTGCCGAGAACATAATGTCCAAAAAAAATTCGAATGCACGTGAGTTGCTGGCCCGCATCGAACCGCACGAGCACGAGATGGTGCTGCTGGCGCAAAAACTGGTGGAAATTGAATCTCCCACACACAACAAAAAGGCGGTGGATACCCTGGGCCGCGCCGTGGCGGAAGAATTCAGCCGAATGGGAGCCCAGGTCACCTTCCACAAGCAATTGAAATTTGGCGACCATCTTCAAGCCAGCTTCAAGGTTGAGGAGACCAGCAGCCCTTCCATCCTGCTGCTGGGTCACATGGATACGGTGTGGGAGCTTGGTACGCTCAAATCCATGCCTTCCCGCGTGAGTGATGGGCGGGTTTGGGGGCCGGGCGTGCTCGATATGAAAGCCGGCATTGTGCAGATGATTTTTGCCTTGCGCGCGGTGCGCGATACGCTGGGCTTCCCTCCAGGGAATGTCGAGGTTTTGCTGGTGACGGATGAAGAGGTGGGCAGCGAATCGTCACGACCTCTTACCGAGTGGCTGGCGGGGAAATCAAATATCGTTTTTGTGCTTGAGCCTTCCCAGGGACTGGCAGGGGCGCTCAAGACGGCACGCAAAGGCGTAGGCCATTACACCGTCAAGGTGACGGGAAAGGCGGCACACGCGGGCGTTGATTTTCGCGCCGGTATCAGTGCAATTAGCGAACTGGCACACCAGATTAACGTCATTGAAAAATTTACGGACCTCAAACGCGGGCTTACTGTAAATTCGGGCGTGATTCGCGGGGGCACGCGCAGCAATGTAGTGGCAGCCGAGGCCGAAGTTGAAGTGGATGTCCGCATTCCCAGGCTGGCCGATGCCGGGGTGATTGAGAAAAAGTTCCGCAGCTTGCGGCCGCGCAACCGGCGCTGCAAGTTGGAGGTCAGCGGAGGAATCAATCGCCCGCCGATGGAGCGCAGCAAAGAGATTGCTGCCTGGTTTACCAAGGCCCGCACGCTGGCGCAGGAGATGGGATGGAAGCTGCAGGAAGCCTCAACCGGGGGCGGCTCTGACGGAAATTTTACCGCCGCACTCGGTATCCCCACGCTGGATGGCCTGGGAGCGGTAGGCGAAGGGCCCCATGCCGCCAACGAATCTGTGCTCATTCGTGAGCTGCCACGCCGCGCCGCGCTATTGGCGGCTTTGATGACTTCAGCCTGAAACCATCGTTATTTCGCCCGTATTTCGCCCGATACCGGTGTTACAATAAGGTTTCACTGGCAGCGTGTGTTCGCAAAAAGACACATTTCAGCCGCTGGTGTGGAGGCTTCATGTTTGGCGGTAAATTAGGACTTCCTGAACTCATCGTAATTCTGGTTATCGCTCTGATCATCTTCGGCCCCAGCAAGATCGCAGATATCGGCAAGGGATTGGGCGAGGGCATCCGCAACTTCAAGCAGGGAATGCGCGACGGCGAAAATCCCACCCCGGAAGAAAAGAAATAGCTTAGATTTTAGCTAGAGACGTAGCAAGCTACGTCTCTAGGACAGAAGCTATTTACTTTCTACTTCCCAAGCAGGGCCCTTCCTTCAGCATCGTATAGACCAACGGTACCGGCAGTCCCACCACGTTGAAATAGCAACCAACAATCCTGTAGACCCAGCGTGAGGCGATTCCCTGGATGGCGTATGCCCCGGCTTTATCCATAGGCTCGCCGCTGGCCACGTATTCTTGAATCTCCTCTTCGCTCAGATCACGCATCCAGACTTCTGTAATCTCAGCGCGAACGTCTTCGAAAACAGTTTCGAGTTTCATGTCCGCGGCTCGCCCGGACAGGTTTTGGGTTTCGAGTTCTGAGTCCTGAATTTTGCGATTGTCACCGTAGATTGCGGATTGGGATGGCGGGCAAGCAAGACATACGCCGGTTATCACCCGGTGTGAACGGCCTGAAAGCAGGCGCAACATGCGGGCCGCATCGGCCGCATCGCAGGGCTTACCCAGCACCTGGGAATCCACCACCACAATCGTGTCTGCGCCCAAGACCATTTCTTGCGGACGCCGGCAAAATATGGCCCGGGCTTTCTCGCGCGCCAGGCGCTGGGCATAATCTTCCGGCGCTTCGCCGGCCAACATGCTCTCATCTACGTGCGCAGGCTGCACAGTAAAGGCGATCCCCGCGTTGCGCAACAACTCACTGCGCCGGGGCGAGGCGGAAGCCAGAACCAGAGGTGATTTCCCTGCGATCATTGGAAATATATTATCGATGTGTTCTAGTTTATATGTTCAGAGTGCAGGCTCTCAGTTCTTGTAGCTTGCAACTTAGAGCTTATTTCTTTCGTCTCATGAACGTGGCACTTGCGACCCAAACTACACTTTCCGCCATGAATGGCGCCTCGCTTCAGACCAACAATAGCTGCAATTTTCGTGTCTGGGCGCCGAGGGCCGAGCAAATGAAATTGCGCCTGGTTGGCGGCGCGGACCATGCCATGACGCCCGAACCGGGCGGCTTCTTTTCTCTAACCGCTGTTGCGCGCCCTGGGGACAGATACTTTTATATTCCCGGCGATCACAAGCCGGTTCCCGACCCGGTCTCGCGCCTTCTGCCCGAAGGAGTGCATGGCCCTACCGAGATTGTCGATCCTGCGGATTTCTCGTGGAGCGACGATTCCTGGCGCGGGCTGCCACTGGCAGACTACATCGTGTATGAGCTGCACGTCGGGAGCTTTACGGCGCAAGGGACCTTTGATGGTGTGATCGAGCGCCTGGAATATCTGAAGCACGAGCTGGGGATCACGGTGATCGAACTCATGCCGGTGGCCGCATTTCCCGGAGAACGCAACTGGGGATATGACGGTGTTTCGCCATATGCCGTGCAGGCCAGCTACGGCGGGCCGCAAGGGCTCAAGCGCCTGGTCAACGCCGCGCATCGAATTGGCCTCGGCGTAATTCTGGATGTGGTTTACAACCATGTTGGCCACGAAGGCAATTACCTGCGAATGTTTGGACCCTACTTCACATCGCGCCACCAGACCCCGTGGGGTGATGCGATTAACTATGACAGCGAAGGCAGCGAGAATGTGCGCCGCTACTTCATGGAAAATGCGCTCTATTGGATTCGCGAATATCACCTCGACGGCCTGCGCCTCGATGCCATCCAGACCATTCAAGACGATTCGGAGCGCCACATCCTGGCCGAGATGCAGGATGAGGTGCAGTCCCTCGCCCGGCAGCTCGGCCGCACGGTGTGCGTGATTGCAGAAACCGATGAGAACGAAGCGCGTTTGGTACGTCCGCAGGCAAGCGGCGGCTACGGACTCGACGCGCAATGGAGCGACGATTTTCATCACTCCATGCACGCCGCGCTCACCGGCGAACGCAAGCGCTACTACCAGGATTTTGGCGATCTCAACCAAATTGTGCGCGCGCTGAATGAAGGTTTTGTCTTCCAGGGTGAATTTTTTAATTACTGGAACAAGTCCCGCGGAACTTCATCCGCCGGATTGCCTATGGAGTCCCACGTCATCTGCCTGCAGAACCACGATCAGGTGGGCAATCGCGCCCTGGGCGAGCGCTGGGGCCAACTGGTTCCCATCGGCCTGCGCAAAGTTGCCGCGGGGTTGATGCTGCTCGCGCCCCATACCCCGCTGCTCTTCATGGGCGAGGAATACGACGAGCCTGCTCCATTTCTTTATTTCACCAGCTACGGCGACCCTGCCCTGGCACGCGCCGTCAGCGAAGGGCGCAAGAAAGAATTCGAAGACTTTGCCGGGATGGATGTCCCCGATCCGCAAGATGAAACCACCTTTCGGCGATCGAAACTGCATTGGGACATGGCCAACGACGCCAATGAGATGCTGCGCTGGTATCGCGCCCTGATCGAGCTGCGCAAATGCTACGTCATATCGGCAGAGCGGACATGCAAAGCCGAGTTGCGCGGTGAGCACGCCATCCTGATGCAGGTTCCGGCGAAGGAGCCGAGAATCCAGGTGCTGGCCGAGTTCGTGCCCTCGCAGCGCCAATGGACGCCGGGAAAAAATTGGCGGCTGGCGCTGTGGAACGATGAGAAAGAGTGTGCCGTCACGGTGTATACGATAGCGTAGCTAGTAGTCGTGCACTAAAAGTGAATTCACCACGGAGGCACTGAGGCACGGAGAGAACACTGCAAGGCTGACGAAAATATTTGCTTGCAGGCTATTTCTTGGGTCCCGCTCCGCTGATCGCCGATAGCAAAGGGCCGAGCACTGTATCAAATATTCCCAGCGGTGTTTCTTCCAGAGTAAGAGCCTCACATTCGCGGTCAATTCTCTGGTACTCCTCGTGAAACTCTTTCTTGAAAGCCTGGTACGAGGCTTCATCCTGCCAGATGTCAATCACAATGTAACCCGCTGGCTGCGCCGGATCACGCAGCAAGACTGTACGTTCGTAGTGCGGGCTGCGCCGGAATAGCTGCGCCCATATGCCCTCGGGACCATAGTCGCGTTCGAACTGCTCGACCTTTTCCGGCTTCGCGCGAAACTGCCATAGAACGTAGATCATGTATGGCTTTCAGTCATGAGATTGACCTGTAGTAAGTCTCTGCATCTTGTTCCGCCAATTCGATTGGATGCCCTTCTGCCATATCTCTTCTAAATCGTTCAGCCAGCTTTGCGGGCAAGGTAATATCGAATCTGCCGATCAGATTAAATCCTTCATCATCCCAATTTAGATAAAAGCGTAAATACCAAGAATTATCATCCGGGGCAATGCCAATGAATACATTGTCATCTGTAGTCATGGCCTGTAGCAAATCTCTTGGCGACCGCACAATTTGAAAGAGGCTGTGAAACTCAATCTGCTCTTTGTAGAAATGGCAACCGTCGTGCTCCCACCAGTCGTGATACTTTTGCAACTTGATGTATGGTTGAACGCCCTGCAGAAAGCTTACGGTCTGACACAATGTTTTCGACAACACAGAGGCAGGCAGTTCTTCAGCGCTACGAAAATTAATTCCTGCCGGCTTTGAAAAGGTGGGCATTTACGATCTCTTGGTTATTTCCCCGTACATGTGGGCGTGCTGTCGCACCTTAATCTTCTCTTTGTTTTTCGAGTGCTATAAGAATCATCCTTTTCAATACCACACGTGTTTCGCCGCGAAAAAATATGTAAGCACCACATAAGTCCAGAAAAGTGAAAACAATACGTGCATCCAGGTATTAAATCTGTTCCCGCGCCATAGCATCGAATCATAGACAAAAAATTGGATGAATAGCCGGCAAAGCCAAAAGATTACTACAGCCACGAGCACCACCCGGCTGAGAGGCGCGGGCTGGAGCAAGGCATCCGTATAGAACAGAGTGACGCCACCCATTAACACCAGGCTCAGAGCGATAAAGAAACAATGCACCAGAAAGATCTGACGGTTCAGCAGCGACAGCTTAGCCAGGTCCGTTTTCCACTCGAATCGTTTATTGAAAGCTCCATGGGCGATGCCAAGCACCACCAGCAACGCGCCGACGATCTTCAGATTAATCTCAAGAATCATAGTCGTGGACCAGAACAAAAACACGCACAAAGGGGGTGATCTTCATCTCCTGCTGCACTCTGAGATTTGCGGAAACGGCAGCATACAACCATTCGCCTCGCAATTGGAAGTGAAGAAACCCGGGACCGAATGCCAGAAAGTTTGCCATATCACGCAAATGCTCAACCAGGACCACCGCGCCGCCTGCGGCCAATACGCGGGCCGCTTCCCGGAAGAACTCGACGCGTGCGCTGCGCCGGCGTAGTTCGTGGGCGGCGAAGATGAGAAACACGGCATCGCAGGATGAACCCGGCAGCGGCAAGTGTTTGAAATCTGCTTGAATTGCCGCCGGCCCCGCGGCCGAGATTTCTCGCGCCCTTGCGATGGAGGGCTCGGTCATTTCAACGGGATTGTAGATATCGAGAATCTGCCCATTGCTGCCAGGAAAGACAGACTGCAATAGCTCGCTGGTCTGGTCGAGGCCGGCATGAATGTTTACCCAATTGCGCAGCACTTGCGGAAGCAGGTCGCGCATCCAGCGAAAGTCATATAACTGCGATCGGTCATAGATGTAGTGCGATACCAGGAGCGAAACCGCGATCCAGGCGAGAGTCAGCAAGCTCGCTGCGGCCAGAAGAAGCGCGGGTTTGCCCGGGAGCAATACTGCAATTATGATTCCGGCCATGACGGCAAGCGCGGTGAGCGCGTAAAACCTGCGATTGTAACTAATGATCTCAAGCAGCCCCTCGTACTTGCCGCGCGTACTCCTCGTAGCTGGCATGGTTGTTGTCGTCATTGCGGCTTAATCACCGTTCTCACCCCGCGCTCCCAGCGATACGGCACATCCTGCAAGTGAAAGGCATTAGCCAATATGGGAATTGCCCGGCAAAACGGTTCGTGATTCAGAAAACTGCATGTGGTTACGTTCACCCGCACCGGCTGCGGGTTCCAGTTTTCGCGCACGCCTCGAATCATGATGATAGAGCCGGTTTGCTTTTCATAGTCGAAGGTATAGGGCAGCGGCCCGGCGAACTTTCTGGCGTCTTTTTCATTCTCAAACGGCGTGCCCGCAGGGAGTGACGCGGCCTGGGTGATATCGGCGCAGACCTCGAGATCAGCGAACGCATTCGGAGTTGTGATTTTCACCCGCAGCTCGCCAGAATTTTCCTGGAATGAAACCCGGCAATGCTGATAGGCATAATGGGTGAGCAGATTGCCTGAGATTACCATTAACTTCTTGTCGGTGTCGGAGCGCAGGATTCTCAGCCCTCGTATCGAATTCGAGCCGCGGTCGAGGCGCGTGAAAATACGGTAGCCCGAGAGAAAGAAATTTTGTCCCAGGAGTTTCGGCAGCAGCGCCGGCCGCAGGTTTTCGGTCTGCACCATGGCGATGGCCAGGAAGCCAAAATCCTTATAGGTATCAAGAACCAATCCCGGGGGCAGCAGCGGCCGCAGCAAATCTTGCGGAAAGGCATAGGTGAGCACTAATGAATGACGGAAAAACGCCTTCACCGGGAGTGGATGCCTCTTCAATACATGCAGCATGGCTTTAGATCCGTGTTCATGACTCGGTGCCACCGCAACATACATCTGTGATTTACAGCCCAGTCTAGCGCGGAAACATGTTGTTCAATTTTTTGTTTTAGTTTTTGAACGAAGGCGTTGGTACTTGACTGCGAACATGCCTTGCGAGTGAGTTTTATTCTCGATCAGCGAGAAGTCTCTTTGGGGAAATCCGCCCGGGAAAAGCGGGACGACAGAAGGAGCACCGCAGCGGTTCGAATGATTCAGCGGATGGCATACGAACTCCCAACATCAAGCATTAGGTTCTTGAGGACATTTATACTCTTCTTTGCTTTTCAGGAGCTCGAAATGAAGCTGCTTGTATTGACTATGATGCTGTGTATGATGGCCGCCGCGCAAACGAACCCAAAACATAAGAGCCGCAAAGCGCAACCGAAAGCGGGCGGCTCGCAAGGGGTCTCCTGCCGCAGCGATGATTTCATGCGCGAATCGCTGGCGCTTTCTCCGGTCAATGCCTCTCAGGCCGGATATCACAAGCACACCGATCCGCTTACGAAGCAGACAGTGGAACTCGACGCGCAACTCGATGACTTCAGTCCGACGGCGATCGAGCGCCAGCGGAAATTCTATTCTGCCTGGCAGGGCTGCAAGCGCACCCGTGTCTCCGTGCAGGATTCCGCTGACTGGCAACTCATTAACGACCAGATTGCGCTCAATCTGCTGGACCTGAATCAAATCCGCTCCTACCAGCACAACCCCACGGTTTACGTCGAACTGATCGGCAACGCTCTTTTCCTGCCGCTAACCCAGAATTACGCCGTCAAAGAAGTTCGTTTGGGCCACGTGCTCGCGCGTATGGAACAGATTCCGCGCCTCGTGCAGCAGGCCAAAGCCATGCTGGCAGACGCCGACCCAATCTACGTGAAAGTTGCGGTGGAAGAAAACGACGGCAATATTGACCTGATCCAGAGCGATATCAAGGAGCAGATCGGGGACAATGCCGAGCTCGGCGCGAAATATCAGAAGCTTGCCCCTGCGGCAATCAGCGCGCTGAAAGATTTTTCCCAGTGGCTGCAGCAGGATCTCGCCAGCCGTCCTAACCCGCACAGTTGGCGGCTGGGCAAAGAGTTCTACGATGCCAAATTCAAATATGTGATGGAGACCGACATCACTCCCGCGCAGGTGTTGGCCAGCGCCGAAAATGAAATGAAGAATGTGCGCGCCCAGATGCTCGAAATCGCGCTTCCACTGCACGCGCAAATGTATCCTGGCAGCGGCGATTACGCCGATCTGCCGGCCCGCGAGCGCGAGAACAAGATCATCAGCGAGGTGCTGGCCAAAATTGCCGATGACCACGTGCAACCCGGCCAGCTCATCGACCACGTGAAGCAGGATCTTGACGGGATTATCCAGTTTATCCGCGAGAAGAAGATTGTCGGGCTCAGCGACCGCGAGAACCTTAAAGTGATTCCCACCCCGGTCTTTCTGCGCGGCGTGTATTCGGTTGCCGGGTTCCACCAGGCGCCGCCGCTTGAGCCCGAGGCCGAGGCCGAGTACTGGGTCACGCCCATCGATCCCAAGACGCCGCAGGATAAAGTGGAATCGAAGCTGCGCGAGTACAACAACTGGGTGCTGAAGTGGCTCAGCATCCACGAGGCTCTGCCGGGACACTATATCCAGTTTGAGCACGCCAACAGCGTGGAGCCAAAAGAGCGCCGCCTGCTGCGTTCCGTTTTGGGAAACGGCGCTTATATTGAAGGCTGGGCGGAGTATGTAGCCCAGGTCATGATGGAGGAAGGCTTTCTCAACCGCGACCCGCGTTTTGTGCTGAGCATGAAGAAAATAAGGCTGCGCGTGCTGGCCAATGCCATTCTCGACATCCGCATGCACACGATGAATATGACCGATGACGAGGCGCTCGACCTGATGATGAACTCCGCTTTCCAAACCCGCTCCGAAGCCGAGGGCAAGCTGCAACGGGCCAAACTGACATCAACCCAGTTGCCGACGTATTACGTCGGCATCAACGAGTGGTGGGAGCTGCGACACAAATACGAAGCCGCCAAAGGCAAGGACTTCAATCTGATGGAATTTCATAACGCGGCTTTGGACCAGGGGCCGTTACCAGTGCCGCTGCTGGGGAAGATTTTGCTGAAATCGGCGAACTGACAGTAGCACGTTTAAGGATGAATCCAAGCCAGTTGATGACTTTTCCAAATGTGCGCAAATTTGATTATGCTGTTTTGATACTGGCAAATCCCGCTGCCAAACTAAGCAAGCCCACCCCGAGGTGAATGAAATTGTAGTGCATGTTCAATCCCATTCGCATTGGACCGAGGTCTTGCAGGCCGGCGAAGCCTGCGACAGCGATCGTGAGATAGATTGCTCCGAAGATCAGGCCGAACAGACGGACTCCATTGGCACTCTTTCCCAGTCCAGCCACAAGAGCGATCAGACCACTCACCAGATGGAATACGTTGTGCGCGGGAGGGAATGTGAGGTTGAACATTTCGTAGCGAAAGAAGCCCGCCACGCCTACCACGAACAAGATAGCTCCGCTCAACACTACATAGGTCTTCGCCAATGCGGGTCCCATCTCGGCCTGGCTCCCTTTTGAGCAAACGTGAGATTGAATTTTCAGGAGCTTACGCCTGGGAATAATGCGAGGTCAAGAGCAAGATTTGTGCTTCTTGTTTTGCCGGCACTATCATGAGTATGCGCTCGCATGCCCTGCAAGTAATTTTTCGGGCAACCCGCACCGTTGCGCTTTGATTGCCAGGGAGGATAAGAACTCAATATGCTTACACGTTTTCAGCGGCTGCTGCTGGTCTTTGTTCTTTTCTCTTTCAGTGTCGGCTGTGACCAGGTAACTAAGGTTTTCGCCAAAGATCACTTGTCAGCCTCGCCCGCGCAATATTTTGGCGGCTTTTTTCGTTTGCAATATACCGAAAACAGCGGAGGGTTTCTAAGTTTTGGATCAACATTTTCCACGGGCTTCCGCTTCTGGGCCTTCATCATATTCACGAGTATTGCATTGGCAGCGATGTCGTTGTTCCTCGCCAGCGCTCGCAAACTGCATTGGGTTTATGTTGTCGCGCTTTCATTTGTCATCGCCGGCGGGATTGGCAATCTCATGGACCGCATCTGCAATCATGGCGCTGTGGTGGATTTTATGAATGTAGGGGTGGGCAGCCTTCGAACCGGCATCTTCAACGTCGCAGATGTGACCATTCTGGCGGGAGCAGGCCTGCTGCTCTTGCGAGCCTTTCAGTCACAGAAGCCGCAAAGCGGCTCGACAGGCTGACTTTCAACCAGACGTAAATACCTCAATTCCTCACACCAGGAATCTTCAGCCTGATGCGGTAGATGCTGGTGCTGGCAGTGATGTAGAGCGTTCTGGCGTCTTTGTCGCCCCAGGCTACGTTGGCTACACGCTCCGGCACTTTGATGGTTCCGAGGTGTTTCCCATCCGGGGAAATGATCCAGACGCCGCCAGGGCCAGAGCCGTACAGGTTTCCTTTTTTATCTACCCGGATGCCGTCGGGTCCGCCAATGGCTTTGGGATCGGTTGTCTTGTCGGCAAAGGGGTCGAGAAAGAGCGCTCCTTCGGTGACTGATCCGTCGGGCTGCACGCGATAGCGCAGCCAGACTTTCTTATCCGATTCGGCGATGTATAAATATTTTTCGTCCGGAGAAAACGCAATGCCGTTGGGCCGGGCGAGATCGCTGATAATAAGCTGCAGCTTATCGCGATCCGGGGGCGCGCCTGGCTTCTGCTGCAGCGCATTCGGAATGCGATACACGCCATTGATCTTGAGCTCTTTTGCCGGGTCGGTGTCATCATGGGAAGGCAGACCGTAAGGCGGATCGGTGAAGTACAGCGAGCCATCGGACTTGTACACAAGATCGTTGGGGCTGCTCAGCTTTTTACCCTGATAGGAATCCGCCAGCACCGTGACTTGCGCCTTGAGATCGAGCGACTCCAGCCGCCAGACGGTGCGTCCGGCATGCCCTGCGACCGTTAACCTTCCCTTGGCATCGAGGGTCATGCCATTGGAACCGGGCTCCGGCCCTTTGTAGGGTTCTGTTCCTCGATATCCGCTGGGATGCATGAAGACCGTTGCCGGCTGACCGGGAACTAACTTGACGATGTTATTCGCCGGAATTTCCGCGAACATCAGGCTGCCTTCGCGCGTCCAGGCTGGACCCTCGGTCCACTTGTCAAAGCCGGTAGCTACGCGCTCAAGCGTTGCTTTCGCGGGTACGATCTGATCGAGAGCCGGGTCAAGTTTCTGGATTTCCTGCGAGATTCCCGAAATGGCAGCGGTCATAAGCGTCAATCCTATGAACGAGCGTAACAGTCGAGTTTTCATGCGCGCCATTGTACCTTAAAGCATTTCACGGCTTTTGCGGGTCGCTTGCTTATCCATAGTAGTGAAAACCTTGCCAGAAATCGGGCCAGCTCTGGCGCAGGCCGCGGCAGACGTAGATGTCAGGATGATCGCGCGTCTCTTCATTCTCAACGCCGTAGCGGTTCCAGGTATGGCCCGCGAGCTGGCACGCTGAAAAGTTACGTTCCAGGAAGGATCGCGATATCCCGACCACGATCAGCGTCTCAGGCGCAGGATTGCCGTAGCCGCGCTGCCAAAAAGAATTGACCCCGCTGATTGCCTGGGGCAATCCTAAGCGCGGGCCATACAGGTTGATGGCTCCCGCCTCGCCGTAATTGCCTGCCAGAATTCCCAGGCGTGTTCGATCTGCGGCGGGAAGCGAATCGCGGATACGCGCCACCGTCACCACCAGATCGGGCCAGCCAATCTCTTCCGGCAAATCTCCGTTGGCTTTGATCGCAGCCTCCCACCATCGGGAGCCGACCGGGGCAAGCGGCAGGAACACCGCCGCGATGACTACGATATTGACTGCCAATGCAGCCCACGCCAGTATGCGCACCACAACCGCCCTGGGTGGGCGCAGCGATGCCACCCATTGCTCGCTCCACACGCTGCCGCCGGCATAGAGCATAGGGTATGCCGCTGCCAGATAGTAACCGCGGCCGTTGGCAATCACAAACAGCAGCAGCGGAACCACATACATCCAACCGAGCATGCGAAAGCGCTTGCCTTGCGGTGAAAACAGGTAGAAATACAAGCCGGTCAACCAAAGTGGGGCGGCGAGCAATGTGATTTTCAACTGGTCGGGAAGAAAATCTTTGGTGCGGCCGATGCGAACGTCGCGCGCGTGGATATTCTTCAAAAAATCCAACGAGATGAAATGATGCTGCACCTGCCAGATAAAGTTCGGCCAAAAAATCAGCAGCGATGCGGCCACGCCAAGCCATAGCCACTTGCTCTTCAAGTATCGGCGTGCATCGGTGAGCAGCACCCCGGCAACGATGCCGAGCGCAAAGAAGCCCATCGTGTACTTGGTCATCATGCCCAGGCCGATTGCGCTCCCAATGGCAATCCACCAGCGATGATCATCGTTCTTCAACAGGCGAACTACAAAATAAGCAGCCAGCACCCAGTACAAATAATCGAACGATACGTACTGCATGAGCGCACCGCCGGCCAGACAGAACGGAACGGCCGCGGTGGCCGCTAAGAGCTGTGCCCATCGTCCTCCGCCCAGTTCGCGCGCCATCAGGCCGGTCAGTACGACGGCCACAGCCTGGGCCACGGCGGCGAAGAAACGGAAGCCAACCAGGGTGGTACCGAATAGGGTGAGTGACAGACGCCCAAAGAATGGAGTGAGCGGAGGATACGCCACGTATCCCCATGCCAGATGACGCGCATCGTCAAGCGTGGCCAACTCGTCGCGATGGAACCCGTAACGGCTGCCGGTGAGCACATGCACAATGACCGTGACCGTGGCCAGCATTATTAGAAATGCTAGATCGTCAGACGCGTCGAATTTCCGCAATGCCGCGGACTCTGCATGATCGGAATCTGCGACACTGCTTGGGGTGATTTGTGGCTGCATCGGGACATATTACCTCAGGTGATGTTATGTGAGGCGAATGTCCAACAACGCCACCCAGTACTGAATGGACTGCAACGTGAAGCCGCAGAGTATTAATCCTATTCCAAAGACGCCGAGGCGGCGCTCCGGCAGGTTATCGGCATAGTATTCAATAAAAGGGTTAACGGTAATGCCGATGCCGGTGACCAGGCCCGTAACCAGGCCCACCCGGAGGGCAAATGCCCAGGGATGTTCGATATGCCGGACGAGGGCGCTGCAAACGAGCGCGGCGGCAATGTAACCCATGGTGCGGACGAGAGTCCCGCGAAACTGGCGGCGCGTGATTCGTGGCCGGCGTGCCGCCTCGTAATCTGTGGCAGGTCGCATGCCGCGGGAATAGGCGAATACTTGTCCGGCGGTGATAAGAATGCCAAATGCGATTGCAAACCGCAGGCCCAGGATTCTGTAAAGTCCCAGGCTGAATCCAAAGGCGCGTATGGCGCTGAATAACGCTTCCCAGGGAAGCGAATAATGGTCCTCACCGCGGGAGGCTCGGCTGAATTCAATGGCCAAGGTGATGCCGGTGGCAATGCCGGAGGCCACTCCAAAGAAAAATCCCAGGCCAATGCCATAGCCGACTCCAAAGATGACGGAATACGTGACCGCCCTGGTCAGCAGCCGCAGAGGACCATGCTGGCCGCCTAACAAGTCGTATGCAAGATATAGACTCCCCAGCACGTCAAGCGTGGTGCCCGCAATGCTGATAGCGGCAAGCGTATGGTGGTCCATGGAGTGATTGTAAAAGAGAGAAGTTACGACAGTGGTTAGCAGCGCTCATACTTCCAATTGCGCGACTTCCCCTGCGCCAGCCACTCAACGGAAGTCTGCAGCCGGCGCTTCCGCGTTTCATCGGTCTTGGCCTCGGTGAGCCATTCAACATAGTCCTTCCGCTTGCTGTAGGAAAACGCATCGAAGTTAGCGAGCGCCTTCTTGTTCTTTTTTAAAGCCGTCGTGAAATAGGCTGGAACAGCCAACTCCTTCTTCTCTCCGCGCGGCTTTGACCTGGTCGGTGACTTTACGCCTTCATCATTCAGTTGTTTGGCCTTCCTGATGTAGGCTAGCAGTACGCGTCTTTGCGGCAGGTCTTTCATGGAAGTGATCCGTCCGAATTGGCCCATGGCATTAGCGTTGTTCTCTTCTCCTGGAATAATCAGGCTGCCCTTCCAGAATCCGAACGCGCAATGCTGCTTAAACGCAGCCATGCCACACAACATACCTTTGTACATGAACGCAGGGAAGCGCCACTTTAAGGCTTCTTCAACCTCTGGGCAGCCTTCGTGAACAATTTCGCGCAGCTCGCGAAGAATAGGTTGGGCAAACTCTGCCGACTTGGCGATATAGGCATCTACGTGCTTGTCTTTCTTTCCCATAGCAGCTCCTATAGTTTGGCACATTGGCTCATGAGGCGCTTGTCTGGAAGCTCCCTTTCATGAACAACCTGAATATTATTGTTGTTGCCGTTTCGAACGGTAAAGCAACCGCCTCCAGCGGATCACGAATGCGGGCTTGAATTCCACATCTCCTGTCTGATCTTCCACTCACCGTCTTTCTCTTTATGAAGCACCAACAATATTTTGCCGTGAATTTCGATGGGCGCCTTGCCTTCCGGCGGCTGGACAACCTGGGTTGTGTTCCCCCACTCCGACGCCCATTCTCCATAGACCTGAACATCGTGAAAATCGTCTTCTTGGCGGGTGACACGGTACCCTGGCATTTTGGCTGTGACTTCGTCAAGCCATTTGGCGATGTTTGATTTTCCCGTTATGGGTGCCATCTCGGGCAGCAGAGTAGTCCCATCTTCTGCCCACAGGGAGATAACAGCAGCGTTATCCATCTTCAGGATAGCTGTCTTGAACTTCTGGTTGAATGCTTCAATCTCTTTTTGCGCTTGGTCCTGAGCAGCTAGAGCGCCGATGAGAATGAATGGAACGAGAACTGCGATGGAGAGTGAACGCGTTACAAGCGCGAGCCGGGGTTTACGAATGACGTGCTTTGTTTCCATAATGCGAGTATTGTCGTCGTTGGCGGAAAACCAGGCAAGCTCAAGGACGAAGAGAACTCGACAAAACCCCTTTGCAGGAGATAGCACCCAGGTTCTATAATCAACCCAGGCTCTGGTTCTCTGAGAACTGGCAACTAAGAACCGGGAGCTGTTTTCAGACGGTATCCGCTATGCGGAACTGCACTGGAGGTAATATGAGCTTCACTTCGCACGAACCACAGGACAGCCCACGTCCTAAAGTTACAGTCCATTCCATACAACAGAAAAAAGGCAGACAGCGGATCACCTGCATGACTGCCTACGACTATCCCACATCCCGGCTGGTGGATGAGGCCGGCATCGATATGCTCCTGGTCGGCGATTCTCTCAGCATGGTGGTGCTGGGACAGGAAAACACGCTGGCCATCACGGTAGATGAGATGCTGCACCACACGCGCGCCGTGCGCCGCGCGGTCCGCAGCGCGCTGGTGATTGCCGATATGCCGTATGGCTCCTATCAATTGGGCGCCGAAGATGCGCTGCGCAACGCCTCCCGCTTTATCAAAGAGGCAGGCGCCGAGGCCGTCAAGATTGAAGGCGGAGAAAAGCGCGTGGGATTAATTACCCGCCTGCGCGACGCCGAGGTCCCGGTCATGGGTCACATCGGCCTGACTCCGCAATCGCTGCACCTTATGGGCGGCTATAGAGTGCAGGGCAAGACACTGGCAGACATCGAGCAACTTATGCGCGATGCCGTGGCGATCGAGCGCGCCGGCGCGTTTTGCATCGTTCTGGAAGGCATGCCGCGCGAGGTGGCAGCCATGATTACCGCTGAGGTGCACGTGCCAACCATTGGCATTGGAGCCGGCCCGGAGTGCGACGGCCAGGTGCTGGTGTTGCACGACATGCTGAACCTGACGTTTGCGCCGCCTGCCAAGTTTGTGCGGCAATATGCCGACGTTGCGGGAACGATCCGCCGCGCACTTGAGAATTACAAAGTTGACGTTGAATCGGGGGCATTTCCGGGGGACGAAGAGTCCTATCATCTTCCCGCCGAGACGCGGTTGGCGCTGGAGGGCATCACAGAACGCAAACGCGCATTGCGAAAGTGAAAATCGTTCATTCCATCGAAGAGATGCGCTCGCGCTGCCGTGCCGCCAAAACCGATGAGCAGCGGCTGGGCTTTGTGCCCACTATGGGTGCCCTGCATGCAGGCCATCTTGCGCTGGTGCGTGCCGCCCGGGCACAGTGCAAAACAGTTGCAGTTTCCATTTTTGTAAATCCCACCCAGTTTGGCCCGAACGAAGATTTTGCCAAGTATCCGCGCACCCTGGAGCGCGACCAGAAGCTGCTGGAAGCCGAGGGCGTTTCGCTGTTGTTTGTCCCAACCGTCGATGAGATGTATCCGCCCGGTGCAAGCACTTTTGTGACCGTAGAGGGGCTCAGCGATAAGCTGTGCGGGCGTACACGCCTGGGGCACTTTCGCGGAGTGGCCACAGTAGTCTCTAAACTCTTTCACATTATCGAGCCCGATATTGCTTATTTCGGGCAAAAAGATGCCGCCCAGGCTGCCATCCTCCGCAAGATGGTGCGCGACCTGGCCTTCAACATTGAGATCGTAGTCGTGCCTACGGTTCGCGAAGCGGATGGCTTGGCCATGAGTTCACGCAATGCTTATTTGAACGCCATCGAGCGCAAGCAGGCGCTGGTTTTGTATCGCGCGCTTTGTCGCGTGCAGACCCTGGCCGACCGAGGCGAGCGCGACGCCGGCAAGCTGGCGGAAGCAGCCAAGGAGGTGCTTCGCGATGAGCCCGCGGTGCGCCTGGATTATATAGAGATCGTTGATCAGCAGACCCTCGATCCGGTTGCCGATATTTCCAAAGGCGCTCTGGTTGCGGTAGCGGCATTTGTGGGAAGCGCCCGCTTGATCGATAACATCGTGCTGTAGGTATTGGGATTGCGTTCAATTTCTTAACCGCGTCATAAAGTTCGCTGCTGGCCTATATCCTGCTATCCTGAATATTAAAATTGAAGATGTTTCTGCTTCTCGGTTGAGCGAACAGTAGAAACCCATTTCTCCATGAATCCTCGCAAGACTAAGGCAAGAAAACCCCATGAACTGACCGCGTTGGCCGTCAAGGGATGCCTGGTCGCAAAAGACGCTGCCTACAACATCGGCGACCTGATTAAGAACCGGTCGGCAATGGCGGCGCTGGCGGTCAAAGACTGCGAAAAAGAGCTGGATCAGATCGAAAGACAGATCGATGAGAGGCTGCCCCAGGCCATCACGCAGGTCTCAGAAGACAAGGCGCGCGAGCTCCTGGCCTGTCTCAAATTCATCACTGACCTGGAACGCATCGGAGACCTCATCTACTACGTAGCACAGCGCGTCCAGATGTTGCATAATCTCGCGCGGGAAGATACCAAACACATGGCCGATATGGCCATAGTCCTGCAGAAAATGCTGGAAAAAGTGCATGACGGTTTTATGACGCGAGACCTGGGGCTGGCCAGCGAGGTGCTCAGCATGGATAGCAAGCTCGACCAACTGCGCCATTCCCTGTTTCAACGTCATCTGGAACGGCAACGCAACGGCGCGGACGTAGTAAGCATTCTCTTCATCGCACAGGCGCTGGAGCGGGCCGGCGACCACACCAAGAATCTGGCGGAAGAGCTCTTTAACCTGATCGAAGGCCATAGCCTGCGGCACCAGCCCAAAAGACCGCGAACCCAGAGCTGAAAGTTGCTAGAACTCCGGCGGTCGAACTACTTCAATCTGATTTAGCCTTTGATCTTTTTCATTCCTGAAACGAAGGGATTTTCTGCGATGTAGTAGCGCAAGGGAAGCGCCGCCGATTTTGTGATACCGACGCGCGGGGTGATAACGATTTTTTTTACTCTGTATCCGTCATCGGCGATCCACAGGCCCGAGTCGGGCGATGTCATATCCCGATTGTTGTCGCGATCGCGGGTAATCTCGAGCGCCTGGCACAGGCGCGCCGGGCCGCTGGTCAGCAGGCGCAAGGTCGCCGGCTCTCTAGAAGTAGCTAATGTTAGTCCGCGGGCTTTGGCCATTGCTGAAAATCCAGCCAGTGGTTCCAGGGCGCGAAAGAGAATGCATCCAGCCTGTCCTTCGGGCATGCAAGAGATGTTCAGGCAATAGTGCAGGCCATAAGTCAGGTAGACATAGGCCCGTCCGGGGGGGCCGAATATGACGCTGTTGCGCTGGGTAAGGCCGGCGGCGGCATGGGCGGCAGCGTCATCAGCGCCCAGGTAAACCTCTACTTCGACAATGCGGCCCACGCGCAGCCCACGGCCTTTTTTCCGTAAAAGCATCTTTCCCAATAGTTTAGGTGCAATTTCTCTAGGGTCAGGTATGTAAAATTGGGCTGGGAGAGGGCTCAGACCAGCCAAATCTAACAATTTATTGGCATAGTTTGGTATATTGCGTGCTGAATTAGAAGCAGAGTTCCGCATTTTAAAGGTTATAAGTTAGGGGCTATCAATTCCCGGTTCTGATAGCAGTGTAGCCAAGTATTTCTGATACTGAGAGGAGCATTCTATGAGAGCAAATCGTATTGTACTGGTGTTAACGGTGGTGCTGGCGCTGGCCGCTGTGGCCATGGCGGAGACTATTCCTGCCGGAACCTATATTACCGTGCGCACCTATAGCACGCTGAAATCCGGGACAAACCATAGCGGCCAAACCTGGTCAGGATCGTTGGTCAATGACCTGGTCGTAAACGGAAACCAAACTGTGGGTCATGCCGGCGACCCGGTAAAGGGCATCATATCGTACGCCAAAGACAGCGGACGCATCCACGCGCCTGGACTGCTGACTCTGCGTGTGACCTCGGTGAACGGCATTCCGGTTAGCAGCAGTTCGCGCTCATTCAAAGGAAAAAGCCATACCACCAGCAACGCTACCAAGATCGGCGGCGGCGCGGGGCTGGGCGCGCTGATTGGCGGCCTGGCGGGCGGCGG
>DASREY010000020.1:0-2814 GCA_035651775.1 Terriglobales bacterium
ATGTCAGCACGCACAGCCCCAGCCGAGGCCGTAGCGGTATTGGCCGACCCGGTCTTTGACAAAGACGATGAACGGGTTCGAGCCGTTGCTGCCGTCCGCAAGTCTGCTTCTGCGCGATCCATAGGGTTGGATTCTGGCAGCGACGCCGCCTCTGATCCGCGATCGTCGACGCAGGACCCGCAAGACACCGAAGAGGTGAATGAGCATCTGACCCGGTCGCTGACTGACATTCATGGTGCGGCAAAGCGGGGAGCTTACCTGGCGCGACTGCCGTACACACGGCGGGAGGCAAAGGCCATCCTGGCGGTAACGCCCGCCGGCGAAGCAATGCAGGCCCTGGATTTCGACGCCAGCCGGGCAACGGCCTTTGATCCCAAACTGAGTCAATATCGCATCGTGCACATAGCAACGCATGGCTTGCTGGATAGCGAGCATCCGGAGCTTTCCGGATTGGTGCTGTCGCTTGTGGACAAACAGGGAAACAAGCAGGACGGATTTCTGGGATTGCAGGATATCTACAACCTGAATCTGCCGGCCGATCTGGTCGTGCTGAGTGCATGCGAGACGGGCCTGGGAAAAGAGATTAACGGCGAAGGCCTGGTTGGCCTGACGCGCGGATTCATGTACGCGGGCGCCGGCCGCGTGATGGCCAGCTTGTGGAAGGTGGATGACGTAGCCACGGCGGAGCTGATGCGGCGCTTCTACCAGGGAGTGGAGCAGCAGGGAATGAGGCCGGCAGCGGCGTTGCAGAAGGCGCAGGTGGAAATGTGGAAACAGCCGCGCTGGCGCGATCCATATTACTGGGCGGCATTTCAGCTGCAGGGAGAATGGAAGTAGCGCCCGAACGCAGGTCTAGTTTTAGGCCGATCCCGCAACATGGAGAACGTGAACATTTCGACTGGAGAGCGCGGCCTGAACCGAGCTGACTTCGAGGGGCTGCTCCAGAGGCTTCATCCTGACAGGAATTCTGCCGCCGAGACTTATGAAGAACTTCGGCGGAAACTGATCCGCTTTTTCCGATGGAACGATTGCTATCCGGGGGAAGAACTCGCCGACCAGACCTTTGACAGGGTTGCCCGCAAACTTGGCAACACCCAGGTGGATAACGTCCCCGCATTTTTATGGGGAGTGGCGAGAAATATTGTGCGAGAATCCCGCAAGAAACCGCCTACGATGAATCTTGAGGACTTGCCGCCGCTCCACCAGCCGCAAACCGCCCATGCCGAGTTGTCGCTGGTCGAGCAAAAAGTGCGGGAGTTGAGGTTACAATGCTTGCGCAAATGCCTGGAGCAACTGCGTGCCTCTGACCGCGAACTGTTTCTGGCCTACGAATATTATGAAGGCAAGTCACGCAACACGCGGCAGCTTGCCGAGAGTTTCGGCATCACCGTAGGCGCGCTGCAGGTCAGGGCGCATCGCGTGAAACACCGTATGGAAAAATGCACTTTGAAGCGGTTCCTCGCTGTCGGGAAATCCTTTCAGAAGGAGCAGGAATCCTAGGTGCCGGTTATGAGCAGCGAAGGCGAACAAAAGCAGTGGATGACGCGCTATCTTCTGGGAGAGCTGTCGCCCGAAGAGCACGCCAGCTTCGAAGATCGCTATCTCGCCGATCCTGATCTGTTCGAGCAACTCGCCGCAGCCGAAGATGAGATGATCCACGCCTACTTGCAAGGGGAGTGCTCAGCGTCAGAAAAGGCGGTAATGGAAAAGCGCATTGCGGCCTCCCCAGACTGGCGGCAAAAAATCGAGTTTGAACGGACTCTGATGGATCATGTCTCTTCCGTTCCGGCTCCCGGCGCGGTCGGTGCATTTTCAAGCGCCAGCGCAACGGGTGAAATCCCACGCGCAAGGCGGCCTCTCGTGACTGCGTTGCGTCTGGCCGCAGTGGCAGTATGGCTGCTGGTTGTTCTCATCGGCGGCATGTGGTTGATAATCACGAATCTTCGCTTGCGGCAGGAACTGGCCCAGGTCCAGGCACAAAAGGCTGATCTCGAACGCCGCCAGCGAGAGATGCAACAACAATTGGCAAATCTGAGCGCCAAACCACCGCTCGCCATGGCGCCATTCGTCCTGACCTCACACCTGGTCCGTGATAGCAACCAGCAAAAACCGCTGGTTGTTCCGCCTGGTGTCACTTCCGTTCCGCTGCAGCTCTCGCTCGACCAGGGCCTGGACCGCTTTCCCATCTACGCTGCCGCTCTCGAAACTGCCGACGGCACACGCCTGTGGCAGCAAAGTAATCTCAAAAGTCAGCCTTCCGCAAACCAGCAGCTTATGATTGCTATCGAGCTGCCGGCCGGCTTCTTGAAGCGCGGCTCTTATGTCCTGAAGCTCAACGGTATATCTTCCAACCACAAACCCGAAGAGGTGGCTGTCTATATCTTCCGCGTCACAAGACCTTGAGGATCAATGACTCAATGATCCGATGAGTCAATGACCCGATTACTTGTCCCGCTCTTTGCCCCGACCAAACTCTCTATTGCTGTACCTCTTAAATTTTTTCTCCAAAAAGATGTAAAACCTCGCTTTCTCACGCCACTTGGCAATGAGAGCTGAATTGTGTGTCTTGCCGGCATGCATCGCCATTGCGATAGCACGGCGAAAGTGTGTCGGCGTGTTACATCCGTTCTAGTGCCAATCGAGAATCTGGAGGAATCGTATGAACTTGAAGCTGACTCCCGTTTATCCGAGGATACTGTTTGCAGTTCTTATTGTCTTCGCGCTGGTGACATTCGGCCCGGCGGCGCTGGCGCAGAGTGGATGCCCGGCAGGAGACAACCTGGCCTGCGTGACCGGCATTAACATTGCGCCGGG
>DASREY010000021.1:0-28659 GCA_035651775.1 Terriglobales bacterium
GCGCTGGCCAGTTCGGAGGCGGGAGAATCTTTCAGCAGATATCCGCACGCGCCAGAATCGAGAGCGCGACGCAGATAGCCGGTGCGCGCGAACGTGGTCAGGATAATAACTCGCGCCGGCGATTCCTGGCGCTTCAGCTCCGCGGCTACCTCGAGCCCGCTCATTTCGGGCATTTCAATATCGGTGAGAAGCAAGTCTGGTTTGTGCGCGCGGACCATCTTCATCGCCTCAAGGCCATTGCGCGCCTGGCCCACAACTTCAATATCGCCCTCGCTTTCGAGCAGTGCTGCCAGGGCTCCTAAAACCATGGATTGGTCTTCAGCGATGATGACTCGTATCTTCATTGCGTTTGGTCAGGCCGAATCATTTTCGTTCCATTCGGTTGAATCGCGGTGCGGGGGACAGTGACAATAAGCGTGGTTCCGGGTGAAGTATTGCGCTGCATGCTGCCGCCCAGAATCTCTACTCGCTGGCGCATGCCTTTGAGCCCTTCGCCTTCCACTCCACTGCTGCCACAGCCATTATCGGCGATTTCCAGGGTGCAGCAACCATTGGCCTGTGCCAGGCGCAGACTGCACTCGGTGGCTTTGGAGTGGCGCAGGATATTCGTCACCGCCTCTCGCATCACCAGGGCCAGCACCCCTTCCTGGGCAGCGTTAAGGTCCAATTGGCTGCTGTAAACCTGCACTTTGATTCCGGCGGTTTCGAGCGTGGCGCGCGCCTGGGCGATCTCCGCATTCAAGCCGGCGGCGCGGTATCCCTTCAACGCGCTTCGGACCTCGGCCAGCGCCTCGCGCGAGATGCGCTCCACGTCGCGGATTTCCTGGATGGCGCGAGGCGTGTCTTTGTCGGCCAGCTTCGAGGCCAGTTCAGACTTGAGGATGATCACCGAAAGCGTGTGTCCGAGCACATCATGCAGGTCGCGGGCAATGCGTTCGCGCTCGGCAGTTTTAGCGAGATGCTCGATTTCTTCCTGTGCCATGCGCAAGCGGGCGTTGGCCGCAATGCGTTTTGCCTGTTGAATATTCATGCCGCCGATGGCTGCGATGAGAAATGATGTTGAAACCCAGAGGCCCAGCGCCAGATGAAAGGGCCAGATGATCAGGCTTGCGCAGGCTTCAAGAACCAGCAGGATGGCGATGGCAAATTCTGTACTGCCACAAAATCCTGCAAAGGCGGCCGCATAGACGAAGAATGCTGAAGCGCCCCAATTGTACGGGGTGAGCGCCATGGCCAGCACCGTGATGCTCGCAATGGCCCAGAGCTTGCGCTTTCCCTTGAGCCAAAAACCCAGAAAGTAAAGCGCCAGAAAAATACTGATACCCACCAGCATCTCTACCCATCGGGCCGTCGTGCGCCGGTGGAAAACCGGGTCACACACGAAATAGGACAGCCAGACCAGCCAGATATAAGGCATCCAGCCAGCCTCGGCTTTAACTTCTTTGGGCAGCAGGCGCATATTTACGTCTAGCCTATAGCAATTTTGTAGCTACATCGGGTAATTGTGTAATTACTCGCAACGATTGGCTAAGGTCAACACCACTCAGAAAACTCAATCATGCAGTCATTTCAATTACCCAATTGGGCGACTCTCCAATTCCCCAATTCCCCCTCATCCGTATGTCTTCCCCTCATCGCGACGATAGCCTATCGCCGCCAGCGTGAGAAAGAAAACTGTAAAGCAGGCCAGCGCCGCGATATGGACCCAATCAGTGGGGCCGAAGCTGCCGCGAATTCGGCCGAGCGCCAGTTGTCCGAGGTGATAAAAGGGCAGAAAAGGGGCGATGTGCTGCACGGGCTTGGGCAAAAACTCGATGGGCGTCCACAAGCCTGAAGCAAACGACATAGGTAAATAGATCAGGTTGCATATCGGCGGCGCCGAGTTCGGTCCAGCGAGATATCCAATGGCCAACCCCATAGCGGCAAAGGGAAGCACCCCCAGCAAGAGAGTCCCAGACAGGCCGACCCAGGCCATCAACGGCATGCGGGCATGGCCGGCCACGATGCCCAGGGTAAACAGGAGCAGCAGCATGATGAGGCTAAAGAGCAGGCCCATCGCGATCTTGGAGGCGAAATAGGCAAATCGCGGCATGGGGCTGGCGCGCTTGACCTGCATCCATCCCTGGCCTCGCTCTACGGCGACACTGACGCCGAACCCGAACAGCGAGATAGCAATTACGCCAAAGCTGCCGAAGGTTGCGAGCAGATAAGCACCCACGGTAGTTCCTGCCAGCTTTGCCTGGCTGTGGGTCAATCCGAAAAGCGAATAGAAGATCAGTGGAAAGAGAATCGTTGGTACGACATATCCGGGAAGCCGCAACCGAATCAGAAATTCGGATTTGGCCTCGGTGAAATAAATGCGCAGCGTCTGCCTGAAGGTGCGGGTGGCTGTTCCATGCGCCCAGGTGGAGGCATCCATCGTGGCAGGATTAACGCTGACTGTGTTTGCTGAGTTGCTCATAAGGCGATCCCCTCCGTTCTTGCTTCGTTCTGGTTGTTCTGGCCTTCGCGGCGCGTGATTTGCAGAAAGGCCTCTTCCAATCCGGTGCCAACGATTTCAATGTTGGCCAGCGAGGCATCGCGGGCCAGCAGCTCGCGATGCCTCGCTGGCCAACATTGAAATCGTTGGCACCGGATTGGAAGAATCTCAATGCCGTCTATCTGCTCGCGCACGCTGCTTACGCCGGCAATCGCCTGCACTTGCTGTGCGGAAAGCGCAGTGGTGCATCGGATGGTTTTTCCTGCTACCGAAGACTTGATTTCCCTGGGCGTTCCCTCGGCGACGATGGTGCCGCGGTTCAGAACAATGATGCGGTCAGCCAGGGCATCGGATTCTTCCAGGTAATGGGTGGTGAGCAGGATGCTGCGCCCGCGCTCGACGAAGGCGCGAATCTCCCGCCAAAAGGCCCGGCGGCTGTCTACATCGAGACCTACCGTAGGCTCGTCGAGAAAGAGAAGATCAGGATCGCCACAGATGGCGAGGGCAAAGAGCACGCGCTGCTTTTGCCCGCCGGAGAGCTCGCCGAAGAGACGGTTCTCGAGCCCTTCGATTCCAGCCCTTTCCACAACCACCGCCAGCGGCAGAGGATTGGCGTAGTAACAGGAGAACAGCTCGATGTGCTCGCGAACTTTCAAGGTTTCGGGAACTTTGGCCACCTGCAGCATGGCGCCTACGCGCATCTTCGCGCCGCGAGAGCGCGGGTTCTGGCCGAAGATGCGGATCGTGCCCTGGTTGGGCGCGGCCAGACCCAGCAGTAGTTTCACGGCCGTTGTTTTTCCCGCGCCATTGGCGCCTAAAAGAGAGACCAGCTCTCCCGCATGTAAACGGAAACTCACGTTATTGAGGGCAGCGACATCACCGTAACATTTGCTCACGCCGCAGAATTCCACCGCTACTTCGGGGAGCAGCACCTGTAGATAGTCTTCAATGTTGCTCTGAGTTTTCATGGCATCTTCCTCGAATGCGGGACATTGCCCGAATTCGTGTGCCAGTATCAGTCTGCGCCAGAGGTGGGGCCAGTGCCGGGTGTCATCAATCGTATGTGACAAATGTCAGAATGCAGGATTCAGCATTTCAGCCCAAGCGGCTATCTCGCCTTTTCCCATGTTCCGGGCTATGTGGGAGGGGTGGGGTATTACTCGAGTAGTCTCCGGACAAGTTTTTTGTACCGCATTATTGCCGGCGGACTGTCTCGTCGAGACTGGGGAATCCAGCGTAGCAAGGGGGGAGGGGGTTACTAAGCAACCTATGGAACAAGGTTTTTATATCCGTTGTTCTGGTTTGCCGCCAACAGAAAAGTCGTTGCTGAGAATCGTTTTCAAATATCTTTGGGCCAGAAACCCGGCATTGTGGAATGCCAGGATAAGCATGCACCATATATCAATAAAAGTCAGCAGTTTGATACCACAATCGAAGAAGGCTAAGAGTTGCTCTTGTAAAAACTTAAAACCGCATCGCCCTGGACCAATTTTCTGAAGCGCTGCAGCCCTCCATAACCATCCGCCGGATCAAAGTGTTTGCTATGTTCGGCGATGACGATGCTGCTTTTGCCCACCGGTTGCGCTTTGGCCAAAGCAGTGAGTACTTTTTCATATTGGTCTTCCAGCTTGTAGGGTGGGTCAAGAAAACAGATATCCACTGGTTCCGTTATTTTAGCGATGGCGGCAACCGCATCTTGCTGAAAAACCTGAAAGCCGGTTTCAATTTTGAGAGAGCGCAGGTTCTGCCCGATCAGCTCTGCCGATTTGCGTGCGGCTTCGACAAAATAGACCTTTTTTGCTCCCCGGCTGAGGGCCTCAATTCCCACTGCGCCCGTTCCGGCAAAAAGGTCGAGCCAGACTGTGTCTTCAATCGGGCGCGCTGCGGCAATGACGTTGAAAAGGGTTTCACGCAAACGGTCAGAGGTAGGACGAAGATCGGCCCCGGGTAAGGAACGCACCGGGCGGCTGCGAAATTTGCCTGCAATGATTCGCATAAAAACAGCACTCAGCACTCAGCCGTCAGCATTCAGCCCATTCGACTTTTCTGAGAACCGAGAACCGAGAACCGAGAACTGAGAACTGAGAACTAAGCTATAATCCCACAACTCTCAATCAGAGCGCGGCGCAATGCATTTTCCGGTTTACATTTACGTAGCTGGAGTGCGGATTCATCCGCATCTGCTTTTCGAGAGTCTCGCTTATGTCTCGGGCGTCTTGCTATATCTCTGGATGCGACGCCGCTCCGGCGATTTCGTCGCCGATCCTGTGCGCTGGTCGGTGATTACCGCTGCGGTGGCTGGGGGCGCGCTTGGTTCCAAGCTTATGTACCTGTTGGAAGACCCGGCGGCAACGCTGCGACACTTGGGCGATCCCTTTTACCTGATGGGCGGCAAGAGTATCGTGGGCGGCCTGGTAGGCGGATTGATTGCCGTGGAGTGGGTGAAAAAATACATGGGCGAAAAGCAATCAACCGGCGATCTTTTCGCCATTCCCGCGGCCATGGCAATTGCCCTGGGACGCCTCGGATGCTTCCTCACCGGCCTCAGCGATAACACCTACGGGGTAGCTACCGGCCTGCCCTGGGGCGTTGATTTTGGCGACGGCATCAGGCGGCATCCCACACAGATCTATGAGATTGTTTTTCTGCTTGCTTTACTTCCAGCGCTGCAATTCGCCAGGCGCAGCATCGCGCGTTCTGCAACGACAGCGAAACCAGACCGGCAGCAATCTCTCGCGGGCCGCTTTCGGTCGGGCGACACTTTTAAATTATTCATGGTCAGTTACATGGCATTTCGCCTGGTTTGCGATGGGCTGAAGCCTTATGTGCATGTCGCTCTGGGACTGTGTTCGATTCAATGGATATGCCTGCTGGTCTTGCTCTATTACGCAAAGGACATAGGCCGTTGGATTACGCCGCAAAAGCCTGTGTCCAGAGAAGTTACAGAAGCAACGCAAGAAGCGGCAGGAGGAGCGTTCTAAACTCAGATGGAAGACACTCACTTACATAGCCAAGACACCCCGTTGCCCCCGGTAATCACCAGCCCGCCGCGCAAAAGCGGATGGCGAATTGCCGCCGGCGTTATCGTTTGCATCCTGACCCTTCTGTTGACTCTTGTGCTGTCATTTCTCTCGCTTTGTTTTGGATTGTTACTAAAGAGCTCCTCCAGTTCGTATGGTACGGATGCGCCCTGGGTGTTCGCGCTCTTCGTCGTGACCATACTCGTTCCCATCGGCGGAACCTGGCTGGCGGTGCGGCTGCTTCGCACACCTAAATCACTGCGCGCCCCGGGCGCGATTGCCGGTGCTCCGTTTGCTGTTTCACCGGTTGCGCCAAGAGCATCGGCCAAAGAGATCGAAGAACGGCTGGCTTATCTCCGGCTGGCGATCCTCATCGTGATTCTTGCCCACGCCGCATTACTTGTCTTGAACCTGTCGCGTAATACTTCCAGCTATGCTCCCATGAAGCTCATCGTGGTCGTGCGTTTTGTGCTTTACCAGATCCCTTATGGCATTGCGTTGCTGGGCATACGCCAGCGGGCTGAGCGCTGGGCCCTGGCCCTGACGTTCATGTTTCCCATTCTCGCTTCATGTTTTTCGGCCTTTACTTTTGCCACCTTGTTCTTGCGGGTGCGATCCTATGCGTCTTATCCTCTCACCTCATACGCAGGCTTTTCCGCGTTAGGAATTGTCCTGGACGCAGTTGTAGCCGTATTCGCCTGGCGGGCCTGGTACGCCTCAGGGCCCAGCAACGATGACGCTGCCCAGCTTACGATCTGGGGCATGGCTGCAGCCGTCTACTTGTTTGTCATGCAATGGATCACCCCCTTGCTCTATTCATGGCGGCGTTTTTAGGAGAAAGGAAACTTCATGAACGATCGGCCGCCCCACCAGCGCTTCCCTTCCTGGAAACAGGCCCTGTTGATCTTGGGCAGCGGCATTGTGCTGGCGGGTTCTTCGTGCGCGATGTTTTTGGCGAACATGAATGCCAGCGGCAACCTGCCCGGAGTTTTTGCCGGAGGTTTTATTGTCGGCGTGCTCGCTATCATCCTGGGATTTCTGCTCGTACTGGTGCGCGCCATTCGCGGCTCGAGGTCCAAGCTATGACGGACAAAGTTCGTCCTTATCTTTTCTACGACGTAGTCGTTTCCATTTGCTCCACTTGTTTTCAGAAGATTGAAGCCAAGACAGTTTTTCAGGATGGCAAGGTCTATATGCTGAAGCGCTGCCCGCAGCACGGCCACGAACGTGTGCTCATCGCCGACGATGTGGATTACTACCGCCGTTCGCGCGAGGTCTTCATCAAGCCGCCCGAGATGCCGCTGGTCTACAACACGCCGGTGCGCTGGGGATGTCCTTACGATTGCGGCCTGTGCAGCGATCACGAGCAGCACTCCTGCCTGACGCTGGTCGAAATTTGCGACTACTGCAATCTGCGCTGCCCGGTGTGCTACGCCTCCAGCGGCCCGGAGCGGCAGCAATTTCGAGACCTCGGCCTGATTGAAAAGATGCTGGATGCGGTGGTACGCAACGAGGGCCGGCCTGATGTGGTGCAACTCTCAGGTGGCGAGCCGACGATGCATCCCGATTTTTTTGAAGTGATTGAACTGGCCAAGGCGCGTCCCATCCGCCATCTCATGGTAAACACCAACGGGGTGCGCATTGCGCGGGAAGAAGATTTTGTCCGCCGGCTGGCCGAGTACAAAGAAGATTTTGAAGTCTACCTTCAGTTCGACTCCTTCGAGCGCGAGCCGCTGATGGCTCTGCGCGGGGCCGACCTGCGCCGGGTGCGCGAGCAGGCTTTGGAGAAGCTGAATCGCTACAACATCTCCACCAATCTGGTTGTGACCTTGAAAAAAAGATTGAACGATCACGAGGTCGGCAGAGTTGTTGACTACGCCTTACAGCAGCCCTGCGTGCGTGGCGTGACCTTCCAGCCTATCCAGGATGCAGGCCGCGTGGAAGAATTTAATCCCGCCACCGATCGGCTTACCCTGACTGAGGTCCGGCGCAAGATCCTGGAGCAGACCAATGTCTTCAAACCCGAGGACATCATCCCTGTACCATGCCATCCTGATTCACTGGCGATGGCTTATGCCCTCAAACTGAACGGCAAGATCACGCCGCTGACCAGCATGATTCCGCCAGAGGTGCTGATCAACGCGGGGCGCAATACGATTCTCTATGAGCAGGAAGAAGCCATCCGGCAAAACCTGTTCAAGCTCTTCGCCACCAACCACTCGCCCCGCTCGGGCGCGGGCAGCCTGCGCGAGCTGCTTTGCTGCCTGCCCCAGGTGCTGGTGCCGGAAGGCCTGGGATATGAGAGCGTCTTCCGCGTCATCATCATGCAGTTCATTGATGCGCATTCTTTCGATGTGCGCTCGGTGAAGAAGACGTGTGTACACATCGTGCATCCCGATGGCCGATTGATTCCGTTTGATACTTACAATCTGTTTTATCGGGATGAGTTGGAGAAAACTCGTTTGGAGCCGTTGCGAAGGAAAGCGGAAGTTGCACATGTCAACGGATAAGACAATTGAGGAAAAGGGGCTCGCGAATGCAGGTGTAGTGTCTAGCTTCTTGGCTAAAAGCGTGCAAGTGACGCTTGGTTTGTTGCCAGGGATTGCGATCAACGCAACTATGATCTTCGGACTTGGCCTATTGAAGACTTTCTATTTTCAGATTGGTCGACCAATCTTCCTCTCCAATGTTTTGTTTTACAGTGTTTCTCTTTTTGGGGCCACCCAGTTGATCGGGCAGCTTCCTGTGATTTTGCTTCTGATGAAAAAGCGCACCAATCTCGCGCTTGGAGTAATGCTAGCTATGTCAGCAACTGCGCTGTTGTGGGGTGTCTTCTTTGCCCGAACATAAACTCTTTTGGGTTGTAACGGAGCGAGGGATAGATCGTAGCGAAAATCTGAGAGACGACGCCGGCGGTTCCTATCTGCTCGGAGATCCTTCGCCGCGGGGCTCAGGATGACACCTTGGTGGGATTTACATTTATGGGCGACTATGGGCGACATCCGTGTTTGGGTTTCTGTTGAGTGCGGCTTGATGGGGGAATCTGGTGGGTAGCAAAGTTCGTCGGTAGCTTCCTGTGATTTTGCTTCTGATGAAAAAGCGCACCAATCTCGCGCTTGGAGTGATGCTAGCTATGTCAGCAACTGCGCTGTTGTGGGGGATCGGTGTCTTCTTTGCCCGGACATAAACTTCTTTTGGGTTGTAACGGAGCGAGGGATAGATCGTAGCGAAAATCTGAGAGACGGCGCCGGCGGTTCCTATCTGCTCGGAGATCCTTCGCCGCGGGGCTCAGGATGACACCTTGGTGGGATCTACATTTATGGGCGACTATGGGCGACATCCGTGTTTGGGTTTCTGTTGAGTGCGGCTTGGTTGGGGCAGATAACAAAGCTCTTCAGGTGGGTCTGAGGCGTGGACAGCGATTGAGAGCATATGAATAAAAAACTATCCACAGGCATACACGTCGTTCTTGGCTTCCTGCTCGGGGTTGCGCTTAACGTAGCTGTCATCTGGATCGGATTTCTGATTTCCTCCCAGCTTCCGTATAACGCTACCCTGGATCGAATTGAGAGTTACGGGCTGGTTTTCATCGGTGTTTCACAACTGCTCTGGCAGGTCCCTGTCATCGTGCTACTCAGGCAGCTCAGGCGTCAGGGGAACAAAGGACTGGCTTTGGGCATGATTCTAGCCGCCTCGCTGACGGCTCTGCTCAACGCCACCTGCTGGGGGCTAATGTGGGGAGGCAAAATCAGGATTGGGGGCTGAAAACCGCTATTTTGCCTGTTTTCAGCTCTTTTTTACGAAACCGAAAGCCTGCCAGCGCCATCTAAATAATCGTAAGCACTTGGGTGGGAAGTACTTACCCTGGTACTGACAATTAGATTGTGCTAACATATTACGGTTTGCGTCTTTCCGCCTGCAGGCTGGCTTAGGCTTGCGGGCTTTACGCATTTATTCCCACCATTGATAAATACGAATAGCGTACGTCTATAAATACAGGACGAAGGCTGAAAAGGAACCTACTTGGCTCTGGACGATAAGTTCGACGACATTAAAAAGTTAATTGACGCGGGTAAAGAGAAGGGCTACCTGACCTACGATGAGGCCAATGACCTGATCCCCCATGACGTGCATTCACCCGAAGATCTTGACGATCTCATGAGCACGATCAGCACCCAGGGGATTGACATCGTGGAAGGCACCAAACCGCCTGCTACCGGTTTCGACAAGGCCGATGAACTCGAGGGCGGTGAAGAAGTTGACCTGGACCTCACCCCGGGGGCGCTGGAAAAGACCAATGACCCGGTGCGAATGTACCTGCGCGAAATGGGGACTGTGCCCCTGCTCACGCGCGAAGGCGAAGTGGAAATTGCCAAGCGCATCGAGCGCGGACAGAACCGCGTTCTGAAGGCGATTTCGCGCTCTCCCATTGTCATTAACGAAATCATTGCGCTGGGCGAAGACCTCAGGAAGGGTGTGCGCAGCATCAAGGAGATTGTTCCCTTTGATGAAGAAGAGGTCACCGACGAGATCATTGCCAAGCGCCTGAAAGACACTCTCAACCGCATTGACAACCTGACCAAGCACTATCGCAAGGCGCAGCAGCTTACCGAAAAGCTGGTGGATATTCCCGAGAAGAAGAAGCAGCGCGACCACCGCCGCGCCCGCTGGTCGCTGGGCCGCGAGATCGTGGAAATTTCCCGCGCCATCCGCGGTATCCGCTTTCTGAATCCCGAGCGCAAGCGGCTGATTGACCGGGTCAACAAGACGGTGGACGCCATGCGGCAGTTCGACCGGCAAATCCAGTCGCTGGAAAAGAAAGCCGAGGCCACCCGCAGCGAGGAGCTGAAGAAGGAATACCGCAAGAACCAGCGGCAGTTCAAAATCGATATGGAGCGGCTGGAAGCCGACGCCGGCGTGGATTATCAGGAGCTGCGCCGCACCCAGCGCGAGATTATCCAGGGCGATATGAACGCCGAGGTCGCCAAGCGCGAGCTCATTGAGGCCAACCTGCGCCTGGTGGTTTCCATCGCCAAAAAGTACACCAACCGCGGGCTGCAGTTCCTCGACCTGATTCAGGAAGGCAACATTGGTTTGATGAAGGCAGTGGACAAGTTCGAGTACCGCCGTGGTTACAAGTTCTCGACCTACGCCACCTGGTGGATTCGGCAGGCCATCACGCGCGCCATCGCCGACCAGGCGCGCACCATCCGCATTCCGGTGCACATGATCGAGACCATCAACAAGCTCATTCGCACCTCGCGGCAATTGGTGCAGGAGCTGGGACGCGAGCCTACGTCGGAAGAAATTGCCCGGCGCATGGATATCCCGGTGGCCAAGGTCCGCAAGGTCCTGAAGATCGCGCAAGAACCTATTTCGCTGGAGACCCCGATTGGCGAGGAAGAAGATTCGCACCTTGGCGACTTCATCGAAGACCGCGCCGTGGTCTCGCCTGCCGAGGCCGTGATCAATGTGAACCTCAAGGAGCAGACCGCTCACGTTTTGCGCACCCTGACCGCGCGCGAAGAGAAGGTCATCAAGATGCGCTTCGGCCTGGAAGATGGCAGCGAGCACACCCTGGAAGAGGTGGGCCAGTCGTTCACGGTAACGCGTGAACGCATCCGGCAAATCGAGGCCAAGGCGCTGCGCAAGCTGCGACATCCGTCGCGCTCGCGCAAGCTGCGCGCTTTCATGGACGGCCTTCGCGACTAACCGATTGTCATAACCTGAAAATATAGGCACAGCCGGCCTCGGCTGTGCCTTTTTCTGTTCCCCTCTGCCCCACGGTTGCTATACCATTCCTCCGCTTCCTAAATTCTAAGGAGAACTCTATGCAATTTCTGCCGGTAGTGGTGGCTGCGCTGTCAACGATGGTCATCGGGTTCCTGTGGTATTCTCCGCTGCTGTTCGCCAAGCCCTGGATGCTGGCTTCGGGTTACGACATCAATGACAAAGAACGGATGGAAAAAATGCGCAAGGAGGCAGGGCCCATGTACTTGCGTGCATTTTTAGCCTCGTTGCTGACCGCCTTTGTTTTGTGGAGGTTCTTCCATATGCTGGGAATTGCTTCGATTGCTGGCGGAATCGAAACGGCCATCCTGGCATGTGTGGGATTCAATATCACCACCAAATACACCGACATGCTTTTTCTGCGGCAGCATTACCTGTTATTCCTCATCAACAGCGGATATCAGCTCGCCTGCTATGCCGCCATGGGAGCCATCCTCGGCGGCTGGCGTGCAGGTTAATTTTCTGCCACAGGTTTGCACGAATTTGTCACGATTCATTGTGATTGTGTGGCACAGACGTCCACGGCTGTGCCTTTCTTGCCACTGCGCTGAATGCGCATTGAATTACTTCCGCGTTTTCCTATCTGTTTCCACAAGAAACAAAAGTTTTGAACAGTTATTCCACAAGTATATTTCACGGGGCCTTGTGCCCAAATCTCTACTCAGGCAAAGTCATAACAACAACAGAGTTTGGCGCTCGGGCGCACTCGGTTGCTGATGGCGCAGCTTCCGTCATGGCGAAGCCGGCGGAATCCTGGAACCCAGGCACCAGTCAGCGCAGCTACAACGCAGTTGCGTTGTAGAGCAGAGTCGCCAACTAGTGGAGTGCACGTGCACTCCAAAAAAATGACCGCAGTCCGTGCGGCTGGCTCGGACTGCGGTTCATTGTTGTGAGCTGAAAATAGTGCCATAATCCTTATTCAAAGACTCTGGCGCTGAGCGGTTTATTTAATCCTGCGGACCAATAGCCCTTGGCCACCACCGACCTGAATCTCGATCGCAGCATGCCGGCCAGCCTTGACGCTGAGCGCTCCATCCTCGGAGCTGTCCTTCTGGACAACGACATTCTTCCCCAGGCTGCCGAAAGCCTGCGCGCCGACGATTTTTCTCTCGACTCCCATCGCCGCATTTACATGCGCATGTTGGAGCTGAACGAGACCGGACGTCCCATTGATATCATCACCCTGACCGAAGAGCTCAGCCGCAAGAAGGAAGTTGAGTCCGTGGGCGGGGTGGCATATCTCTCGTCGCTGACGGAAGGTTTGCCACGGCGCGAGAACATCGAGCATTACGTCAAGATTGTCAAAGATAAGGCCCTGCTGCGCGGACTGATCCACGCGGCGCAGAGCGCCATTTCGCACGCCCTCGACCAATCGGATACGACGGAAGAAATAATCGATGCTGCCGAATCGGCCATCTTCCAGATCTCCGAAAGCCGCATCGGGCGCGGCTTTTTGGGGATCAAAGAAATCGTCAAAGAATCTTTTGGCTCGGTGGACGCGCTCTACAACCGCGGACAGCGCATCACCGGCCTTGAAACTTATTTTGAAGAGCTGGATGGAATGACCAGCGGCCTGCAGCCCTCCGATCTCATTATCATTGCCGGACGGCCTTCCATGGGCAAAACCGCTTTTGCCATGAACATCGCTGAAAATGCGGCTGTGCTCGGAGGCAAAGTGGTGGGCGTCTTTTCGCTGGAAATGTCGCGCGAGGCGTTGCTCATGCGCCTGCTGTGCTCGCACGCCAAGGTGGATTCGCACAAGCTGCGCACCGGATTTTTAGGACGCGATGACTATCAGAAGCTCGCGCATGCGCTGGCCGGCCTGGGCGACTCCAGGATTTTCATCGATGATACGCCGGGAATTTCTCTGCACGAGATGCGCGCCAAGGCGCGGCGTCTGCAGCAGGCGGAAAAACAACTTGACCTGCTCATTGTTGATTACCTGCAGCTCATGTCCATCACCTCCGCGGGGGGCCGCCGCCCTGAGAATCGTACGCAAGAAGTCAGCGCCATCTCCCGCGGGCTTAAAGCTCTGGCCAAAGAAATGCGCGTCCCCGTGATTGCACTCTCGCAGTTGAGCCGCGCCCCCGAAAGCCGCGGCGGAGACCACCGTCCCCAGCTCGCCGACCTTCGGGAGTCCGGCTCCATCGAGCAGGATGCCGACGTAGTGGCTTTTATCTTCCGCGAAGAGGTTTACATGAAGGCCGAGGACGCTGAAGCTCAAGGGCTCAGCGGAGTTGCTGAGCTGATGATTGCCAAGCAGCGCAACGGCCCCACCGGCAGCATCAAGATGGCATTCATCAAACCCTCAACCCGATTTGCCAACCTAGATCGCGATTCCATGCAGATGGGCGAATAATTTCGAGCGCCCGGACGAGTTGAAAGCACAGATGTTCACTTACGCGACAAGATAATCAACTCCATCCCTTCTTGACCGGCAGACTTCAGGATCAGTCGTAATCCCAGCGCGATTGCTCGTTCTCCATTTATAATGCGCTCACAACAGGAACCGTATGCGCCCCACATGGGCGGAGGTTTCGCTCTCCGCGCTTCAACACAATTTTCGCACCATTCAGGACTTCGTTGATCCTCTCGCCCTGGTGTGCGCTGTGGTCAAGGCGGATGCTTACGGCCACGGCGCCGCCGAGTGTGCTCGCGCCCTGCAGCAGGTAGGCTGCGGATGGTTTGGCGTAACCTCGCCCGATGAAGGCTTGCAACTGCGTTCAGAGGGAATTACTGGACGCATCCTGTTGATGTCAGGCTTCTGGCGCGGGGAGGAAGAGGCGATTATTCAGCACAACCTCACTCCCGCCGTCTGGGATTGGAACCAAATCGAGCTGCTGGAGGCTGCGGCGCACAAGCATTCTGGCGGAGGCGAGCCTGGACCGCGCGTCCCGGTGCATCTCAAGGTCGATACCGGAATGGGGCGGCTGGGGTTGGGAGTGAGTGAAATCGGAGCCTTTGCCAACACCATCAAAGCCGCAAAACATGTGTTCCTCGAAGGCATGTTCACGCATCTGGCTTCGGCAGAAATCCTGGGCGCGCCTGATAATGAAGCCCAGGTGGGCCGCTTTGAAGATGCGGTCAGCGCCGCCATTCAAAACGGACTGACGCCCACTTACTGCCACATGGCTAACAGCGCAGCCATCGCCGGCCGCGACGGCACCTGGCGAAATATGGTGCGGCCGGGAATCGCGCTCTACGGCTACTTTCTGCCTTTTACCTCGGCGGCCACGGGCGCCCTGGAAGAAGCTCTTGAGCTGCCGGTCAAGCCTGTGCTCACGTGGAAGACGCGTATCCATTCGGTGCGCAATTTTCCCGCCAAGTCTCCCATTGGTTACAACGGGGCTTATGTCACCGCCGCCCCGGCGCGCATCGCAGTGCTTCCTGTGGGATATGCCGATGGCCTGAATCGCCAGCTCTCCTCGCGTGGACGCGTGATCGTACGCCACGAGTATGCCCCCATCGTCGGCAACATCAGCATGGATATGACTACCATTGACGTCACCGGCATTCCCGGCGTCGATGTTGGAGACGAGGTTATCCTTATCGGGTCCAGTGAAGAGCGCCGCGTCAGCGCATGGGAACAGGCCCTGCCCGGCATACTCGAGCTCTACGCGGAGGGCGCAAAACGCCACATTACCGCATGGGAACACGCCAATATTTGCCACACCATCCCCTATGAGATTCTGTGTAACATCTCTAAACGTGTCCCCAGGAAATATGTGGAGTAACAGGGTTTTGATTTAACGGAACGATCCGCAAAATCTGCGGTTAGGTTTTTCTTGAAACTCGAAATCGGAAACTCGAAGCTTGCCCTGGATTTTCTCGATTCCTTTCGGGAAAAATGGCAGCCCATTTCACTCGTAGTGCTCATCGGCTGGCTTGTCTTTTACCTCTTTTTCCTGCTGTACGCGCTTCTCGATCACAGCGGCTTTCTGTTTATCGATAATGCCAACCTGATCGTGCACGAAGCTGGGCACCTACTGTTCAGCTACCTCGGCCAGACCCTGATGATCTGGGGCGGCACCATTTTCGAGTTGTTTGTCCCTTTTGCGCTGGCGATTTACTTTGCATATCGCCGCCAGCCGGCCGCCACAGCTTTTTGTTCTTTTTTCTTCTTTGAAAACTTTCTCTATATTGCAACTTACATGGCTGATGCGCGTGCGCAGGAGCTGCCTCTGGTCACGGTCGGCGACTCCGACTATGTGGAACACGATTGGTTTTATATCTTTTCCCACCTCGGCATATTGCAACATGACGTGCAGGTCGCGGCATTTATTCGCGCGCTGGGATGGTTGGGCATGCTGGCCACGGTAGGTTGGCTGGTATGGCGATGGAAGCGATCCTCGATAACGCCGTAATTCCCGATGCCATACATGCGGTAAACCACGGCAAACCATCGTTGCCGTGCATTGTCGTGGCCGCAGCACTTCTCGAATTTAATTCAAGGTTGGTACACTAATCTCACATGCGCAAGCTCTATGAAAAGTGGATGACCAACTGGGAGACCCGGCTTACCACCGCTGACACCAACCGCATTGTGCGCCCTTTTGAATGGGGCATTGAATGGACGCGCACCTGGCCGTTCGTCAACGGCAATTACCCCCAGAGCGCCGAGGCTTATGAGCGCTACCTGCATGATCTCAACGAGACCATCGTTCGCCACAGCGACGAATTCTTTTCTTACGACGTGCCCACAGATTTCCGCCTGGAACGGCGCAAATTGCAGCTGTTTGCCACCCGCAGCCGCCCACAGGACGAAGACAGGCTTAAAGATAAAGAAGGCGACTTCCTGCGTTTCACCTCTCCTGTGCGCACGCCGTATCCGGAAAATAATCTGATGAATGCGCGCTGGTTCCCGGCAAAGGAAAAAAATGGGACCACTCATAAGCGCGCCGTCGTGGTGCTGCCTCATTGGAATTCTGACGCCATCAGTCACAACTCTATTTGCACGGCATTGAACTGGTTTGGAATTTCAGCCTTGCGCATGAGTTCGCCATATCACGATATCCGCCGACCGGTTGAGCTTACCCGCGCCGATTACGCGGTGAGTTCCAACGTGGCCCGCACCATTGACGCTACCCGCCAGGCCGTCATTGATCTCCGCTGCTGCCTCGATTGGCTCGCGCAGCAGGGATACACCCAGTTCGGCGTCATGGGCACCAGCCTGGGCTCCTGTTATGCCTTCCTGGCCAGCGCGCACGATGAGCGCCTGCGCGTCAACGTGTTTAACCATGCCTCCACCTATTTTGCTGACGTGGTCTGGACCGGACAATCGACGCGCCACATCCGCGAAAGCCTGGAATCAACCATCGATCTGGAAAGCCTGCGCCACGCATGGATGTCGATCAGTCCTACTTCTTACGTTGAGCAGTTTGCCCGCACGCCCAAGAAGTCACTGGTCATCTACGCGAAGTACGATTTAACCTTCCTGCCTGAGTATTCCCGCAGAGTCGTGGAAGAATTCTCGCGCCGCAACTTTGACTTCAGGGCGGTCGAACTGCCCTGCGGCCACTACACCACAGGCGAAACCCCCTACAAATATCTAGACGGCTATCACATCGTGAAATATCTGGTGCGGGCATTCGGCCAGCTTTAGCGAAACATAAAAATAGCGCGAGCACAGAAATCGAAACCCCGAACTCAAGGTTGAGACCGCTGCAGCGAGCCCCGCGATTTTCTGGTCAGATCAAAGTACTACTACTAGCGAAGCCGGTTACTAAAGTGCAAAGTACTTCGGCCATCTGTCGGGAAGTGGTAACCATGAGAGACAATCAATTCCGAGCACCCTCCCCCTAACGGGTGTGATGCGCAATCAGGTTCGTTTCTTGGGGTTGGCCGACAACAAGAGCGAACTTGGTTGCGTTTTTTATTTGAAGGTTCGGCAACGCCCGTTGCTCGCCTCGCGTTCAGCTCACCTAAGTTCCATATTTCTCTTGCCAGGAATATTACGTGAAGTTGATGGAGGGGTATCTGAGCCGAGAATTTCTACCGTGAGCGAGTGGTGGCGTTGATGTGGGTAGCGTTTTGTGCTTCGAACCGGTGGCTAAGCCATTGCTCGAGGTCACGCTGCATCTTAGGGTCCATATGCTGAAAGCGGATACCAACGCCATGGTTCTCTTTGTGCCAGGTGATCTCGCCCTTGACTTCAATCCGCAGGCCTCCGGGCAGGAAGAAGCGCACGCGCAACGCCGCTTGGGCTTCCAGTCGCATGGGCAACTTCACCGCCATGCCGCCCTCGCTCAGGTTGAGGATTCTGCAGCGCATTTCCTTGCCTTCCGCCAGTGTGATCTGGGCTTCAGACTCAATGGCATTGCGGAAATAACGCCGCTGCTCGCGCTTCATCAAACCTTGCGCGGCGCGCAGGGTGCGGGTAACGCGATCGACGGTGAGCGGTTTATCCAGGACAAAGTTGGCCCCCAGATCAAAGGCTTCACGCACGGTAGTGCCACCGTTGATGATGGCAAAGGCCATCGCCCGCTTGCTGGAAGGGCTGCTGCGCAACTGCTGCAAAACGTCTTTGCCACCCTGCATGTCGTCACAATCGACTACAAGGGCGTCAAAACGGCGGGTATTGACAAACTCAATTGCCTGCGCAGAGTTTGTTCCCACCTGACAGAGGATGTTGGCACTGTCTAAAACCTGGCGGACAACGCGTAATGCTTCCGGGTCATGTACAAAAAGTAGGGCTTGCAACGGCATAGCGCCCTAATCTTACTAAAACCAGCTTTCCCAAACCAGCCCCAAAATTTTATGATGCTAACTAAGGGAGAATTACATTTGAAAGTCAAGGGAAACCCAACCTTAGAGGTGCTTGAGCCTGTAACGTTAGCCGGCCGTGTGGTCCGCCTGGAACCGTTGCGGCCGGAACACGCGGAGGCGATGTGGGAAGTTGCCAAAGACTCGATGGAAGACATCTTCCGCTGGATTCCCTACCCCATGCGTACACTGGATGACTTCTCCCGATTGATTCATTCAGTTTTGGAAGAACAGAAGCGCGGGCAATCGTTGCCATTTACCACCATCGAACAAAGGTCGGGAAAAATCATCGGCAGCACGAGATTTATGAGCATGGATCTGGCCAATCGCAAAGTCGAAATCGGCTCAACCTGGATCGCGCCCGCCTGGCAGCGCACCGCGGTCAATACCGAGGCCAAATATCTCATGCTGTGCCACGCATTCGAGAATTGGAACTGTTTGCGCGTCGAACTCAAGACCGATGCGCTGAATCAAAAATCACGCAACGCGATCCTGCGGGTCGGCGCCAAGGAAGAAGGTACGCTGCGCAAACATATGGTTACCTCAAGCGGCCGGGTGCGCGACACAGTATATTTCAGCATCCTCGATACGGAATGGCCGGAGGTAAAACTTCGGCTGCAGGAGCGGCTCAACTGTGGGCCTGCTTAATTGAAATTACCGCCTAATTAACGATGCGTACCGCTCCCTTTGCCGGCAGCGCATCACGCAACTCGGCGACGGTCTTTTTCAGCACTGGATGCCGCACGCCAGGGGCAATCTCGGCCAGCGGCGCCAGTACGAAGCGCCGCTCATGCATCGCCGGGTGGGGAATGGTCAGCCCTGCCGTATCAACAACCGAATTGCCGAATAATAGAATGTCAATATCGATGGACCGAGGGCCTTTGGGCTGTGTGCGCTTTCGTCCCATCTCCTTTTCGATTCCCAGGATTGCCTTCATGAGTTGCTTGGGCATGAGCTCAGTTTCGAGCGCGACGGCGCAATTCAGGAACCAGGGCTGTTGCGTTATTTCCATCGGCTCGGTTTCAAAAAGGGAAGAAGTGGCAGTAATCTTTCCCAGTTCCCCCAGCCTGGCAATGGCGATAGAGATTTGTCTTTGGCGGTCGCCGATATTCGATCCCAGCGATAGATAGACAGTCTTTTTCAAGAAGTGAATCCTCGTAATGATGGAACGCAGAAGGATCATGCGGCACCGCGCCCGCCCCCGGGCTGCCGTGGGTCCTCGGCTTGCCCTTTATGCCGATGGCAAAGTTGCAGTGCCTACGGAATCACGATACTGGAGCCCTGCGGCGCAGCGATGGAGTCGCTGCGCTCGGGGAATTGCTCGCACAAAAAATCCACAAAAGCACGCGAGCGGGGGCGTCCCGAACTCCGCGAATACGCCATGCGCACCAGGAAAACCAGCGCCAGCAGTACATCGCTATCGCGCAGCGAAGAGTACCCCACATGTTTCTGTTCCATCTCCCGGTATTCAGCCAACATGTTTTCCACGCCGCTGATGATGGCTTGCTGCACCGGCGAGGTGTTGGCTCCGCCGACATGCAAGCCCGAGTTCACCAATGTCTGCTGCTTCTGAGCCAGGGTAGTGACGGCAGCAATCAAGTCGCTGTCGCGAAGCGTGCGGTCGGCGCGCGCCGATTTTGCCAGCGCGAAACTTAACCCGGTGAGCAGAGGTTCGCGCTCATAGAGAAACTGCTCGCGGATTTCCACTTCAGGAAAAAGAGCGGCCCTGGGCAAGTCTTTTAAGGCGTGGTGCTCATGCTTGCGCGCCTCCTGCAAATAAACGCAGTCGTTAGGACAGTCGAGCGTAATCTCGCGCTGCTCACCACAACAAACGGCGCAGATCCTGTCATGCACAGCCGGACAAAAGCGCTTTGGTTTCCGTAAGTTACAGAGGGTGCAACTCATGTTCCCCTATTTTCTCATGCGGCATGCCACGCATCCTAAGGCGCCCGCCTGAGCCTTTCCGGGATATGCCCGCCCTCGTTCCAGGCAGGCAGAATGCGGTTTTCCACAGCCTGAACTGCATGGCAGCCGCATAAAATCTGGCAAAAATGCTTCTCAAGTGCGGGAAACTGTTGTACCATGCGGTTATCGAGCGTTTTTTGCTCGCTAATTCAAGGAGGAATTTCAATGGCAGCAGGTATGACCAAATCCCAAATCGTGCGACACTTGGCCGAAAAAGTTGGCACTAACAACAAAATGGCCGCAACATTCCTCGAGACCCTCGCTGACACAGCGATCAAAGAGACCAAAAAGAACGACATCTTCGTCCTTCCCGGTATCGGCCGCTTGGTGAAGGCGCACCGCAAAGCCCGCATGGGCCGTAACCCTCAAACTGGAGAAGCTATCCAGATCAAAGCCAAGACCGTCGTGAAGTTCCGCGTGGCCAAGGCCGCAAAAGATGCCATTGCCCCCAAAGGCAAGTAGTCCGCTCGTATCTCCCTGTGAAGTTTCAAAAATTAAAGGCCGGATTCGTTAAGCCGGCCTTTGTAAGCAGTACTCAGTTGTCGGTACTCGGTACTCAGTTAAAACTTCCCGATTAGGAATTGTCCATCAACATTCGAGCGCAATTTTAAGTTGGAGTGTAATTTTCACAACTGAGTACCGGGTACTGAGTACTAACTTTCCACTCCCGCCGGCACCGCTCCCTTTTTAGGACGCCTGTTCGCTTGAAGAATCTTCTTCCGCAACCGCAGCGTTTTTGGCGTGACTTCCACGAACTCATCGTCTTCAATGAACTCAATCGCCTGTTCTAAGCTCAGCGCCTTGTGCGGAACCAGTCGAATCGCTTCATCGGCCGTTGAAGCGCGCATGTTGGTAAGCTTTTTCTCGCGTACCGCGTTTACGTCCAGGTCAACCTCGCGCGCATTCTCACCGACAATCATGCCCTCGTAGACGTCCTCGCCCGGCCCGGTGAACAGTTCGCCGCGCTCCTGCAGGTTCCACAGAGCATAGGCCGTGGTCTTGCCGGGGCGATCAGAGATGAGCGCGCCCGTGAGCCGGTGCGGAATCTCGCCCAACCATTCGCTATAGCCTTCAAAGATAGAATTCAACACGGCCGTGCCGCGGGTGTCGGTCAGCAACTCGCTGCGCAGGCCGATCAACCCCCGGCTGGGAATGCTGAATTCCAACCGCACCCGCCCATAACCATGGTTGTGCATCCTGGTCATCTGCCCTTTGCGGGCTCCCAGCTTTTCAATCACTACGCCTACAAAATTTTCCGGCACATCGATCACCAGTTTTTCCGTGGGCTCCAGCAGCTTGCCGGTTTTGGCATCGCGGCGGGTAATGATCTCCGGCTTGCCTACCATGAGCTCATATCCTTCGCGCCGCATGGTTTCAATGAGGATCGAAAGCTGCAGCTCGCCTCGTCCCAAGACCTTGAAGGTATCTGTACTGGCAGATTCCTCGACCTTGAGCGAGACATTGGTCAACAGCTCTTTCTGCAGGCGCTCGCGCAGGTTGCGCGAGGTAACATATTGCCCCTCGCGTCCGGCAAAAGGAGAGGTGTTGATGGTGAATTGCATGGCGATTGTAGGCTCGTCAATCGCGATGGCCGCCAGTGGCGCCGGATTCTCTGCATTCGTAATGGTTTCGCCGATGGTAATGCCTTCCACTCCCGCCACCGCCACAATATCGCCCAGTTCGGTCTCAACGATGTCTGTGCGCTTCAATCCGCTGAATGAAAATAGTTTTGTGATGCGTATCTTTTGCAGAGAGCCATCGAGCTTGGCAATAGCCACATCTTCGCCTGTTTTCAACGTGCCATTGACCACGCGCGCAATGGCCAGCCGTCCCAGGTAGTCGCTGTAATCAAGGTTGGCTACCAGCACCTGCAGCGTGGCCGCCGCATCGCCGGCAGGCGCGGGAATGGTTTCCAGGATCGCATCAAACAGCACCTTCAAATCTGCGCCTGGTTGCTCGGCCGAGGTTGAAGCAGTGCCCGCCTTGGCATTGGTATAGAGCACGGGAAAGTCGAGTTGCTCTTCTTTCGCGTCGAGGTCAATGAACAGGTCGTAGATTTCGTTCAGCACCTCTTGTGGACGCGCGTCCGGGCGGTCAATCTTGTTCATGACAACAATCGGAGGCAGCCCCGCCTCGAGCGCCTTGCCCAGCACATAGCGTGTCTGTGGCAGCGGGCCTTCGCTGGCGTCTACCAGCAGCATCACGCCATCTACCATCTTTAAGGCGCGCTCAACTTCGCCGCCAAAGTCGGCGTGGCCAGGCGTATCCACGATGTTGATTTTCACGTTGTGATAAAAAATGGCGGTATTTTTGGCCAGTATGGTGATGCCGCGCTCGCGCTCCAGTTCGTTGGAGTCCATGACCCGCTCGGCCACGACTTCATTGGCGCGAAAGGTCCCGCTCTGCCGCAGCATGGCGTCTACCAGTGTCGTCTTACCGTGGTCAACGTGGGCGATGATAGCTAAATTACGAATGCTCATAGGATGTATATCAATTCTATTTGATAACTCGGATATTCGTTCATATACACTGCCGAGTGTGCCTGTCTATCCCTGCTATCTAGATTATTCTAGATTAATCTTGTATAAACCGGATGGACTATAATTATTCTGGAGGCTTCGTATGGCAAAAGGCACAATCAAAATTGGTCCTGAAATCGATAAAAAAATCTACTCCGAGTTTTGCCGAATAGCCAAGCAAAATGGCCAGTCGCAGCGCTTTCTGCTGGAAAAAGCCTTAGAACACTATATTCAGTTCGTAGTACCGTCCCAGGGTACGGTGCGGCCGGAGGTGATGGCTCATTTTCGTCGCTCCACCGACAAAAACCGCGAGCTGCATCGACGGCTGGCCCGCTAAATGGCGGAACATATTTACCTCACGATCGCTGAAGTCATAGAAATGCATCGGCAACTGATTGAAGAATTTGGCGGTCCTCAAGGATTGCGTGACCGGGGAGCACTCGATGCTGCCATTTTTCGTCCTCAAACGGGGTACTACACCAGTCTTGCCGAGGAAGCAGCGGCCCTTATGGAATCACTGGTGAATAACCACGCTTTTCTCGATGGGAACAAGCGAATCAGTTTTGCTGCCAGCGATACGTTTCTCCGTCTCAACGGCTTCTGTTTGGAAGTTGAGCCGGCGTCAGCACACAAGTTTATTGTTGAAGCCATCGCTACGGGAGAATTTCGCTTTGGGCAGATTCGCGATTGGATTTCTGCCTCTATGAAGCCTTTAGCTGTTAGCTGAACCAAAAGCTAGAAATATAAGAGCTACTTCTGCAAGTTTGCCCGCATCCCCCGTTCGAATCTCAAGACCGCTTGTCAGTCCACATTCCAGTCATCGCGGTAAAACGCTTTGGCTGAATGCTGATTGCCGAGCGGGCCGAATGATACTTACCTAAGTAACTTTACTTGCCGGGATACTAAGCCTAAGCTGAAACTGGAAACATGAACCCTGAAACCAATTCCGACATGGGCATCGAACGGCAGCCGCAAGGCTCGCGCATCAGCATGCGCCGGGTCGCAATCATGGTCGCGATCATGATGTCGATTGGGCTGCTGGCCATCCGTTCCGGAGCCATGCAGGCCATCATGGATATCCTGACCGGGCATCAGCTTCCCATGGGCGGCGCGCCCGTAGCGGCTACGAATTCCAAACTCTCCGAGCATGAGATTGAATACATCAACAGCCGTGAACCGCAGGAGCAGATGGAGCGTCTGCTGGCCGCTGCCGTCAACCACGACGTAGGCGCAACTGAGATGATCGAGGAAAAGGTCGCGGGCTGGCATGGGCATCTCAAGCGCAGCAAGCAATGGGAAACGCTGAGCGAAACCGCGCTTTATTCCAATGACTTGAGGGTGCGTGCCGCCGCTATCGAAATTGAGCTGGCGGTGAACCAGATGGATAAGTCGCGCGATACGGCGATGGCGCTATGGCATGCCGGCGAAGACAATCCGAAATCGCGGCCATTCAACGCATGGGAGCTGGGTATGCTCGCCAACCGCGGTGTTGAGCCCGATCTGATCCACGAGTGGCTGCAAACCTGGGCGCACGACCCTGACCAGCAGACGCGCTTCTGGTCGGTCGAAGGCCTGGCCCACATCGGGACCGACGATACGATTAAAGATTTTCTCGACGTGCTGCGCAATGACCCATCGATGGACGTGCGCGAGCGCGCCGGCTGCAGTCTGGCCAAGAGCGGCATGCTTACCCGTGAGCAGCGCATGAAGGCCGTCCCCGGATTGATTGACCTGAGCGACGACCCCGACCTGAATTCCGTAACCCGCAACTGGGTCTACCAGGCGCTGCGCGAGATTACCGATGTCACCCTGCCCAACGACCCTGCCGCCTGGCGCAACTGGTACAGCCAGCATGGCACCGAGCAACTTGAAAAATTTAAATCTGCAGGAAGTTCAGTACTGGGGAACAGCTAGAGCATTTTCGAGGTTCTAGATTTCAGAGGATAAACAATCCTACTCTGTCGAAAGCTGGCGCGCAGCGCCCCGAAAAGTCTACATCAAGCCTGAAGATGCTCTAGAGCCGCCGGAACTGGTCCGCCTACGCCGCCTTTTGCACAAAGATGCCAGAGAAGTATTGGCGGTAGCGAAGGGCTGTGATTCCCCACAAAATTACGACAACGATCGCCAGCGGCAGGCCACTGCGCTCCATGAGCAGATGAAAGAAAAAGATGTTCACGATCACCGGGCCAAGAAGCACAAGCCCCAGCGGCACGTAGCGGTTCACCAACAGAAGCACGCCACCCACGACTTGGAGCGCACTCACAACGTACACGTAATGCGACTGGAAGAGTGCGCCGATGAACTGGCCAGCCGTTCCTGAAGGCATGGGCCCCATTGGAATAAAGTGCAAAAAACCATTCAGCCCGAATACAAGAAAGATCAGGCCAAGCAGAATGCGTGCGATCAAGGCTGCAATTTTCATTCATTTCCCTTTCTGAATCAGCATATTATTGAAATCAACAGATGCGTAATTGTTTTGGGCGATGCAGAAAATTCGTCACTGAGAACTACTTAAAATTCGAGCCGCCAACGGAATGTCGCTGAAGTAACGGGCTTGGCGGTCGTGACAGCGAGCCGCTCGCCGCGCTGCTGCTGTTCTCCTTTATCGGTCGATCCCGGCAGGCCGGGCCCCATAACAATATTCGGCTCGGGTTTTATTAGGGCATCGGCGGGAAGCTCAAGGCGGACCGACATACGGGCGGCCTGCAACACTCTGTCTTGCTGCGAGTCCCCATTCGCCGGGCTCGAGCGTGCTGGCTCAAAGTTTACTTTGACTTCGTACTCCTTGGTTCCGGGTTTTTTACCATTGTCCCCGTTTTGGCTTCCATTCTCATGCCTGAACTTAGTATCGGCATGAAGCAACTCAGTATAGAGATGCCGTTGTCTGCTCCGGATGTGATCGGTAATGACGATCGTCTGCCACCCACTCGATGCCACCGAAGCCGGTCCCTCACGTTCGAAGCGGATACGGCGGCGGAAGCGCGTTAGACCCAATTTGGCATCGTAGGCTGGCGCGGCCTCGCCTTCGAGGTCAAAGCTTTTGCCAGAAAGCTTTGCCTTGGTGATGCGCACACCATTGAGCTGATCATAAGGAAAGTCATACCAGGCGTTATGTCCGTTGCCTTCATTGCCCTGGCCGCGGCCATCCACCAGCAGCGTATTATGGTGCGCCGAGAGCGGGACGCCCGCGTATCCGGAATCACCGGTCAGATATTGTCCATGTGCGAAGAGAATAAAGCTGTTGGCGTCAGGGTGGGCATGTCCTAATTCAAGATGCCAGTCGGGAATCTGGGGCAGCAGCGCAGCGGTGTGGTGGCCCTCCGGCGGGCCGCACTTGAAGGCAATGGCGGTTGCGTCTGCGCTCCAATCGGTGCGCCAATAGACAACTTCGTTATCACGGAAGTAATGCCAGTGCGGCAGGCTCTCGATAGGGTCGGCGGGCAGCTTGTCGTCATACCAGACCAGAGACCACCAGTCTTCGGCATTAAGGTGGGCCAGACTTTCCATCCAGTGGGCAACGCCTTGGATCTGCGAGTCGTGAAAGTGCGAAGCCAGATCATAGAGCAGGTTGTAGCTGGTAAGAAAGTGGCCGCCGGGATGGCTGCGCGCCCAATCCTCTCCTTGGTGGGCCCGGGTCAGCGGCCCCTCGAACGCGTCGCCAAAGTCGAACATGGTCTGGCCGCCAGGCGCCATGCTGTGGGCTACGTAGAGATGCATTTGCCGCAGGCCGGGCTGATTGAACAGGTCTTCTCCTGTTGCGTGCAGATGGGCGTCAAGGTAATGGATGATCCAGGGCGTGACGAAGATCCAGTATTCAAAGCTTTCGTAATAATAGCCATCGGGAGAATAGGTCTGCAGCACGCGGTCAAAGATGGCCCGCGACAAGGCGGCCCACTTTGGGGCGTCCGGGACCTCGTCATACAGGGCATAGGCTGCGATACCCAATCCTGAGATAGGAATAAAGACGTGGTTCTGGCTGTAAGAATACGTCGTTCCCGATTTGGGAGAGTAATAGTCGTAAAGCAGGCCCGCCTGCCTGGTAATCTTCTCGCGATAGCGCGTACGGTCAGCTTCAGGGAGATCATGGTAGAGCAGGTCGTATCCGACACTCATGCCATAGAGCAGGTGCCCGGCCGCGAGGTCAACGTTGGGCTGGTGGTAGGCGTATCCCCAAATATCGTAAGAAACGGCGGCATCCATGTATTTGCGGGCAGCGGCCAGATATTTCTGGTCACCTTCGATCTTGTAGGCGAAGGCGGCTTCCGCAATTGCCAGCCCGACTTCGTTCTGTGCGCGGCGCGCTCCAGCCGGCGGAGGCGGAGGGTCGCCCTTCAATGCCCGAACGCTCGCCAGCGCGCGAGCCCATAGTTCCTTCTGGCTGCCATGCGCCCGCTCGCGCAAAGTCGCCAGTTCAGAATCGGTGAAGTATAGGCGGGGATGAACCCCCACAAACTCGGGTCGCAGCTTGGAATTCAGCGAGGAAATCACATCGGCGAGTGGAGGGTTCCCGCTTTTTCCCGGGTTTTGCTTTGGGCCAAGGGTTTCGTGAGCATCTTGCGCCCCAAGAGAGCGGAATAGAAGAAGCGGCAGAGATAGCAATAACAGTCGATAGATCATTTGGTCTGGAGAATTGTATAAGCAGTGGGCATCTGGCGCTCAGCAATCAGCATTTGGCCCCGCCTGGGAATTTATGTTCCCTGGAGTTGGAATTTTTGACTCTGTTTTTTCTGGTGTTCCACAAGTAAGCGTCTTGACTAAATGCCAAGTGCCAAAGGCTGAGTGCTATTTTCTCGCGGCCCGTGCTTTTTGCAGTCCGGTTTTGGCGGCTTGGCTGCCGGGATCAGTTTGCAGGGCGCGTTGAAAAGAACTTATCGCTCCCTGATAATCCTGCATTGCCATTTGCCTGTAACCCTGCATCACGAATTGTTCTGCGGCGGCCTGGTTTCCACGGCCTGATGTGGATGAGTTATTCGACCCATTGTTCGTATTGGTCTGTGGAACGGGAGTGGGCGCCGGACGCGGATTCGTAGTATTCGTTCTGTTGTTTTGTTCCGAGCGCCACACCGGTTCCTCCGCTTCACGCGGGGCAACCACTGTGATTTCGTTCAAGACATCGCGCACGCCCAGCACCTCGCGCGCCAGATTTCCGGCAATTTCAGATTCGTAGGGTTTGCCGACCGTGCCCGTCAGGGTTACTACGCCATTTTGCACCGAGGCATGAACAGAGGCGTGTTGCAACGGCTCAGAGCGGGCCAAGGCGTCGGTCACATCCTGCATGATGCGCGCGTCATCCTGGGCCGACTGGACCGACACCGAATGCGGACCCGATTCCACCTGCTTCACGATCATACCTACAAGCAGCAGCGCGGCGATGATGCCTCCGATAATAAGGAATTTTTTCCAATCGAAGGGGGTGCTGCCATGCGCTGCCGGCTTGCCTCGCCGCAGCTTGGTTTCGTCGAAAACTGTGCCCCCGTGCTCGGCCATGTAGGTACCGGTCGTGGTGGCGTGTGCCGGCGTCAGCACGGCGACGTTGCGCTGGGGTTGAATCTGCCCGGTGGGAACCGCCATCGGCGGTGGCGCTGTGCGCTGCGGAAGGGGACCTGATACCGGAGTCAGCCGAGGGCCGGGCGGATTAACGGGGCCGCTCGGCATATCGGGTCTGACAATGGGAGGAATAGGGGTCTTCAACACGCGGTCCATTGCCGCCACCATTTCATCGGCCGATTGAAAGCGCTTGACGCGGTCCTTTTCCAGGGACTTCATGATCAGCGCGGAAACAGATTGTGCTATGCCCGCCGGCGGTGTGGGCGGCGTTTGCAGATGATGAATCAGGAAGCCGATTGGAGTATCGGAATTGAAGGGCAGCTTGCCGGTGATCATCTCGTAAAGCACAATGCCCAGAGAATAGAGATCAGAGCGCCCGTCAATGTGCTCGCCAATCTTGCCGGAGGCCTGCTCCGGTGAAACATATTGCGGCGTTCCCACCACCATGCCGGTCTGGGTGGCATTGCGATTTCCTTCAAAGCTGGGGTCGGCCATTTTAGCAATGCCGAAGTCCAGCACTTTTACCAGGTCCTGCGTGCTCTCGACCTGTCCAGGCTGAGGCACAAGCAGTATGTTG
>DASREY010000022.1:0-5321 GCA_035651775.1 Terriglobales bacterium
AACAGAACACCATTGCCACCGTCAATGTACTGGAGGCCATGCGCCACAACGGAGTCCGCCGCATCGCCTATGCCTCCACCGGTTCCATATATGGAGAGGCGCAAATTTTCCCCACCCCGGAAACTTCTCCTATCCCGGTGCAGACTTCCCTCTACGGCGCCTCCAAAATTTCGGCCGAGGCATTTATTGAAGCTTATTGCGAAGGCTTCGGCCTGCAGGCGTATATATTCAGGTTTGTTTCCATTCTGGGAGAGCGCTACACCCATGGCCACGTGTTCGATTTCTACAAGCAATTGCAAATCCATCCCGATTACCTGGAGGTGTTGGGGAACGGCAAGCAGCGCAAGTCCTACCTATACGTCCAGGACTGCATCGACGCCATGCTGCTGGCCGCAGAAAAGGCGCAACATAAAGTGAATATCTTCAACCTAGGCACGGATGAATACTGCGAAGTCGACGATTCCATCAACTGGATCTGCCAATGTCTGGGAGTTACTCCGCAGCGGCGCTATGATGGGCGCGATCGCGGCTGGGTGGGCGACAATCCCTTTATTTTTCTGGATTGCTCGGCTATGCGTGCGCTGGGCTGGCGGCCCAAGCTGACAATACGCGAAGCTGTTATTCGCACGGTTGATTACCTGCGAAATGCGCCCAGCGTTGTGGCGGCGCGCACCTGAAACCATTTGGAAAGCAGCGTTATCAGGAGACCTTGTGGAGTGTGGTGCAGGCATGACCTTGAGCGGTAAGTGCGCCGTCATCACCGGTGCCAGCCAGGGACTGGGCCGTGCCATCGCTCGGCGTTTTGCGGAACAAGGAGCGAAGCTTTGCCTGTGCGCGCGTCATGCCGCTGAACTGGAGCAAGCGACTAAGGAAATTCTCCGCTCCACCAACTGCGAAGTAATGAGCCGGAGCGCCGATATTTCTTCGGAACCGGATTTACGCGGGCTTGCCGCGCTTGTGGAAGCGCGGTTTTCTCGACTCGACATCCTGGTTTGCAATGCCGGCGTCCATGGCCCTAAGGGCGCCATTGAACAGGCAGATTGGGGCGAATGGACGCAGGCCATAACCATTAACCTCATGGGCACAGTGCTCTGTTGCCGGATATTTCTCCCCCTGCTGAGGCGCTCAAAACGGGGCAAGATTCTGCTGCTTTCCGGAGGAGGGGCCACCAAGCCAATGCCGTTCTTAAGCGCCTACGCAGCTTCCAAGGCGGCTGTGGTGCGCTTTGGAGAAACTCTTGCGGAAGAGCTTCGCGATTCTGGTGTGGACGTGAACTGTGTCGCCCCTGGCGCCCTCAATACTCGCATGCTCGACGATATTCTGGATGCCGGGCCGGCTAAGGTGGGTCAGGTCTTGTATGAAGCCTCCCTGCGGCAAAAGGAGTCCGGCGGCGTTCCTCTGGAAAAAAGCGCCGATCTCTGCGTTTACTTGGCCAGCGAAGCCGCCGATGGCATCACGGGTAAGCTCATCAGTGCCGTTTGGGATGCTTGGCCGCAATTACACGCACATCGCGGTGAGCTAGAGCGCTCCGACATCTATACCCTGAGGCGCATTGTGCCCCGCGACCGCGGTTTGGACTGGGGCTAAAAGCGATGCGTGTCGCGATTGTCGGTTGTGGTCTCATCGGACAGAAACGAGCTCGCAGCATGGGAGATTGCCGCGTGGTGGCCTGTTGCGACCGGGTAAGCGAGCGCGCGACTGCATTAGCCTTCAACTGTGCCGGCGCCGTCGCTTTTACCGAGTGGCGAGATGTGGTCGGGCTGCCCGATGTGGATGCCGTGATCGTTGCCACCAGCCATGACATGCTGTCGCATGTGGCCGAGTTGGCCGCGGCCCACGGAAAGCATGTGTTCCTCGAGAAGCCGGGGGCGCGCCGCTCCTCCGATCTTGATGTTGTGGCGGCAGCCGCCAAACGTCACCACGTCGCGGTGAGGATTGGGTTCAATCACCGGTACCACCGTGCGTTCCGCAAGGCTCGCGAAATCTTCGATTCCGGCGTGCTGGGTGCTCCCATGTACGTGCGAGGTCGCTACGGCCACGGGGGCCGAATCGGCTACGAAGCGGAATGGCGAGCCGCTCCCCAGATTTCCGGCGGAGGCGAAGCCATCGACCAGGGAGTACACCTCATTGACTTGGCGCGCTGGTTTCTGGGCGACTTCGCGATGGTTCAGGGTTACGTAGGCACTTATTTCTGGAAGATGCCGGTTGAAGATAACGCCTTTTTTCTTTTGAAAACGGCCGAGGGCCGGGTGGCATCTCTGCACGCCAGCTGGACAGAATGGAAGAATTTGTTCTCGTTTGAGCTCTTCTGCCGAATGGGTAAGCTGGAGGTTTCCGGTTTGGGCGGTAGCTACGGGGTAGAGCGCCTGATCTGTTACCAGATGTCACCCCTCATGGGACCTCCGGAAACCGTAATCTATGAGTACCCGATGGAGGACGACTCCTGGGAGCGTGAATTTGCGGATTTTGTGGACGACATTCGCTTACACCGGCAGCCCAGCCCCGGGGTTTCAGATGCACAAGCAGCTCTGCGCATCGTAGAAAGCATTTACCAGGAATCGCAAACGTGATTATTACTCGCAGTCCTTCCCGCATCTCGCTTGGCGGCGGCGGTACCGATCTGCCGTCCTACTACCGGCAACACACTGGGTTCGTGATTGCCGCAGCTATCGACAAATATGTCTACATTACGCTTCATCAGACCTTCGTTGATGACCTGATCATCAAGTACTCGCAATTGGAAAGGGTACGCGCGCTCGATGAGATTCGCCATCCGCTGATACGGGAGGCGTTTAGACTAGCGGGAGTAGAGCCTCGTTTTCTCGAGATCGCCAGCATGTCGGACATACCGGCCGGCACTGGCCTGGGATCATCCGGCAGCTTCACCACCGCACTGCTGCATGCTCTCCACACCCTCCAGCGCCGCATCTTGCATAAGGAGGAACTGGCGCAACAGGCTTGTCACCTCGAAATCGATGTACTGAAGGAGCCCGTGGGCAAGCAGGATCAATACATCGCCGCTTTCGGCGGAATTACCTGTTTCACTTTTTTCCCCGATGACCGAGTGGAACTGCAGCCGGTGCAGGTCAGCCCCGAAACTCTGATTAATTTGGAAGAAAATCTTATTTTGTTTTTTACCGGTTATTCGCGTTCAGCCTCCCAGATTCTTGAGCACCAGGACCAATGTTCTCGTGAAAACGACAAATCCATGCTCGAGAACCTGCATTTTGTTAAGGAGCTTGGATATAGCAGCAAGAAGACGTTGGAAACGGGCAACTTGCGGCAGTTTGCTGACCTCATGCATGTTCATTGGGAACACAAGAAAAAACGTTCTCCTTTTATGTCCAATAGCGCCATCGACAACTACTACGAACTGGCGCGAGCCAATGGGGCTATGGGAGGCAAGCTCATTGGCGCCGGGGGCGGTGGTTTTTTGATGTTCTACACCGAGGACAAAACTCGCCTCCGCCACGCCATGCGACAGGCAGGGCTGCGGGAGGTCCGCATGCGCTTTGATTTCCAGGGCACCACCGTGGTCACACAGTCGTGAAACCACCTCTACCGCCGGTTGCGATTCTCTGCGGCGGGCTGGGCACCCGACTCCGACCGCTTGCGAAGAAGCTGCCCAAAGCCCTCATCGAGGTGAATGGACAACCATTTATCGCCCATCAACTCCGTCTCTTGCGATCGCGTGGCATTGATCGTGTGGTCCTTTGCGTCGGCCATCTCGGAGATATGATTCGCGATTATGTCGGCGACGGGTCGAGGTTCGGCCTGCAGGCGAACTTTTCCTTCGACGGTCCTGTGCTGCTGGGTACAGGAGGCTCTATCCGCCGCGCTCTTCCCGTGCTCCCTGAGACTTTTTTTGTGCTTTACGGAGACTCCTACCTCCCGTGCGATTACAGTGCCGTTGCGGAAGCTTTTCAGCGCAGCGGTCAGCATTCGCTCATGACGATTTTTCGCAACGAAGGTCGCTACGACATCAGCAACGTGGAATTCGACGGCGTTCGTATCGTCCGCTACCACAAAGGAAGCCAAACACCGAGGATGCACTACATTGATTACGGATTGGGGGTTTTCCATCGCGCTGCATTCGCGCAAGTGCCGGAAGGTCAGTGTTGGGATCTCGCACAGGTATACCAGGAGCAGCTTGCTGCCGGCCAGTTAGCGGCCTTCGAGGTGACACAGCGCTTTTATGAAATCGGTTCTCTGCAAGGCCTGCGCCAGACTGCCGAGTACCTGCGCCGCTCGCCTCCGCTGATCCAGTGCTGATGCCCTGGGCTCGACTTCGTATCCGCAGGTGCGCTTAGGCTGCGTATATGATTTGTTCCGGAGAACACCTCAGAACACAACATCGCCGTGGCACCTCCCATTAACATTCCGGCGACCGCATGCAGATTGTGCGGGTCAGCAACCACCTACCTGGGAGCCAAGGCTGGCAGAATTAACCAGCGAGATTTTCATTTCTACCGTTGCCTCCATTGTCAGTTTGCCTTTGTCGCGGATCCCTGGAGGGATTACAAGGCCGTCTACTCCGAGGATTACTACCGCGGGTTAGGGGCTGACCCGTACGTCAATTTCGTTTTTGAAGCGAAGCATCCCGCCACCACCATTCGAGTTTACGAATGGCGAGGTATTCTGCAATGTATCCGCAGCCTTGTCCCGTTGCACGCGAATTCTCGCTGGCTCGACTTCGGATGCGGCCAGGGCGGGCTGCTCCAATATTCCAACAGCCATGTGCCAGCGCACTATTTTGGCTTCGAGGAAGGCTGGATCGACAACCAGGTAGCGACCACCGGCTTTACCCTGATACGGCGTCCTGACCTGTTGTCTGCGGCGGGGCCCTTTGACGTTATTACCGCTATCGAAGTATTCGAGCACATCGAGAACCCCCGGGAGACGCTGGCACTCTTGCGAACCCTGCTGAAGAAAGACGGGCTTTTATTTGTTACCACCGGTAATCCCCAACCGCACTGGCGGCACTTTCTGAATTGGGAATACGCCAACCCTGAAGTCCACATCAGCTACTTTATCCCGGCTCTCCTGGCCCGCTTGTTTGCCGAGACCGGCTTCCGCCCTGAATTCCGCGCGTACTTACCCGGGTATTCCAACATCTTGCGCTATAAAGTCCTGAAGCGTCTGCGCGTCAAGGAACAGCAACTCTGGGAAAAGGCGCTGCCCTGGAGCGTTATTACTCGCGCCATTGATCAGCGCCTGAAGCTTTCACGCCAGCCGATCGCCTGGGGTTGAAATTCGCATCGGCTGCGGTCATCAGGTCGCGTGAACTTCCTTTGATCTCTGTGAGCTCCGAGCGCCGGTAC